>NZ_JBKQQD010000489.1:0-26591 GCF_052144515.1 Mycobacterium sp. | reverse complement strand
CTACCCACAGTCCGCGCTGCACTCGAACGCGAAACCGCCGAACCTGTCGTGCACAATGACCAGGTGAGCGCAGCCTGATGCTCACCGGACCGCCACCGAAGTTCCACGGAACTCGGGACAACCTCCGACTGGCAGTCCGAATGCCATTGGTGGTCATTGCAATAGGTCGTTGGACGCGGTAGATCAGCCAGCTTCTAGCGGCACCTCAGGCCCACCGCCAGGTTCGGCATCCTGTCGTGTGGTAGTCCGCGTTTGCGTGAGGGCCAAGACAAGGCCATACCGAGACGTGACCGAAGCCAAACGTCCATTGAGAAGATTCGCAAATGCCGTTAAGGGCTGCGCCGTCCGCCGCGTCGGCCGCCACCGCCAGCGAAGCCTCTCGGAGCGGAGCGGTAACCCATCGCGGCAGGGCTGCTCTCGATGAAGAAGGGGTCGTTACTGCTCTGCGCCCATGTGCTGCCGACCGGTGCAGCAGGCGGAATCTGGGGTGCTGCTGCGACGGCAGGGGTGCCGAAATGGGTCAACTGCTGAGTCCGGAACACTACGTTCTCCTTGGTGTCGACGTGCGTGACACCAACGTCCGACGACCGCCTTGACAGATTCTTGGAAGATTCTCGAAGCGACGTCCGACGCGCTGCCGGCGATAGCCCTGCGCGCGCCGATCAAAACCTGCAGGGCATGCTGCGGATGGCATGGATGAAGTTGCCCGCAACGTATGCCGGCTCGCCGGCGTGAATTTCCGGCAGCTGCCGCAACAGTTCTGCGAAGAATGCGCGCAGTTGCGCGCGGGCGACGTGGGCTCCGAGGCAGAAGTGCACTCCGCCGCCGCCGAAGCCGAGATGAGGATTGGGGCTGCGGCTGAGGTCGAACCAGTCCGGATCGTCGAACACCTCGGAATCCCAGTTGCCCGACGAGTAGAACATGACCACCTTCTCGCCGGCCCGGATGGTCTGCCCAGCGAGCTCGAAATCCCTTGCGGCCGTGCGCCGGAAAGTCATCACCGGGGTGGCCCAACGGACGAACTCCTCGACCGCGGTGCCGATGCGGTTGTCGAAATCCTCCAACAGCCACGCCCGCTGGGCGGGAAAGTCGGTGAGCGCCTTGAGCGCATGGCTGATGGTCTGTCGAGTGGTGTCGTTGCCGGCCACCGATAACAACACGAAAAACGCGGCCACGTCGGCGTCGGTGAGCCGGTCACCGTCGACCTCGGCGTTCACCAGCCCACTAAACAGGTCGTCACCGGGACGGTCGCGGCGCTCCGCGGCGAGTGCACCGGCCACCTGATGCAAATACAGCTGATTCTCGATCAGCACCTCCAGGGGATTACGCCCGTCCATCGATTCGGGGTCGGCCCAGGACACGGCGACCTCGGCGGCGTGCGCGACGCGCTCACGTTCGGATTCCGGGATGCCCGCCATGTCCGACAACGTGCGGATGGGCAGCTCCTTGGCGCAGAGTTCGACGAAATTGGCACCGCTGCCGGCGGCTTTGAGCTCTTCGACGATGGTCTTGGCATTCGCGTTGATCGAGTCCTCGATGCGGCGGACCTGCCTCGGGGTGAATGCGGCGCTAACCACCTTGCGCAGCTTGGTGTGCCGCGGCGGGTCCATCGCCAGGAAGGACTGCGACGCTTCGAGCAGCTCCACGGGGACGTTCTCGAACATCACCCCCCTGCCGGACAGGAACACCTCGTTGTTGCGGCTCACCGCGGCGATGTCGGAGCGGCGGGTGACCGCCCAGTAACCGCGGTCGTCGGGATCGTGCATCAGGGCGTCTTCGACAGGAGGGTGCCAGCTCACCGGGCGCTCGGCGCGCAGTTCGGCGAACGAGCGCTCCCGCTCCGCCGCCGTCGTGGACCAAAACGCCCGCGAGGACAAATCGATCGCGTCGTAAGCGCGACCAGTGCCAGACATCCCTGTCATCGCCGTCATGAAAATCCTCCAACAGACCGGAACAAAACCCGACTTTATTCCTAGACATATTGTCTAGTCAATATGTCGAAACGTGGGGTATGCTGCGCGTATGCCATCGGTGACCCGCAAGCCGCAGGTGACGCGCCAGCAGCGCCGAGAGCATATGGAACGCCGGCTGCTGGACGCCACCGAGCGGCTGATGAGCGAGGGCGCCAGTTTCACCGAACTCAGCGTGGATCGGCTGTCGACCGAGGCGGGCATTTCTCGCGCCAGCTTCTATATCTACTTCGAGGACAAAGCCCACCTGCTGCGCCGGCTTGCGCGCCAGGTGATGGGCGACCTCGCCGACGGCGCGCAGCGCTGGTGGGCAGTGGCCTGGCGCCACGACCCGGACGACGTCCGCGCCGCGATGGCCGGCATCATCGCCAACTACCGACGCCATCAGCCGATACTCGTCGCGCTGAACGAGATGGCGGCCTATGACCCGTCGGTCGCGGCGACGTATCGGGATCTGCTCACCGACATCTCGCAGCGACTAACTCGGGTCATCGAATACGGCCAGGCCGATGGCTCGATCCGCCGTGAGCTGCCGGCGGCCACCACGGCCAGCGCACTGACCTGGATGGTCGAGAGGGTTTGCCACCAGAGCCTTCCGACGAAACCACGTGACTACGACACGGAACTGGCCGCCACACTGGCCGAGATCGTCTGGGGTGCATTGTATTTGAAGGCCGCTTCGGAGTGCTGACCTGTGACGAACGCAATATAGATAGCGTCCTAACTATTAGGGTACGATACGAAATGTGACTGCGCTGACCGCACCGGAGGTCGACCCGCTTGCCCTCGAACGGCAGGTCTGTTTCGCGCTGAGCATCACCAACCGCGCCGTCTTGGCGGTCTATCGGCCGTTGTTGGAGCCGTTGGGGCTGACCCATCCGCAATATCTGGTGATGCTGACACTGTGGGATCACGAGAAGGCGTCAACGGGGCAGCACAAACCGCTGTCGGTCAAGGAGATCGCGGCCACGCTGCAGATGGATTCGGCCACGCTGTCGCCGATGCTGAAACGCCTGGAGGCGCTCGGCCTGATCACCCGTACCCGAAACGCCGTCGACGAGCGCTCCACCGACGTCGACCTCACCAAGGACGGCGCCGCCCTGCGCCGGCGCGCGCTCGCGATTCCGCCCTCCGTCGTCGCACGCCTGGGCGTTGACATGAACGAACTTCAGCACCTGCATGAGGTGTTGACCCGGATCAACTCGGCCGCCCTGGCGGCCGGAGCATTGCAGTAGGAGCAGCCATGACCAGCACCAAACCCAACCTTTGGCAGTACATCGCCTACTCGTACGGTCGGTGCCTACCTGACTCGATGCGCAGCTGGGTCGCTCACGATCTGGCGGGCAAAGGAGCCGTGCGCCGGCACATGTTCCGGTGGGCGATACCACCGCTGTTCGTTCTCGCACCGTTCTGGCTGCTGCCCGCTTCGCTGTACGTGCATACCGAGATGACGGTGCCGCTCTACGCCTGGGCGCTGCTGGTCTCGCTTGCGTTGAACAAGGTCTGGCGTCGACACCGGCTGGCACAGCATGGCCTCGACCCGAACCTGGTCGACGTCCTCAAACGGGAAAAACAAGCCCAGATGCACGAGGACTACATCCGCCGTTACGGGCCGCGCCCCGAATCGGCCGCCTGGCAGGCCAATAGCAACCCCTTCAGTTAACCCCCGACACCGCGACCAGGTCGTCGGCGTGCACGGCGGGCCGGCGCAGCTCGTCGGGCAGCTCGGAGGTCGACCGGCCCATCATGGTGGCGAGCTCGGCCGCGTCATAAGTGACCACACCTCGGGCCACCATCGTCGAGTCCGGCCCGAGCAATTCGACCACGTCGCCGCCGTAAAACCGGCCTGACACCGCGGTGATGCCCGCGGCCAGCAGCGAACGGCGTTGCCCGACCACGGCGCGCACCGCACCCTCGTCGAGAGTCAGCGACCCGGCGGCTTCGGCGGCGTAGCGCAGCCAGAACCGGCGCGCCGACATCCGGTCCGGCCGCGCGGCAAACACCGTGCCCACCGAGGCGTCGCTGAGCGCGTTCGCGGCGTCGGTCGCAGCGGCCAACAGCACCGGCACGCCGGCGTCGGCGGCCAACAGCGCCGACGGCACCTTCGACACCATCCCGCCGGTGCCCAGCTCGCTGCCCCGACCCGCGACTACGCCGTTCAGATCCGCCGGCCCGCCCACTTCCGGTATGAACCGCGCCCCCGGCACCTTGCGCGGATCCGAGTCGTAGAGCCCGTCGATA
Organism: Mycobacterium sp.; assembly: GCF_052144515.1. Taxonomy (GTDB): domain Bacteria; phylum Actinomycetota; class Actinomycetes; order Mycobacteriales; family Mycobacteriaceae; genus Mycobacterium. The sequence continues at coordinate 22,380 of NZ_JBKQQD010000489.1, read as the reverse complement.
TCGGAGAGCAGCACCAGGGCTTCGGCGCCGACCAGGTGGGCCACCAGCGCCGAAAGCCGGTCATTGTCACCGAACCGGATCTCGTTGGTGGCGACCGTGTCGTTCTCGTTGACGATCGCCACCGCGTGCAGCGCGCGCAGCCGGTCCAGCGTGCGCTGGGCGTTGGTGTGGGACGCCCGCATCGAGATGTCGTGCGCGGTCAGCAGCACCTGCCCGACCGTGCGACCGTACCGGGCGAACGCGGCGCTCCACGAATTCACCAGAGCGACCTGCCCGACGCTGGCGGCGGCCTGCTTGGTCGCCAGATCCTTTGGGCGACGGGATAATCCGAGCGGCTCGATGCCGGCGGCGATGGCGCCCGAAGAAACGATGACGACGTCGGTGCCGGCCTTCATCCGCGCCTCGATCGCGTCGGCGAGTCCGGCCAGCCGGCCGGCGTCGAACATCCCCTTTCGCGTGGTCAGTGCGTTGGTCCCGACCTTGACGACGAGGCTGCGCGCGGTGCGGACGGCTTCTCGGTGCTCGCTCACGAGGCCCCATCATGTTCGGGACCGTGTTCGCGGCGGCGCCGCCGGGCCGCCTTGCGCTCGGCGGCCCCGATGCGATCGCTGCGCTCCAGCCGCGCATCGGTGCCCCGGCCCGACAACGAGGCCTGCTGTCCCGCGGGCGTCTGCGGCTCCCAGTCGAAGGTCATGTCGCCGATGGTCACCGCGCACCCCGGTTGTGCACCCAGGCGCAGTAGTTGGTCTTCGACGCCCAGGCGCGCCAGGCGGTCGGCGAGATAGCCGACGGCTTCGTCGTTGTCGAAGTTTGTCTGGCCGACCCATCGTTCGGGCCGTACACCGGTGACGACGAAGCCACCCTGTCCGTCCGGCTCGACGGTGAATCCGCTCTCGTCGACGGGCACCGGGCGAATCACCGGCCGGCGCGGCACCGCCTCAGGGCGCGCGGCGTTGTAGGTCTCGACCATCTGCCACAGCCCGAAGATCAAGGGCTGCAGGCCTTCTCGCGTGACCGTCGACACACAGAACACCGGCCAGCCGCGCGAGGCGATGATGTCGTCACGGACGAACTCGGCGAGCTCGCGGGCCTCCGGCACGTCGATCTTGTTGAGCACCACCGCCCGAGGCCGCGCGGCGAGGTCACCGAGTGCCGCATCGCCTTGCAGGGTGGGGGTATAGGCCGCGAGTTCGGCTTCCAGCGCGTCGATGTCGGAGATCGGGTCACGGCCCGGCTCGGCGGTGGCGCAGTCGACGACATGTACCAGCACCGCGCACCGCTCGATGTGCCGCAGAAAATCCAGGCCCAGGCCGCGGCCCGCCGATGCACCCGGGATCAGGCCGGGCACGTCGGCCACCGTGAAGGTGTGCTCCCCCGCCGAGACGACGCCGAGGTTGGGAGCCAGCGTGGTGAATGGATAGTCGGCGATCTTGGGTTTGGCCGCCGAAATCACCGATACCAGCGAGGATTTTCCGGCGGACGGGAACCCGATCAGGCCGACATCGGCGACGGTCTTGAGTTCCAACGCCAGGTCGCGGGCCTGGCCCGGCTCGCCGAGCAGTGCAAAGCCGGGCGCCTTGCGTGCGCGCGACGCGAGCGCGGCGTTGCCCAGGCCGCCCCGGCCGCCCGCGGCGGCTTCAAACCGCGTGCCCGCTCCGACCAGGTCGGCCAGGAGCCGGCCGTTTTCGTCCAGTACGACGGTGCCATCGGGCACCTTGACCTCCAGGTCCGCGCCGGCGGCGCCGTCGCGGTTGTTGCCCATCCCCTGCTTGCCTGACGGCGCGGTGACGTGCGGGCGGAAATGAAAGTCGAGCAGGGTGTGCACCGCGGGGTCGACGACGAAGACGATGCTGCCGCCGCGCCCGCCGTTGCCGCCGTCGGGGCCGCCCAGCGGCTTGAATTTCTCGCGATGGACCGAAGCGCAACCGTTACCGCCGGAACCCGCCCGCGCGTGGATGACGACGCGATCGACAAACCGAGGCATGGTGCTTAGCGGAGCGCTACGTATACATTCGCTGCGCTCGGTCCGAGCTCAGTCGGTGGTCTGTCCGGCCGCGACGATGTTGACGGTCTTGCGTCCGCGCTTGACGCCGAACTGCACCGCCCCGGTCGCCTTGGCGAACAACGTGTCATCGCCGCCGCGCCCGACGTTGACGCCCGGATGGAACTTGGTGCCGCGCTGGCGGACCAGGATCTCGCCGGCCTTGACGAGCTGGCCCCCGAACCGCTTGACGCCCAGCCGCTGAGCGTTGGAATCGCGGCCGTTGCGCGAGCTGGAAGCGCCCTTTTTGTGTGCCATGTCTGTCGCCTCGCTACTTGATGCCGGTGACCTTGAGGACCGTCAGCTGCTGACGGTGCCCCTGCCGCTTGTGGTAGCCGGTCTTGTTCTTGAACTTGTGGATACGGATCTTGGGGCCCTTGGTGTGCTCGAGCACCTCGCCGGTCACCGCGACCTTGGCCAGCGCCTGGGCGTCGGTGGTGACCTTGGCGCCGTCGACGACCAAGGCTACCGGCAGCGATACCTTGGCTCCGGGCTCGGATTCGAGCTTCTCGACCTTGACCACGTCTCCGACGGCGACCTTGTACTGCTTGCCGCCGGTCTTGACGATTGCGTAGGTCGCCATCGTTGCTCCTGCCTCTTTCTGCCAGCCGTTATGGGTTCGCGCGCGTGCCACCGGCCGCGCGCGTGGTGGGTCTTGGGCGCGGGCCCTGTGTCCCGCTCGCCGGCCGAACTCTCGGCGCTCAGCCTGACGACAACTGTGCAAGGGTACGTGACCAGCGGCTACAGGGTCAAACCGCCACATCTGCCACGCGGTTACCGAAGGTCCGGACGTGGCCTTTTGTCCACCGTTTCGCCGCGGGAGCCAGAATGGCCAGAGTGACCCAAGTGACCCGAGTGACTAGGCCTGTTCAGTCCACGTGGATCGGCGGGCCTGCCGGCCTGCCCGCCGCGCGCCGCCGGCGCGGGCGTTCGAAGGACGAGCCGGTGTCGATCGCGACGCCGGCGCCCGCAGACACCTCTATGTCGGTCTCGGAGTCCGAATCGTCATCGTCGGAGTCCTCATCGGAGTCGGAATCCTCGAGGTCGAGGTCGTCGTCCAGGTCGAGGTCCTCGTCGTCATCGTCGTCGAGGTCCTCGTCATCATCACTGAGGTCGTCGTCGTCCTCGGAGTCCTCGTCGAGCTCGTCGGCATCTTCGGTGTCCTCTTCGCTGTCTTCGAAGTCGTCCTGGTCGGTGTCCTCCAGGTCGGCGGGAACCTGATCGACCGTCTGTTCTTCGGCTTCGGCGGTGGCTTCCTCGACCGCTTCGTCGGACTCGGCGGAGTCGTCCTCATCGCGATCGGCCACCGTGGACGAGCCCGCGGCCATTGCCTTGAACATCGGATGCTCGCCGGGAGCGTGAGCGGGCACTTTGGCCACAACGGGCTGCTCGGAGGGCTCGTCGGACTTCTTCTTCGACCGCCTGCCGCGCCGGCTGCCGGACTCGGACTTGCGCCCGGTCGCCGCGGTCGAATCGACCGGGTCGGTGTGCAGCAGGATCCCGCGGCCGCCGCAGTTGGGGCATGACGTCGAGAACGCCTCGATCAGCCCGGTCCCCAGCCGCTTGCGGGTCAGCTGCACCAGGCCCAGCGAGGTCACCTCGGACACCTGGTGGCGGGTGCGGTCGCGGGCCAGCGCCTCGGTCAGCCGACGCAACACCAGGTCGCGGTTGGATTCCAGCACCATGTCGATGAAGTCGACGACCACGATGCCGCCGATGTCACGCAGCCGCAGCTGGCGCACGATCTCCTCGGCCGCCTCGAGGTTGTTCTTGGTGACCGTCTGCTCGAGGTTGCCCCCGGACCCGGTGAACTTGCCGGTGTTGACGTCGATCACCGTCATGGCCTCGGTACGGTCGATCACCAGCGTGCCGCCCGACGGCAGCCACACCTTGCGGTCCATCGCCTTGGCGAGTTGCTCGTCGATGCGATGCACCGCGAAGACGTCCGGTCCGGTCTGCTCATCCGGGCCCTGGGCGGGTTCGTATTTTGTCAGCTTCGAAACCAGGTCGGGTGCAACGGAGTTCACATAGTCATTAATGGTGTTCCAGGCCTCATCGCCGGAGACGATAAGGCCGGCGAAGTCCTCGTTGAACAGGTCGCGGATGACCTTGACCAACACGTCGGGCTCTTCGTACAGCGACACCGCGGCGCCGGCAGCCTTCTCCTGAGTCTCGGTCGCCTTGGCCTCGATCTGCTGCCAGCGCTCCTGCAGGCGGGTGACGTCGGTGCGGATGTCATCCTCTTTGACACCCTCCGATGCGGTCCGGATGATCACGCCGGCGTCGGACGGCACCACGTCGCGCAGGATCTCCTTGAGCCGCTGCCGTTCGGTGTCGGGCAGCTTGCGGCTGATCCCGGTCGACGACGCGCCCGGCACATAGACCAGGTAGCGGCCGGCCAGTGACACCTGCGTGGTGAGCCGCGCGCCCTTGTGGCCGACCGGATCCTTGCTGACCTGGACCACGACGTAATCGCCGGGCTTGAGGGCCTGTTCGATCTTGCGGTCGGACCCGCCCAGCCCCGCGGCTTCCCAGTCGACCTCTCCGGCGTAGAGCACGCCGTTGCGGCCACGACCGATGTCGACGAAGGCCGCCTCCATCGACGGCAGCACGTTCTGCACGATGCCCAGGTAAATGTTGCCCACGAGGGAAGCAGAAGCGGCGGAGGTGACGAAGTGCTCGACGACGATGCCGTCCTCGAGCACCGCGATCTGGGTGTACCGCGCACCCGGGTGGGGTGGCTCGGCGCGGACCCTGTCGCGCACCACCATCACCCGCTCGACCGCTTCGCGGCGAGCCAAGAATTCGGCCTCGGTCAATATCGGTGGGCGGCGCCGTCCGGCGTCGCGTCCGTCCCGGCGGCGTTGGCGCTTGGCCTCCAGCCGGGTAGAGCCATCGATGCCTTTGATCTCGGCGCCGGCCGTCCCGTTGGAGCCACCATTGTCACCACCGGATTTGCCGGAGCGCGGCGCCCGCTCGTGCACCACGGTGTTGGGCGGATCGTCGGGCGCCGGACCGTCGTCGTTGTCGTCGCCCGAGCCGGACTTGCGCCGCCGCCGCCGACGGCGGCGCTTATTAGCGGCCTCCGCCGAGCCGTTCTCATCGTCGCCGTCGTCTTCGGAATCGCTGTCATCGGCATCGGCCGAGTCTGACCCTTCGGCCTCTTCGGATTCGGCGGAGTCCTTGGTCTTCCGTTCCGTTTCGTCTGTGTCGGCTCCGTCGCCCTGGCCGTCGGATCCGGCCTGTTCGCCACGTCCCCTGCCACGACCGCGACGGCCGCGACGCCGCCGGCGGTTGGCCGGCCGATCGGCCTGCTCTTCGTCGTCGTCCTCGGCATCCGACTCGTCGACGTCCTCCGCAGCATCGTCTTCGGTGTCCTCGTCCACCTGTCGCGGTTGCGGCGCAACGAATAGCGGCATGTATGTCGGCCGCTCGATCGTGGTCTCCAGCATCAACCGGGATTCCGGTTCCTCGGGCGCGCCCGGCGGGGCGGGCTCGGCCATGACGTCAGGGGCGTCAGGTTGGGCGGCCAGCAGATCGCGCACCCGGACCGCGTCGACACGGTCCACGGTGGAATGCGCGCTTCGGATTCGTCCGTCCAGTTCGCTGAGCGCGTCCAGCACCCGCTTGCTGGTGGTTCCCAGCGTTCGTGCCAGCGAGTGGACTCTCAGGCGGTCCGGCAGTTCCTCGTGCTGTGTCGGCTCTTTTGCTGGGTCTGAAGTTGGGGCACCGTCTACCACGTATTCTCCTCAAGCCCCCGGGCGCGTCCATTCGACGCGGCCACGCGAGGGCTTCACTATGTGCCCGGGTCACTTCTCCCGGGCTTGTGATGGTCTCACCCCGAGCAGCTCATTGAGAACCCACTCGGCGCCGTGCTGAATGAGGGCTTGACATGCCGCGCCAGATCGCGGGATGAACGATTGTCGCGCTTGTCAGAGTCTTCATTCGGGTGTCCTTAGCCGGTCCGAAGCCGGTCCGGCGACGTTCACCCTGGGTCAGTATCCCATACCACAGGCCGCGCCCACTCGCCCGTGATGCGGATGCCCCGCGGACGGGCGCTCGCGCCCCGCTCGCCCTCGCCCTAAACGCCGGGAAACCAGAGCGCGATCTCGCGCTGGGCCGACTCGGTCGAGTCGGACCCGTGCACCAAATTGAACTGCGTTTCCAACCCGAAATCCCCCCGGATCGTGCCGGGTGTGGCCTTCTCCACGGGGTCCGTGCCTCCGGCCAGTTGGCGAACCGCCGTGACGGCTCGTGGCCCCTCCACGATCGCCGCCACCACCGGTCCCGAAGTGATGAACTCCAGCAACGATCCAAAGAATGGTTTGCCTTCATGCTCGGCGTAATGTCGGCTGGCCAGCTCCTGGCTCACCTGCCTGAGCTCCAGCGCCGTGATCTTGAGGCCCTTTCGCTCAATACGGCTGATGATCTCGCCGATCAGCTGTCGCTCGACGCCGTCCGGCTTGATCAATACCAGGGTCCGTTCGGTCACGGCGCACAGCGTACAGAATCAGCTCAGTCCGGCGGCGAAAGCCCGTGTTCCTACCGCTCTTGCTGCCTGTGCCGGACTTCAGACCGGAGATAGGCGATCAGGGCCCACACTCCGGTGAACAGCAAACCGATGAATCCCACGCCCGGGTACAGCGCAAAGCCGGCGAGCACCGCCACTTGTGCTGCCAAGTTCACCCAGATCGCCCAGGGCCGGCGCTGTAGCCCGGTAAGCAGGATCAGCAGCACGGCCAGCCCGATCAGATAGCCCAGCGACACCGCCGTCAGCCCGCCGCCAACCGCGCCGACCACCGGTATTGCCAGCAGCACCACGATCGCCTCCAGCATCAACGTCGCGGCCATCACCCCGCTGAAGCTCTTCCAAGGATCCGAAGGGGCAGTCGGAGGCTGGTCCTGGGTCATTGCGGATCACGTCCGAACAGGGTGCGGGCGGCCCCGGCCGTGGCGACCGAACCGGTGATGACGATCCCGGCGCCGGAAAGCATCGGACCCTCCCCAAAGGCCTCCCCATCCGGCCCCACTGGCCCCTTGAAGGCGGCGTCGTCGACCAGTGCGGTGGCGGCGTCGACGGCGTCGCGCAGGTTCTCGGCGGTAATCACCCGGTCGGGTCCGAACCGCTCCCCTGCGGCCAACGCCAGCGACTCGACATCCAGCGCCCGCGGCGACCCGTTGTGGGTCACGACAACGGAATCGAACACCGGCTCGAGCGCCGCGAGGATGCCGTCGATGTCCTTGTCGGCCATCACGCTGATCACCCCGACCAGGGTGTGGAAGTCGAACTCGCCGGCCAGCGTCTGCGCCAGCGCGGCCGCCCCGGCCGGATTGTGCGCGGCGTCGATGAACACGGTCGGTGCGCTGCGCATGCGCTCCAGCCGACCGGGGCTGATGACGGCGGCGAAACCGGCCCGGACAGCGTCCACGTCGAGCTGACGTTGTGCGCCGGCGCCGAAGAAGGCCTCGACGGCGGCCAGTGCCAGCACCGCGTTGTGCGCCTGGTGTTCGCCATGCAGGGGCAGGTAGATATCGGAGTACACCCCGCCCAGGCCTTGCAGTTGCAGCAACTGGCCACCGATCGCGACTTGGCGGCCCAGCACCGTGAACTCGGAATCCTCGCGGGCGACCGCGGCGTCGGCGCGCACCGACTGCGCCAACAGCACCTCCATCGCCGCCGGCACCTGACCTGCGATGACCGCGACGGTGTCCGGGGAACCGTCGGCCGCCTTGTGGATGATTCCCGCCTTCTCCCCGGCGATCCCGCCGATGTCGGCGCCGAGGTATTCCACGTGGTCGACGCTGATCGGTGTGATGACGGCCACCGCTGCGTTGATCACGTTGGTCGCGTCCCAACGCCCGCCCAGGCCAACCTCGACCACCGCCACGTCGACGGGAGCATCCGCGAACGCGGCGAACGCCATCCCGGTGAGGACCTCGAATTTGCTCATCGCCGGGCCCCCGTCGGACTGCGACTGCGCATCGACCATCTGCACGAACGGCTCGATCTCCCGGTACGTCGCCACGTACTGCGCCGGGCTGATCGGTTTTCCGTCGATCGCGATGCGTTCGACGGCCGACTGCAGGTGCGGGCTGGTGGTCCGGCCGGTGCGCTGCTGCAGCGCGGTCACCAGCGCGTCGACCATCCGCGCCACCGAGCTCTTACCGTTGGTACCCGCGATGTGGATCGACGGGTAGGCGAGTTGCGGTGAGCCGAGCAGGTCCATCAACGCGCTGATCCGGGTCAGGCTCGGCTCGATTTTCGTTTCCGGCCAGCGTTGGTCCAGCAGATGCTCAACCTGTAGCAGGGACGCGATCTCGTCCGGGGTGGGAACTTCCTCGGCCGGCCCGGCCGGCTCATAAGGCTCGAAAGTCACTGCAGCGCAGCCAGTCTGGCGGTGATCCGGTCGGTTTCCTCCTGGGCCACCCGCTGGCGGTCGCGGATCTTGCCGACGACGGCTTCCGGGGCCTTGGCCAGAAAGTCCGCGTTGTCCAATTTCGCGGCGGTCGACGCCAATTCCTTTTGCGCTGCGGCCAAATCCTTTTCCAGGCGGCGACGCTCGGCGGCCACATCGATGGTGCCCGAGGTGTCGAGTTCGACGACGACCGTACCGGCGCTCAGGCGCACCTCCACCGACGCCGACGGACGGAAGTCCTCGCCGCCTGCGGTGAGCCAGGCCAGCGACGTCACCGCGGCCACCTGGGTGTTCAGATCGGCTTCGGCAATGCCGGCCAGCCGGGCCGGCACCTTCTGCCTATCGGCCAGACCTTGATCGCTGCGAAAGCGGCGGACCTCGGTCACCAGCTTTTGCATGTCCGTGATTCGTTGCGCGGCAACCGGATCCAGACTGATCCCGGCGGGTTTTGGCCAGTCGGCGATCACCAGCGACTCTGCCCCGGTCAGCGCCTGCCACAGCGCCTCGGTGATGAACGGGATCACGGGGTGCAGCAGCCGCAGCAGCGTGTCCAGTGCCGTGGCCAGCACCGCGGTGGTGTGCGTCAGCCCGTCGGCGAGCTGCGTCTTGGCGAGCTCGACGTACCAGTCGCAGAACTCGTCCCACGCGAAGTGGTAAAGCGCCTCGCAGGCGCGGCTGAACTCGTATACGTCGAAGGCCGAATCCACTTCGGCGCGAACCTCTTCCAGCCGTCCCAGGATCCAGCGATCGGCGTCGGTCAGGTCAGCGAGTTCGGGCAGCGGCGCCGGGCTCGCACCGTTGAGCAGCGCGAACCGGGTGGCATTGAACAGCTTGGTAAGGAAATTGCGCGACGCCCGCACGGCATCCTCGCCGACGGCCAGGTCACCGCCGGGGCTGGCGCCGCGGGCCAGCGTGAACCGCAGCGCGTCGGCTCCGAACATCTCCACCCAGTCCAGCGGGTCGATGACGTTTCCCTTGGATTTGCTCATCTTTCGGCCGGACTCGTCACGGATCAGCCCGTGCAGGAACACGTCGGTGAACGGCACCTGCGGGCCGCGGCGGCCGCCGAGCGTGATCGCGTCGTCGCCGCCGACGAAGGTGCCGAACATCATCATCCGCGCTACCCAGAAGAACAGGATGTCGTAGCCGGTCACCAAAACGTTTGTCGGATAGAACTTTTCCAATTCCGGAGTTTTTTCCGGCCAGCCCAGCGTGGAGAACGGCCACAGCGCCGACGAGAACCAGGTGTCCAGCACATCGGGGTCTTGTTCCCAGCCGTCCGGAGGCGTCTCGTCTGGGCCGACGCACACCTGCTCGCCGTTGGGCCCGTACCAGATCGGGATGCGATGACCCCACCACAGCTGTCGGGAGATGCACCAGTCGTGCATGTCGTCGACCCAGGAGAACCAGCGCGGTTCCAGGCTGGCGGGGTGAATCACGGTGTCCCCGTTGCGCACCGCGTCGCCGGCGGCCTTGGCCAGCGATTCCACCCGAACCCACCATTGCAGCGACAGCCGTGGCTCGATCGGCTCGCCGCTGCGCTCGGAATGTCCGACGCTGTGCTGATACGGCCGCTTCTCTTCGACAACCCGACCCTGCGCGGCCAGAGCCTCGCGCACCGCGACCCGAGCCTCGAAGCGGTCCATGCCGTCGAATTGCGTTCCGGTATCGACGATGCGGCCCTTGGTGTCCAGGATCGAGAGCATCGGCAACTGGTGCCGCAGCCCGATTTCGAAGTCGTTCGGGTCGTGGGCGGGCGTGACTTTGACTGCACCGGTACCGAATTCGGGGTCAACATGCTCGTCGGCAACGATGATGAGCTGCCGGTCGATGAAGGGGTGCGGCAGAGAGGTGCCGACCAGGTGGCGATAGCGTTCGTCGTCGGGGTGCACCGCGACCGCGGTGTCGCCCAGCATCGTCTCGACCCGGGTGGTGGCGACCACGATGTGGGGTTGCGAATCGTCGAGCGAGCCGTACCGGAACGACACCAGTTCGCCGTCGACCTCGAGGTAGTTGACCTCGAGGTCCGAGATCGCCGTCTGAAGTATCGGTGACCAGTTGACCAGCCGCTCGGCCTGATAGATCAGTCCAGCGTCGTAGAGCCTCTTGAAGATCGTTCGCACCGCGCGCGACAGGCCCTCGTCCATGGTGAACCGGTCGCGGCTCCAGTCCACTCCGTCGCCGAGCCGGCGCATCTGACCACCGATGGCACCGCCAGATTCCCGCTTCCAGTCCCACACCTTGTCGACGAACAGCTCACGGCCGAAGTCCTCTTTGGTCTTGCCGTCGATCGCGAGTTGCTTTTCCACCACGCTCTGAGTCGCGATACCCGCATGGTCCATGCCCGGCTGCCACAGCACCTCATAACCCTGCATCCGCTTGCGGCGGGTCAGGGCGTCCATCATCGTGTGCTCCAGCGCGTGGCCCATGTGCAGGCTGCCGGTGACGTTCGGTGGCGGCAGCACGATCGAATACGCGGGTTTGGCACTGGCCGGGTCCGCGGCGAAGTAGCCCGCTTCCAGCCACTTCTGGTAGATCGCACTCTCCATCGCGGCCGGATCCCACGATTTGGGCAGCAGGTCGGCGGCAGAGCTGCGGCTGGCGGTCACCGCTCAATTCTAGGAACCGCCACTTACGGGCGCGTAGGCGCCCGAAGCTCGAGATCTGTAGAAGATCAGGGAATCGTGAGCACCTGGCCCGGAAAGATCAAGTCAGGATTGGCGACACCGCTGGCGTCGGCGATCACCTGGTACTTGTTGCCGTCGCCATAGAAGCGCTCCGAGATGGCCCACAGAGTGTCACCGGAGACGACGGTGTAAGTCCGCGCGGGCTCCGGCGCTGGCTCTGGGGTGGCTTCCTCGACAGCAGCCTCTTCGGTGGCTTCGACGGCGGGCCCGTCGGCGGTGGCTGATTCCGGCGCTGATTCAGGAGCGGCCTCGGGCTCGGGCGGCGGCGGGGCATCGGTCCCGGTGTGCGTCGACCAGGCCGGTCCGTCGGCGGCGTAAAGCACCAGGTTGCGATCGTCTTGAAGCACGAGCTTGACGTTCTTCTTGCCTTTGGTGTCGGTGTGCCAGATCGGCTTGTCCGTTGTGTAGAGGACGAAGTTGCCGTCGGGCTGCACTTCAGCGCGGACCACATCCTGGCCGCTGGTCGACGTGGCCCATAGGGCCTGACCGCGGGAGGCCAGCACGAGGTTGCCGTCGTCTTGCAGGGTCAGGGTATACGCCCCGTTGTTCGAGGCGATCGATTCGCCCCGGACGAGTTTTTGTCCTTCGGTAAGCGTGTCTGACATAGCTTATTCCTCTCGATTCCTCTAGATCCTTATCGTTACCCATTGGGGCCGGCATGCCCCAGATGCCTTTTCCCATTCTCGACGCAAATAGAAGCCGCCCGGAAACTGCGCATGAACACTCCAAATGGGGTGCGGCGCAGGCTATTTCTTGCCGCCTAGCAGGCCGCCGAGGATTTCGCCGAGCGCACCGCCCTTGCCGCTGAGCACGCTGTTGAGGACGCCGCCGAGGGACTTGTCGCCGGAACCCCCACCGAGGATGCTGCCCAGGATCTCGCCCAGGCCGCCGCCGGAGGCTTCCTCCTTTTTCTGCGCGGTTGTGGTCTGCGCGCCATCGGGGCTGAGCTGCTTGCCGATGTACGCCAACACCATTGGCAGCAGGATCGGCAGCAACCGCTTGAGCAGGTCGCTATTGCCGGCGCCGCCCTTGGCCAGCGCCGCCGCGACCTGGTCGGTGTCATTGCCGCCGAACAGCGCCGCGACCGCCTGCTGCCCGTCGCTCTCGCCGGCCTGGTCGACACCCCCACCGACGTCGAGCAGCCCACGGGCGGCGTGACTGCTGGCCGCAGATTCGATCCTGCTGGCGTGCTCGGGATCTTGCGAGTTGTGCTGCAGTCCGCCGAGCAGGACCGGCACCAAGGTGTGGACCGCGCTATCGACTTCGCCTTCGTCGACTCCGAGCTTGGTTGCGATTTCAGAAGTGGGAATTTGGGAGTAGAGATCGTCAAGACCGGCCATCGGTGTCCACCTTCGTCGCTGGGATGTTCAGGCGAGTCGACTACGACACTAGACTCATGCGCTCTCCTCCGAAAGGCGTTGTCGCATGAGGGTCAAACCAATTGCTCGGTCTGCAGCGATACGCCCGCGGCCGGGAACCGCGCCAGCAGTGCGTCACCCATTGCGGACGCGGGAGTCAGCACACCACGCAGGTCGGAGAGCTTGTCACGGTCGAACGCCAGCGCAAGACCACACTCGCCCAGGAGCACCGAGGTCGCCTTGTACCCCGGATCGCCGTCCTGCGCCATGCGCGCCACATACCGGGCGCCAGTGGTCGTGGTGGTGTAGGTCTCGGTGCGGTAGTAGCCGCGCTCTCGGGCCGCCGCGCTCGGGCCCGTACCGGGTTTGGGAACGACACGCTCCACCAGTCCACGTGGCAGTAGCCGGAAATAGCGACTGCCGAGTCCGGACATCACGTTGCCGACCCCGTTGACGACCGCCGACGCCACCGGCGCCGCGACGGACGACCCCAGGCTCATGCTCTCGCTGTACCGGAACCGCCGCCCGTACGCCCAGTGCAACAGTGCGTTGCTGCGGCGCACGATCCGGGTGTTGGCCGGCGCCATCATGAACCCGGCCGTCCACACACCGCTCAGTTCCGGCGCGATCTGACGACCACGCCGCCACGGCAGATCGGGCTGAGCGCCGAGTTCGGGTTCGGCGCCGCGGTCGGGGCTCAGCGTGTACGGATCGGCGAACTGACGACGCATGTCGGGGTCACTGGAGACCGTGTGCAGCACTTCCAGCAACGACGCGATGGTGCCCCCGGATAGCCCACCCGACATGGAGCGCACCACGAAGTCGGTGTCGGCGAGCTCGCCGGCGCCTGCCTCGCCCGCCGCCCGGTAGAGCGCGTAGACACTCAGATCCGAAGGGACGGAGTCGAATCCGCAGGAGTGCACGATACGGGCGCCGGTGTCGACGGCCTGCTTGTGGTAGAGGTCGATGCTGCTGCGGATGAAGGGCGATTCGCCGGTCAGGTCGGCGTAATCGGTGCCCGCGCCCGCGCACGCGGCCACCAGCGGTAGCCCGTAGCGCGTGTAGGGCCCGACGGTGGTGACGACGACTTGCGTCCGCGCGGCCATCTCATTCAGCGTCGACGGCGATGCCGCGTCTGCGGCCACAAGCGGCCAGGACTGCGCCGATTCGCCGAGGGTGTCACGAACGGCGCGCAAACGTTCGGTGGAGCGACCGGCCAGGGCGATCCGTGCATCCCCGCTGGCCTGGGCGAGGTAATCCGCGGTCAGCTTCCCCACGAAACCGGTTGCCCCGTACAAGACGATGTCGAATTCGCGCGGTGTTGCGGTCACCGGCCCGACGCTACTCCCCGAGAGTCAGCGTCGAATCGGCCCACAGGAACGTGCCGGGCCAACGGCCCTGCACGTTCCGTATTGCGGTTGGTCAGCCACGCCGGCCGCAGACCGGCCAGGCGCCGATGCCCTGCGAATGCAAGACGTTCTCGGCCACCCGGATCTGCTCCTCACGGCTGGCGCTGTTCGCCGATCCGGAGCCACCGTTGGCCCGCCACGTGCTCGGGGTGAACTGCAAACCGCCTGAGAAGCCGTTACCGGTGCTGATCCCCCAGTTACCGCCGGACTCACACCGAGCGATGGCGTCCCAGTTCACGCTGTACGCCCGGTGAACGGGCGGGGCGTCCGGAGCGGGCGGCGGCGGGGGAACGTTCGGGTCGCCCGCCGGCGCAGGAGGCGGCGGCGGAGCGTCCGGCGGCGGGGGCGGAACGTTCGGGTCAAAGCCCACCGGGGCCGGGGCCGGCGGCGCGGCGTCCGGGCCGGGGTCTGCGGGGGCCACATTGGGGTCGAGGCCCGTCGCTTCCGCATAAGCGGTCGCGCTGCCGGGCACAGTCACGAGCGTCCCGGTGACCGCGGCCACGATGAGCGTCTTACGAACCTTCTTCAACTTTGTTCCTTTCGCGGGGCGCGCGCCTAAGCCAGCCCACGAGGTGTGGGTTGGGTGCTTTGTCCATGCGGGATTGCAGCTTTGGGACGTGCCATCTCGTTCTGGCACGGCAGCGGGGGTCAGATCTGCCCGGCGGCTGCTACCGCCGGCCGCGGCGGCTCCTCAAGCGTTAGCCGTCCGCAGCCCCGCTCACACGCGGGTCCGTGGATTCAATTTTTTGCCCGGGGTGTCGGGCTATGTACGGACGGTACGAGACCGCAATCAATTCGTCACCTTGGATAAACGGGCGTTCGCTTCTATAACGGTCCGATCACGGCCCGGTCGCAGAATGGTCATTGCAGGTCAACAGCGCATTCTTGGGTCACGCCAATGTTTCGGCTCCGCCGCATAATCGTGAGCCGAATCACGGTAATTTTGTGACGTGGACCACGGATTTTGCCGTGCGCGTAACACCGTGGACGCTGGGCCGGTCTTCGGACAGCCTCGTCGGCCCGACCTCACCCCGCTTCGAGCCAACGCGGGCCGAATCCGCTAGGTCGTCCAAATACTCAGCTTCACAACGTGTTTGATCCAAAGCAAGCACGAGCCACGCGGCAACCGCACGCTATCGGGGGTAGCGAACGTCAGCCAGAACGCGGCGGCCACTGTGGCCCCTGGCGACGATCCCACGCGACCAGAACGGGCTCGTAGGTTGGCCTAATCAGGTTTGCCAGAAACAAGTTTAAGCGCGAGTTATGCACCAAACCGCTGCTGCCCCAACATAATACGGTACGGCACTGGTCCGCGAAGTCGTAGCCATTTCGAGCCGAAATTAAAAAGTCTTAAATGCCAGAATTTGCAGTGGATACACGATACAAATATTGATTCGCTAAATATCGAAATAACTTGGCCGCGCTGAATTAACGCAGCGCCCGTCAAGATCCGGGCTACGCCAGGGTCTGCAGGTCCGCAGTGGTGTTGACGTTGGTCAGTGGGCGAGAATCCGACAGCACGATCTGCTGAGCGTCGGAGGCGTCGATCAGGGCGCTCATTCGGCGCTCCCCGGCGGCAACCAGCCTTTCGATCCGGTCGGCCAGGTCGGTGCGATACACCGCCGCCAGGAAGTGGCTGCGACCGTCCCACGGCGAGACCACTTCAGCATTGGTCTCGACGGCCAGGCGGACGAGCTCGTCGATCAAATCGGCTGTCACCAGCGGCATGTCGACGGCGCAAACGAACGCGAGCCGGGCACCGGCCTCGGCGGCGGCACGCAACCCCCGCCCGGTCGCCGGTAACGGCCCCTGAGAGCGCGACTCGTCGCGCATGATGCGAGCAGCCGGCAGCGCAGGCAGCGGCTGGCCCTGGGCCGCCATCACGAAAACCGGCTCGCAGCGCTGGCCGATGATCCCGGCCACGTGTTCGACCATGGTGGTGGTTCCCCCAGGCACCGGCAGGGTGGCTTTATCGCGGCCCATGCGCCGCGATTCACCTCCAGCCAGCACGACCCCGGCAAGTGACACTCTGTCCGGCATGGATTCCGCCACGTCAGTCGACGGTCCAGGTGTCACGCCCACGCAAAAGCGATTGCAGCGCAGCGGAGTCCGAGGCGGTCGACGACTGGGCGGCGCGCACCTGAGAGCGGGCCGCGTCGTCGTAGGTGGGTCGACTGATGTGCCGGAAGATTCCCAGCACGGTGTGGTCGAGGTTCTGGTCGGACAGCCGGGACAGCGCGAACGCGTAGGTCGCGTCGTCGGTGTGCGCGTCGTGCACGACGATCTCTTCAACGGCGACGTCGGCGGTCTTGGCCACTTCCAGGCTGAAGCCGGACTTCACCACGCAGTAGTCGCCGTTGGCGCCGAACACGATCGGCTCACCGTGACGGACTTTGATCACCCGCTCTTCGGCGCCCTCCTTGCGCAGCGCGTCGAAGGAGCCGTCGTTGAAAATCGGGCAGTCCTGCAAGATTTCGACCACGGCGGCGCCGCGATGCTCGGTGGCGGCGCGCAGCACCTCGGTCAGTCCGTTGCGATCGGAGTCCAGCGCGCGGCCGACGAAGGTTGCCTCGGCGCCCAGCGCCAACGACACCGGGTTAAACGGGTGGTCCAGCGATCCCATCGGCGTCGACTTGGTGATCTTGCCGACCTCCGACGTGGGCGAGTACTGCCCCTTGGTCAGCCCGTAGATCCGGTTGTTGAACAGCAGGATCGTGATGTTGACATTGCGGCGCAGCGCGTGGATCAGGTGGTTGCCGCCGATCGACAGGGAGTCACCGTCACCGGTGACCACCCATACCGACAGATCGTCGCGCGCAAGCGCCAGACCGGTGGCGATGGCCGGGGCGCGACCGTGGATCGAGTGGAAGCCGTAGGTCTCCAGGTAGTACGGAAACCGGCTGGAGCAGCCGATACCGCTGATGAACACCATGTTCTCGCGGCGCAGCCCGAGATCGGGCAGGAAGTTGCGGATGGTGTTGAGGATGACGTAGTCACCGCAGCCGGGGCACCAGCGGACCTCCTGGTCGCTGGTGAAGTCCTTGCCCTTGAGTTGCTCGTCCGTCGTGGGCACCCCGTCGTTCTTCCGCAACCTCGGGGTCAAACCGAGGTCTGTGCCCGCTAGATCGCCGCCGATCACGCTAGACATCAGCGCCGCTCCTCCTCATCGCTTCGCTCTGCATCGTCGCTGCGCGTGTCATGCGTTCGCCCCCACCGTCGCTGCCGCCATTCTGGCAACCATCGCCTTGTCTTGCTCGATTTCGGCCAGCGTGCCGCCCAGCGCGGCGCGGATGACGCGCCCCACCTCGTCGGCCAGGAACGAGACGCCCTGAACCTTGCTGACCGACTGCACGTCGACCAGGTACTTGCCGCGCAGCACCAGCGCCAGCTGACCCAAATTCATCTCGGGGCACACCACCTGTGGGTAACGCCGCAGCACGTCGCCCAGGTTCGCGGGGAAGGGGCTGAGGTGCCGCAGATGCGCGTGCGCAACCTTGATGCCCTTTCGCCGCGCGCGCCGGCACGCTTCGCCGATCGGGCCGTAGGTACTGCCCCACCCGATCAGCAGCAGCTCGGCGTCTCCGGTCGGATCGTCGACCTCCAGATCGGGAACGCGGATCCCGTCGATCTTGGCCTGGCGTATCCGAACCATCAGGTCGTGGTTGATGGGCTCGTAGGAGATGTCGCCGGAGCCGTTGGCCGCTTCCAGCCCGCCGATGCGGTGTTCTAGACCGGGGGTGCCCGGAACAGCGAATTGGCGAGCCAGCGTCTCGGGGTCACGCGCATAGGGCTCGAAGGGCTCGTCCGGTTTGGCGAAGGTGTGCTTGATGGGCGGCAGGTCACTGACGTCCGGGATTCGCCACGGCTCCGAGCCGTTGGCGATGGAGCCGTCGGACAACACGATCACGGGGGTGTGGTAGGAGACGGCGATGCGAACCGCCTCGAGGGCGGTCTGGAAGCAGTCGGAAGGGGACCGCGGCGCCAGCACTGCCACCGGTGACTCACCGTTGCGGCCATACAGCACCTGCAGCAGGTCGGCCTGCTCGGTCTTGGTGGGCAGGCCGGTCGACGGCCCGCCCCGCTGCACGTCGATGACGAGCAGCGGCAACTCGGTCATCACAGCGAGCCCGAGCGCTTCGGACTTCAGCGAAATGCCCGGGCCCGACGTGCTGGTGACGCCCAGCGCGCCACCGTAGGAGGCGCCGATGGCAGCGCAGATGCCGCCGATCTCGTCCTCGGCCTGGAAGGTGATCACGTTGAAGTTCTTGTGCTTGGACAGCTCGTGCAGGATGTCCGACGCAGGCGTGATCGGATAGCTGCCGAGCACGACCGGAATGTTCGCCAGCTGACCCGCCGCGACGATGCCGTAGGCCAGTGCGGTGTTGCCGGAGATCTGCCGATACTCGCCGGCCGGCAGCGAGGCCTTGGACACCTCGTAGGTGGTGCCGAAAGCCTCGGTGGTTTCGCCGTAGTTCCAGCCGGCCTTGAGGGCGAGGACGTTGGCCTCGGCGACGTCGGGCTTGCGGATGAACTTCTCCCTGATGAAGTTCTCACTGGCCTGGATCGGCCGTCCGTACATCCATGACAACAGGCCCAGCGCAAACATGTTCTTGGCGCGCTGGCCGTCTTTCTTTGACGCGCCGATGGTCTCGACGGCGCCCAGGGTGAGGGTGGTCATCGGGACCGAGTGCACGACGTACTCTTCGAGCTCGTCGGTCTCCAGCGGGTTGGTTACGTAGCCCACCTTCGTGAGGTTGCGCTTGGTGAACTCGTCGGAGTTGGCGATCACCATGCCGCCGCGTGGTAAGTCGCCGATGTTGGCCTTCAACGCGGCGGGGTTCATCGCGACAAGCACGTCTGGCCGGTCACCGGCGGTCAGGATGTCGTAATCGGCGATATGAATCTGGAAGGACGAGACGCCCGGCAGGGTGCCTGCGGGGGCGCGGATCTCGGCGGGGTAATTCGGCTGGGTCGCCAGGTCATTGCCGAAAAGCGCTGCGTCCGACGTGAACCGGTCGCCGGTCAGCTGCATCCCGTCGCCGGAGTCTCCGGCGAAACGGATGACGACATTTTCCAGGCGCTGCCGATCTGACCCGGCACTAGGCACACCGCTACGAGACTCTGACCCGGCTTCGCTGCCATTCGGATCCACGTCTTCGCCTTCCATCTGTCTCAGGACAGGCACTCCGCGCTGCAGATTCAGGTTAACGCGCCGTCGGAGTGGCTCCCCCGCCTTCAGGTTTCATGTCACTGGCGGTACCGATTATGGCACTTTTCAGTAGGGTGTATGGCCGTCTCCGGACCCCGCCCACACCACTGTTTAGCTGGTAAAACAACTCTCAGCCGAGGGGTGGGGTCGACCACCGGCGAAAACTGTGGTATTGGTCACTTTCGCCGAATCCTTCCGGATTCCACGCGTTGGGACCCAGACCTAGCTACGCGCTCTTGTCGCGGCGCTCGGTGCGGGACGGCTTGCGCGGCACGATCGTTGGCAGCACGTTGTCCTGCACGGTCTCCTTGGTGACCACCACTTTGGCGACGTCGTCGCGGCTCGGGATGTCATACATCACGGGCAGCAGGACCTCTTCCATGATGGCGCGTAGGCCCCGGGCACCGGTGCCGCGGTGGATCGCCTGGTCGGCGATCGCTTCCAGCGCGTCGTCGCTGAACTCCAGCTCCACGCTGTCCATCTCAAACAGCCGGGTGTACTGCTTGACCAAAGCGTTCTTCGGCTCGGACAGGATCTTGACCAACGACTCCATGTCCAGGTTGGTGACCGAGGCGATCACCGGAAGCCGCCCGATGAACTCGGGGATCAAGCCGAACTTGATCAAGTCCTCGGGCATCACTTCGGCGAAGTGGTCGGTGGTGTCGATCTCGGCCTTGGAGCGGACCTCAGCGCCGAAGCCCAGACCGCGCTTGCCGACCCGCTCGTAGATGATCTTCTCCAGGCCGGCGAAGGCACCCGCGACGATGAACAGCACGTTGGTGGTGTCGATCTGGATGAACTCCTGGTGCGGGTGCTTGCGGCCGCCTTGCGGGGGAACCGATGCCTGGGTGCCTTCCAGAATCTTCAGCAGAGCCTGCTGCACACCCTCGCCGGAGACGTCGCGGGTGATCGACGGGTTCTCGCTCTTGCGGGCGATCTTGTCGACCTCGTCGATGTAGATGATGCCGGTTTCGGCGCGCTTGACGTCGTAGTCGGCGGCCTGGATGAGTTTGAGCAGGATGTTCTCGACGTCCTCACCGACGTAACCGGCCTCGGTCAGCGCGGTGGCGTCGGCGATGGCGAAGGGCACGTTTAGCATCTTGGCCAGCGTTTGGGCCAGATAGGTCTTACCGCAGCCGGTGGGCCCGAGCATCAAGATGTTGGACTTGGTCAGCTCGACCGGCTCGTACCGGGAGTCGCGGCCCTTCTCGCCGGCCTGGATCCGCTTGTAGTGGTTGTAGACCGCGACGGCCAGCGTCCGCTTGGCGGTGTCCTGCCCGATGACATACCCCTCCAGGAATTCCCGGATCTCAGCGGGCTTGGGCAGTTCGTCAAGCTTGACGTCGTCGGCGTCGGCGAGCTCCTCTTCGATGATCTCGTTACACAGGTCGATGCACTCATCGCAGATGTACACACCGGGGCCCGCAATAAGCTTCTTGACCTGCTTCTGGCTCTTCCCGCAGAACGAGCACTTCAGCAGATCACCACCGTCTCCTATGCGCGCCATGATGCTTCAGGGCCTACTTCCTGTTCGCCGTTCGTCTTACCGTGCCGCGTGTAATCTCCGACGCTACCCGCTTTCTCGGGCCCGACGCGACCATTAGCGCCGAATCGCGTCAGTGGTATTTCGGGGTATTCACTGCCTTTCCGTGTGAATGAAGATATAGCGCGATCGCTCCCAGCACTGGCTGAGACGCGCAATCCGTGTCTTTGGCGTGTCGCGGCTGTAACGCGACCGAGGCCATGGGCCCGTCTCACGCGTGTAGCTCCCCGGACAATCACCTTACAGTGGCGCTGTGGGATTGGCCGTACCTCGCGAATCCGTGCTGATCAGCGATGGCGGCCTGGCCACCAAGCTCGAGGCGCGCGGTCATGATCTGTCCGACCCGCTGTGGTCGGCGCGACTGCTGGCGGATGCCCCGCAGGAGATCGTCGCGGTGCACGCCGCCTACTTCCGCGCCGGTGCCATAATCGCGACGACCGCAAGCTACCAGGCGTCGTTCGAGGGGCGTGCGCGGGATCGGTCCAGACGGTGTGGGTGCGATGCTGCACCGCAGCGTCGAACTCGCCAAGGCGGCGTGCGACGAGGTGGGCGTGCGCGACGCGTGGGTGGCCGCCTCGGTCGGTCCATACGGGGCCGCGCTGGCGGACGGGTCCGAATATCGCGGACGGTACGGCCTGTCCGTCGCGGAATTGGCCCGGTGGCTTGAGGCGTCGGGGCCGCTGGCTGGAGGTATTGGCCGCGGCCGGCGCGGACGTGCTCGCCCTGGAAACCGTGCCCGATGTCGACGAGGCCGAGGCCCTGGTCACCCTGGTGCGTTCGGTCGGCGTGCCGGCCTGGCTCAGCTACACCATCGACGGGACGCGGACCCGCGCCGGACAACCACTCACCGAGGCTTTCGCGGTGGCCGCCGGGGTCGACGAGATTGGCATTGCTTGTGTTATTGACAAGCCGGTGATCGTCTACCCAACAGCGGAGAACATTGGGAGCGACGGGCCTGGACCGGCCCGTCGCGTTTTTCGGCCGAGCTGGCCGCGCGGTGGGTTTCAGCGGGCGCACGCATCGTCGGCGGCTGCTGCCGAGTGGGACCCGC
This sequence comes from Mycobacterium sp., assembly GCF_052144515.1. Classification (GTDB taxonomy): domain Bacteria; phylum Actinomycetota; class Actinomycetes; order Mycobacteriales; family Mycobacteriaceae; genus Mycobacterium. Next base: position 666 of record NZ_JBKQQD010000489.1, on the reverse strand, counting down.
AGATATCGCAGCCATCGCGTCGACCGACTTGCGCCGAGCGTGAAACCACGGTCAAAAAAATCGCGAAAACTCGCCGCCAGTTCACGCTCGGCGAAAGGCTTAGGCCGTCTGCACCGAGAGCTTCCGGTACTCCAGAACGGTGTCGATGATCCCGTAGTCCTTGGCGTCTGCGGCGGTCAGAATCTTGTCCCGGTCGGTGTCCTTACGGATCACCGCGGCGTCCTTCCCAGTGTGGCGGGCCAGCGTGGTCTCCATCAGCGTGCGCATCCGCTCGATCTCGGCGGCCTGGATCTCCAGATCGGAGAACTGACCCTGGATCACGCCGGACAGCGAAGGTTGGTGAATCAGCACCCGCGCGTTGGGCAGCGCCATCCGCTTACCCGGCGTTCCGGCGGCCAGCAGCACCGCCGCGGCCGACGCGGCCTGGCCCAGACACACCGTCTGGATGTCGGCGCGCACGTACTGCATGGTGTCGTAGATCGCCATCAGCGAGGTGAACCCGCCGCCTGGGGAGTTGATGTACATGGTGATGTCACGGTCGGGGTCCAGCGACTCCAGCACCAGCAGCTGCGCCATGATGTCGTTCGCCGACGCGTCGTCGACCTGCACGCCGAGGAAGATGATGCGTTCCTCGAACAGCTTGTTATAGGGGTTGGACTCCTTGAC
>NZ_JBKQQD010000488.1:0-7665 GCF_052144515.1 Mycobacterium sp. | reverse complement strand
CTTATGCAATGCTAACTTCAGGCGGGTTAGGTTAGGGCACACTATGTACGGGAGACGAATCGGCCGTGGAACACGGTGACACTGGCGTGCTTGCAGCTCAGCCGGTCAATCCTCAGGTAAGCGCCAGGGTTGACGGCGACGTCGTCAGCCGTTTCGCCACGTGTTGCCGGGCGCTCGGCTTGACGGTCTACGACCGCCAGCGTCCGGCCGACCTGGCCGCCGCCAGCTTGGGTTTCGCCGCGTTGACCCGCATCGCCCACGACCAGTGCGATGCGTGGACCGGGCTGGCAGCCGCCGGCGACACATCCCCGCGGGTGATACAAGCGGTATGGCGCACCGTGGCCACCGCAGGCGTGCTGCAGCGGCAGGTGGACCTGGCGTCCGGCGCCTTGAGCTTCCGCTATGACACCGGGCTTTACCTGAAGTTTCGCGCCACCGACCCGGACGATTTCCAGCTCGCGTACGCGGCCGCGCTTGCGACGGCGGGTGAGTTTGCCGAGGCCCACGAGATTGTCGCCGAGGTTGCCGACCGCCGCCCCAACTCGCGCGAGGCCCGCTGGGTCGCCGTGGTCATCAACTACCGCGCCGAGCGCTGGTCGGACGTCGTCAAGCTGCTGACCCCGATCGTCAACGACTCCGACCTCGACGAGACCTTCTCCCACGCGGCCAAGATCACCCTGGGCATCGCTCTGGCCCGGCTCGGCATGTTCGCCCCGGCATTGTCGTATCTCGAGGAACCCGACGGCCCCGTCGCCGTGGCGGCGGTCGACGGCGCCCTGGCCAAAGCGCTGGTACTGCGCGCGCACGTGGACGAGGAGTCAGCGAGCGAAGTGCTGCAGGACTTGTATGCGGCGCACCCCGAGAACAAGCAGGTCGAACAAGCCCTGTCGGACACCAGCTTCGGGATCGTGACCACCACCGCAGACCGCATTGCGGCCCGCACCGACCCGTGGGACCCGGACACCGAGCCCAGCCCCGGTGATTTCGTCGACCCGGGAGCCCAGGAGCGCAAGCATGTGCTGCTGGCAGAGGCCGAACGCGAGCTCGATGAATTCATCGGCCTGGAGAAGGTCAAAGATCAGGTGGCCCGGTTGAAGAGTGCGGTGGCCATGGAACTCGTGCGCAAGCAGCGCGGGCTAGAGGTGGCGCAGCGCACCCATCACCTGGTCTTCACCGGGCCGCCCGGCACCGGCAAAACCACCATCGCCCGCGTTATCGCGAAAATCTATTGCGGCCTTGGCTTGCTGAAGAAGGAGAACATCAGGGAGGTGCACCGCGCCGACCTGATCGGACAGCACATCGGGGAGACCGAGGCCAAGACCAACGCGATCATCGACAGCGCACTGGACGGGGTGCTGTTCCTCGACGAGGCCTACTCGCTGGTGGCCACCGGCGCCAAGAACGACTTTGGCCTGGTGGCCATCGATACCCTGCTGGCCCGGATGGAGAACGACCGGGATCGCCTGGTGGTGATCGTGGCAGGGTACCGCGCCGACCTGGATCGGTTCCTCGACACCAACCAAGGCCTTCGGTCGCGCTTCACCCGCAGCATCGACTTCCCGTCGTACAAGGCGGCCGAGTTGATCGAGATCGCGAACTTCATGGCCGCCAAGCGCGACAGCGCTTTCGATCAGGCCGCGCTCAATGATCTCGAGGCGTTGTTCGCGCATCTGGCCAACTCGTCGAAACCTGATGCAGCCGGGGTTGAACGCCGCGGCCTGGATATCGCAGGCAACGGCCGGTTCGTTCGCAACGTGGTCGAAAAGTCCGAGGAGGAACGCGAATTCCGGTTGGACCACTCCGAGCACGCCGACACCGGCGAGTTCACCAATGAGGAGTTGATAACGATCACAGCCGAGGACGTGCGCAATTCGGTTGAGCCGCTGCTACGCGGCCTCGGCTTGCAGGTGCCGGCGTGACATCTAATGAGCCGGAAGGCGAATGGGCGGAGGCGCGGCGGTCCTTCGCCTCACGGACCCCGGTGAACGACAACCCCGACCACGTGGTCTACCGCCGCGGATTCGTCACCCGCCATCAGGTGAGCGGCTGGCGCTTCGTGATGCGCCGGATCGCCTCCGGTATCGCGTTGCACGACACCAGGATGCTCGTCGACCCGCTGCGCACCCAGTCGCGCTCGGTGCTGATGGGCGTCGTCCTGCTCGTCACCGGCTTGGTGGGCTGCTTCGTATTCTCCTTGATTCGGCCCGCCGGGTCGGCGGGTACCAATCCGGTGCTGGCGGATCGTTCGACCGCCGCGCTGTACGTGCGGGTCGGCGACGACCTGCACCCCGTGCTCAACCTGACCTCGGCCCGGCTGATCGTCGGCCGGCCGGTTAACCCCACGACGGTGAAAAGCAGCGAGCTGGACCGTTTCCCGCGCGGCAACCTGATCGGCATCCCCGGCGCCCCGGAACGGATGGTGCAGAACGCGTCGCACGACGCCAACTGGACGGTGTGCGATGGCGTCAGTGGAACCTCGCGCGCCGCGCACAGCACGGGCGCGACCGTGGTCGCCGGCCCGCCCGACAGCAGTGGCGCGCGCGCGGCCGCGCTCGGCTCCACCCAGGCGGTCCTGGTCGATAGCGGCAACGGCACCTGGCTGCTGTGGGACGGCAGGCGCAGCCAGATCAACCTCGCCGACCACTCGGTGACCAACGCACTGGGCCTGGGGACTGACCTGCTCGCCCCGCGGCCCATCGCCTCGGGGCTGTTCAACTCGATACCCGAATCGCCGCCGCTGGCCGCGCCGAACATCCCGAACGCCGGCGCGCCGGCGAACTACGCCGTCCCGGCGCCCGTCGGCGCGGTGGTGGCGTCGTACGCCCTGGACCAGAGTTCGTCGGGCGCGGTGCGGTACTACGCGGTGCTGCCCGACGGCCTGCAGGCCATCTCGCCGGTGCTCGCCGCGATCCTGCGCAACACCAATTCCTATGGGCTGGACCAACCACCGCGGCTGGGCGCCGACGGGGTGGCCAAGCTGCCGGTGTCGCGGATGCTGGACACCGCGCGCTATCCGGATCAACAGATCACCTTGGTCGACGCCGCCAAGGCCCCCGTCACCTGCGCACACTGGAGCAAGCCGGCCGGCGCCGCGACCAGCTCCCTGAGCCTGATGACCGGCTCGGCGCTGCCCATCCCCGATTCGATACGCACCGTCGACCTCGTCGGGGGCGGCGCGCAGGGAACCGCCGCCCGCGTCGCGCTGGCGCCGGGCACCGGCTACTTCACCCAGACCGCGGGCGGCGGCGCCGCCGCGCCCGCCACCGGGTCGCTGTTCTGGGTTTCCGACACCGGGGTGCGCTACGGCATCGACATCGAGGCTGATAACCCCAATGGCGGTGGCCGTGGCAAAACCGTTGAGGCGCTTGGGCTGAGCGGGAACCCGGTCCCCATCCCGTGGTCGGTACTGTCGCTGTTCGCGAACGGCCCGACGCTGTCGCGCGCCGACGCGCTCCTGGCCCACGACGGCCTGGCGCCCGACAACAAGCCCGGCCGCGTCGCTGCCGAAGGAGCGCCCCGATGAGCCGCCTCATCTTCGAAGCTCGCCGACGGCTCGCGCCACCCGTTACCCGCAAGGGCAGCATCACGATTGAGGCGCCGCCCGAGCTGCCCCGGGTGATCCCCCCGTCGTTCCTCCGGCGGGCGATGCCCTATGTGCTGGTGATCCTGATCGTCGGCATGGTCGTCGCGCTGGTCGCCACCGGGATGCGGCTGATCTCCCCGCAGACACTGTTCTTCCCATTCGTGCTGCTCCTGGCGGCGACAGCGATGTACCGCGGCAACGACAACAAGATGCGCACCGAGGAGGTCGACGCCGAGCGGGCGGACTACCTGCGTTACCTGTCGGTGGTCCGGGACAACGTCCGGGCCCAGGCGGGCCAGCAGCGCGCCGCCGCCGAGTGGTCGCATCCCGAGCCGGCGGCGCTGGCCGGCGTGCCCGGATCCCGGCGTCAGTGGGAGCGCGACCCGGACCACTCCGACTTCCTGGTACTGCGCGCCGGCCGCCACCAGGTGCCCTTGCACACCGCGCTGCGCGTCAAGGACACCGCCGACGAAATCGACCTGGAACCGGTGTCGCACAGCGCATTACGGAGCCTGCTCGACACCCATCGCACGGTCCGTGACGTGCCGGGCGGAATCGACCTGACCAAGGTTTCGCGGATCACCGTGTCGGGTGAGGCCGACGAGGTACGGGCCGCGCTGCGCGCCTGGATCGCTCAGGCCGTGACCTGGCACGACCCGACGGTGCTGGGCGTCGCGCTCGCCGCCCGCGATCTGGAGGGCCCCGACTGGTCCTGGCTGAAGTGGTTGCCGCACGTCGACATTCCCGGCGAGCTCGACGGAGTCGGCCCGGCCCGCTTCCTGTCGAACGACCCGGACGAACTGATCGCGCTGCTGGGTTCGGCACTCGTCGACCGCCCGGCGTTCACCGGTGGGCCGGCCGACGCGTTGCGCCACTTGCTGATCGTCGTCGACGACCCCGACTTCGACCTGAGCGCGTCGACACTGGCGGCGGGCCGGACCGGGGTCACCGTCGTGCACCGCTGTATCACCCCGCCGCACCGTGAGCAGTATTCGGACCCGGAGAAGCCGATCCTGCGCGTCGCGGACGGCGCCATCGTGCGGTGGCAGACCGGGGGCTGGCAGCCCTACATCGAGAGCGCCGACCAATTCGGCGCCGACGAGGCCGCCCACCTGGCCCGCCGGCTGTCGCGCTGGGACTCCAACCCGACGCATGCCGGGTTGCGCTCGGCGGCCACGCGCGGCGCCAGCTTCACCACGCTGCTGGGCATCCCGGACGCGTCGGAGCTGGACGTGCCCACGCTGTGGGCGCCGCGCCGCCGCGACGACGAGTTGCGCGTGCCGATCGGTGTCACCGCGACCGGCGAGCCGCTGCTGTTCGACCTCAAGGACGAGGCCGAGGGCGGGATGGGTCCGCACGGCCTGATGATCGGCATGACGGGCTCGGGGAAGTCGCAGACCCTGATGTCGATCCTGTTGTCGCTGTTGACAACCCATTCGGCGGAGCGGCTGATCGTCATCTACGCCGACTTCAAGGGCGAGGCCGGCGCCGACAGCTTCCGCGATTACCCGCAGGTCGTCGCCGTCATCTCGAACATGGCAGAGAAGAAGTCGCTGGCAGACCGGTTCGCCGACACGCTGCGCGGTGAGGTGGCCCGCCGCGAGACGCTGCTGCGCGAGGCCGGCCGCCGCGTCCAGGGCAGCGCGTTCAACTCCGTAGTCGAGTACGAAAACGCGATTGCCGCGGGGCACGACCTACCCCCGATCCCAACGCTTTTCGTGGTCGCCGATGAGTTCACCCTGATGCTGGCCGATCACCCAGAATACGCTGAGTTGTTCGATTATGTTGCGCGCAAGGGTCGTTCGTTCCGCATCCACATCCTTTTCGCGTCGCAGACGCTGGACGTCGGCAAGATCAAGGACATCGACAAGAACACCTCGTACCGCATCGGTTTGAAGGTGGCCAGTCCCAGCGTTTCGCGCCAGGTCATCGGTGTCGAGGACGCCTACCACATCGAATCCGGCAAGGAGCACAAGGGTGTGGGCTTCCTGGTGCCCGCCCCCGGTGCCGCCCCGATCAAGTTCCGCAGCACCTACGTGGACGGCATCTACGAGCCGCCGCGGAAGTCTAAATCCTTTGTAGTGCAATCTCTTCCAGAGCCAAAGCTCTTCCCGGCCGGACGCGTCGAGCCGGACCAGGCCACGGTGATTTCCGGCGGCGAGCACGAGGAGACGGCCGGACCGCCGCGCAAGCTGATCGCGACCATCGGCGAACAGCTGGCGCGCTACGGGCCGCGCGCCCCGCAGTTGTGGCTGCCGCCGCTGGACGAACCGATCCCGCTGGCCGCCATGCTGGCCCGCGCCGGGGTGCCGCAACGGCAGTGGCGGTGGCCGCTGGGCGAGATCGACAAGCCCTTCGAAATGCGCCGCGACCCACTGATCTTCGACGCCACTTCGTCGGCCGGCAACATGGTGATCCACGGCGGCCCCAAGTCCGGGAAGTCGACGGCGCTGCAGACGTTCATCATGTCGGCGGCCAGCCTGCACTCCCCGCGCGAAGTCACCTTCTACTGCCTGGACTACGGCGGCGGACAGCTGCGGGCGCTCGAAGACCTGGCGCACGTCGGCGGCGTCGCGTCGGCGCTGGAACCCGAACGCATCCGCCGCACGTTCGGTGAACTCGAGCAGCTCCTGCTGTCACGGCAGCGGCGCGAGGTGTTCCGGGACGAGCCCGGCTCGACACAAGACGACGGCTACGGCGAGGCGTTTCTGGTCATCGACAACATGTACGCGTTCGGCCGTGACAACACCGACCAGTTCAACACCCGAAACCCGTTGCTGGCCAAGGTGACCGAACTGGTCAACGTCGGGCTGGCATACGGCATCCACGTCATCGTCACCACCCCCAGCTGGCTGGAGGTGCCACTGGCCATGCGCGACGGCCTCGGGCTGCGCCTCGAGCTCAAGCTGCACGACGCGCGGGACAGCAACGTGCGAGTGGTGGGCGCCCTGCGACGCCCGGCGGACGCGGTCCCGCACGACCAGCCGGGACGCGGGTTGACCATGGCCGCCGAGCATTTCCTGTTCGCGCGGCCCGACTCAGACCAGATCGCCGCGATCAACGCCCGGTACCCGGGCCTGGCCGCGCCGCCGGTCCGGCTGCTGCCGGCCAATCTCGCGCCCGGCGAGGTGGGAGCGCTGTATCGGGGCCGCGACCGGGTGGTCATCGGCCAGCGCGAGGAGGACCTCGCCCCCGTCGTGCTCGACTTCGCCGAGAACCCGCTGCTGATGGTGTTCGGGGACAGCAAGTCCGGTAAGACGACGCTGCTGCGCCACGTCATCCGCACCATCCGGGAGAACGCTGGCGCGGATGAGGTGGCCTTCACCGTCCTGGACCGGCGGCTGCATCTCGTCGACGAGCCGTTGTTCGCGGACAACGAGTACACCGCCAACATCGACCGGATCACCCCGGCGATGCTGGGGCTGGCCAACCTGATCGAGTCGCGCCGGCCACCGGCGGGCCTGTCGGCGGCCGAGCTGTCGCGCTGGACCTACCAGGGGCACACCCACTACCTGATCATCGACGACGTCGACCAGCTCCCGGACGCGCCGGCGACCAGCGGCCCGTACATCGGGCAGCGGCCCTGGACGCCGCTCATCGCGCAGTTGGCGCACGCCGCCGATCTCGGGCTGCGGGTGATCGTTACCGCCCGTGCCACCGGATCGGGGCACGCGTTGATGACCAGCCCGCTGCTGCGCAGGTTCAACGACCTGCAGGCGACCACGCTGATGCTGTCCGGAAATCCGCAAGACAGCGGCAAGATCCGGGGCCAACGCTTCGGCCGGCTGCCCGCGGGACGCGCGATCCTGTTGGGCGACAGCGGAGCACCGACGTACGTCCAGTTGGTCAACCCGCTGGTTGGCGAATCCGTAAACGGTTAGAGAAAGCGCAACAGAGGGCAGGAGGAGGTCTCATGACTTTGCGAGTTGTTCCCGAGGGGCTGGCGGCGACCAGCGCCGCGGTGGAGGCGCTGACGGCGCGGCTGGCGGCCGCGCACGCGGCGGCGGCTCCGGCGATTACCGCGGTGGTGCCGCCGGCGGCGGATCCCGTCTCGCTGCAGACGGCCGCCGGGTTCAGCGCCC
>NZ_JBKQQD010000487.1:0-5279 GCF_052144515.1 Mycobacterium sp. | reverse complement strand
GACCAGCCGGCCCCGTCGATCCGATCCCGGATAGCGCGAATCAGCGCGGCCCGCAGTTTGAGGTTCTCGGCTTCCTCGCGGCTGTCGGCGATGTCATCCCATACGCTCATGGTGTTCTCCCCTTCCGCTGTTCGTGCATGCGTTTAGCTTCTTTGTACCGACGCTCTCCGGTGTCGATATCCTTCTTCGAGGTCTTCTGCGTCTTCTTGGTGAAGCAGTGCAGGACATAAATCTCATCTCCGAACTGAGTCACGTAAAACACCCGGAAGATACCGTCCCCGGTGCTGATCCGGATTTCCCGGCATCCAGCTGGTCTGACCCCGGTTGGTTGGTCCACGGTTTATGAGAGTCTTGGCGGCCCGCGTTGGTGGGCAGGAAGGCTCGTAAAGAATCATGGCGACGAGGAAGCGGCACAGCCCTGAGCAGGTAGTGCGGATGCTGATGACGGCCGATCGGCTGTCGGCTGAGGGCAAGGACACCGCGGCGGTGTGTCGGGAGTTGAAGGTCTCCGAGGCGACTTATCACCGCTGGCGCAACCAGTACGGCGGGTTGAAAGCCGAGGACGCCAGACGGCTGAAGACCCTGGAGCGGGAGAACGCCACCCTCAAGCGGTTGTTGGCCGAGGCGGAGTTGGAGAAGGCCGCGCTCAAGGAGCTCGCGCGGGGAAACTTCTGAGCCCGCAGCGCCGGCGGGCCGCCGTGTGGCATCTCCAGCGGGTGCTGGGGGTCAGCGAGCGGTTGGCCTGCCGGGTGACCGGGCAACACCGCACCACCCAACGCCATCACCCGGTGTCAACCACGCCGGCGGATCCGGATGCGGCGCTGCGGGAGTGGCTGCGCGGGTATGCGCGGGATCATCCGCGGCGGGGGTTCCGCCCGGCCTATCACGACGCTCGCGGCGAAGGCTGGATCGTCAATCACAAGAAGGTGCAACGACTCTGGCGCGAGGAGGGGTTGCGGGTGCCGCAGCGCCGCCGCCGCAAACGCCACGGCAGCTCCACCGCAGAGGCGGTGGTATGCGCGGATGCCCCGGATGAGGTGTGGGCGGTGGATTTCCAGTTCGACGTGACCACCGACGGGCGCCCGGTCAAGATCGTCTCGATTGTCGATGAGCACACCCGCGAATGTTTGGGCGGGCTGGTGGAGCGCAGCATCACCGCCGAAAATCTCCTTGCTGAGCTGGACCGGATCGCCGCCGAGCGTGGGGCCTATTCGGCGGTGCTGCGCTGTGACAACGGCCCCGAATTGGCCTGTGGCGCAATGGCGCAGTGGGCGGCGGACCGGGTCGGGTTGTGCTTCATCCCGCCGGGTGAGCCGTGGAAAAACGGGTACGTCGAGTCGTTCAACGCCCGTCTGCGTGACGAGTGCCTCAACATCACCAGCTTCTGGTCACTCGAGCACGCCCGCGTGGTGATCGGCGACTGGAAACACCAGTACAACCATCATCGGCGCCATTCCTCCCTGAACTATCAGACCCCTGCTCAGTACGCGGCGGCCTGCAGACACCGGTGAATCTGTGGGGCTGGGCTGGTCACGCATAGTGCGATACCGGGGCTTACTGTGGTCGGTGTAGTGGGGCGATGAGCTGCAGCAACGGCGGCGCGGGCGCTTTCAGGAACCTCGTTACGGGCATCCAGAGCTTTGCTGCCGCTCGAACACCGCCGCCTGGCAGGCAGGTCGTCGGCAAGGTGGCGGTGGACTCAGGAGGTTCGGTTTCGGGTCGTTAGCGGTCCTGCCAGAAGTTTTTGGAAAGCTTCCGGCGGTCTTCCCGCGCCTTCTTGTTGGTGAAGTCGCTGATGCCCTGAGTCACTTTGTTGAGCGGGGTGGACGAGTCAAGTCCGTCGATAGGGAAGGGCATGATCGGCACCTCAAAAGCGAGTGCTCCAGAGATATGAAGGTCGGCTCCGTGGTTGAGGATGAACTTGGTGCGCCGCAGCGTGGCTGGGTTTTTAGCCAGTACTACCTCGGTGAGCCGAGCAACCTCGCCATCAAGGTCCCCAGGGCCACAGATTCGGTTGATCAGGTCATAGCGTTCAGCAGTCCTCGCGTCGAACAGCGCGCCGAGCAGGTTCCACTCCTTGGCCTTGCGCCGCCCGACGAATCGGGCCAGCCGTGACGTGCCTCCCCAGCCGGGAGTGATGTCCCAGTCGATCTCGGGCATGCCCCAGCGGGAGCGGTCGGTGGCGATGACGAAGTCGCACACCAGGGTCAGCTCCAGGCCGCCGCCAGTGCAGACGCCGTCGACCGCCGCGATGGTGACCGGGTTAAGGTCCTCCAGAATCTGCACGGTCTCCTGGTATTTGCGGACCTGCCAGTACGGGTCGTCGACGGTCCAGGTGTTGAACTCGGTGATGTCGTCGCCCGCGCAGAAGGTTTCCCTGGCCCCGCGCAGGATGACCACCCGGCACTGCCGGTCGTCCCGGATTTCCCGCACCGCCCTGTTCAGTTCGGCGGACAACGCCCGGTCCAGGGCGTTGTGCACGTCAGGCCGGTTGAGGGTGATGGTGGTGACCGCGCCGGCACGGTCGAGAATCAGGTCCTTATACGGCTGGGTCATCGTGCTGCCTCTCAACTCGTTTGAAACTTGCATAGCGAGACTCACATAATTAGTCTCGTTACGCAAGTAACCCGTAGACTGGACGGATGCCGGAGGGTCGCCTACAGCGGGACTGCTCGGTATTCCGCACCGTGGCAGCCGTGGGTGATGCGTGGTCGTGGCTCGTGCTGCGAGAGGCCCTCTTCAGTGGGGTGACGCGCTTCGACGAGTTCCAGAACCGCCTTGGCATCGCCCGGTCCACCCTTGCCGCGCGCCTCGACAAGCTCGTCGCGTCTCAGCTACTGCGCCGCGATGGGGCCGATTACCTGCCAACCGAACAGGGCAACGACTTCCTCGGCTCCCTGCTGACCGCGATGCATTGGGGGGATCGGTGGTGCGGCGACAGCAACCAGCCACCCGTAATGGTCAAGCACCTCACCTGCGGCGCGAAGATGCACACCGATATGTCCTGCGATCACTGCGGCAAACCAGTAGCCGCACGCGAGGTCACCTTTGACCGTGTGCCGCAACCCGCGCACCGCCCCAAAGGACAGCCAACCCGGACCCGCATGCCGGGCCTCAACCTCCTAGAACGCCAGCGACCGTGCTCCATCGCGCGCACCCTCCAGGTGATCGGCGAACAGTGGAGTTCGCTGATCATCCAGGAGTGCTTCTTTGGCACCCACCGCTTCGACGCATTCCAGAACCGGCTCGCCATCGCCTCCAACATCCTGTCCCAGAGGCTGGCCAGGCTCACCGACCTTGGCGTACTCACCAACCGTTCCGCCGACGACCGTCGCGGCTACCACCTCACCGACAAAGGTCTCGACCTCTACCCGGTGGCCCTGGCGATGTTGATGTGGGGAGACCGTTGGCTGTCCAACGGCAGGCCACCAATCGCCCTCACCCACACCACATGCGCACACCGCCTGCGGGCCGTCCCGACCTGTTCACGATGTGGGACACCAATCCTTCTATGCGAACTGGAGATCGGGGTTTAGGCCAAGCGAGCCACTTGGCAGCACGCGGATGGACGGTTTGGCCGACAGGGCAACGATGACCGGCGACCGTCGCATTGGTTGCACCACAACCCCAGTCCGGGCATTCGCCGGTCACGTGGGGATTCAGCCCCCCGGCCAAACCGGCTATGCTGCGACCGAATCCACAAGTACCGACTCTCGTTTTGCTGTGGACCAATTCAAGGGGTCCAGTCACAGCTCCCACATTGGGCATTGGTTTCCAGTGATCTGGATCGCGCCCGCAATGATCTCGGCAGTCAAGCACGCGGCATCGATCCCGAAACCGGAGTTCGACGCCCGGCAACGGGCCCGCCGAAGCACTTGGGACACGCCGCGATTTCTGCGCAGTTACGACGAAACCGTCGAGGAAGACCTCATTTTGCCGCGCGGGTTGTTGTCGCTGTTGACAACCCTCGTCGAATCCGCCGGGAGCACGATGCGCATCAACGACTGCCGCGTCACCGGGACTGACCATGAATTCACCTGTGCAACGGAGCTCAGGCCCGAACAAGCGGTGGCCGTGCGACACCTCGCCACCCAGGACACCGGAGTCATGATTGCCTAACCTGCGCACAAAAGGTGTGACGATGTTGGCGAGAGGTTAATTAGGGGTTCGCTAAGTGTCGGGTGAGTTCCGGGGTCCGGGCTTGGTGAGTCGGGCGGGGACGACAGCGTCGCCCCACAAATCGGGCAGACGTGAGGGCCCCCGTCCGGCGCACGAATTCTTGACGCTCAGGACTCGATCGCTTGTACTCCGATGAAAGCGGCAAGCTCGCTGGCGTCTCGGTGAACGTCGAAGGCACGGAGCAGTTCGATGTAGCGCTGCTTTCCGACATTCCAGTCGTACTGCCACTCTGTGGGGTCCTGGGTGGCGGCAAACACCAGATCAGCGAGAAGACGTGTGGTGCGCCCATTTCCATCCCTAAATGGATGGATCCGAACTGTCTCGGCATGCGCGGTGATTCCGAGTTCGCGAGCAGTCCAATCGTCCGTGTGTTCCCATCGGTAGGCGATGTTTTCAAGTGCGTTGCGCAGTTCGACGGCGATCCGCTCGGGTGCGACACCGATGTTGACTTCGGTTCTTCTCCACCGGCCGCCCCAGACCCAGATAGCGCCGTAGAGCCGGGCGTGAAGACCACGCACAAAATGGTCGCTAAGTAGCTCATCGAGTGGTAAGGAGCCCTCGATCGCCGCAGGCATCAGTACATCGGACGCTCGGTTCTGGAAGCCCTATTCAAGGTCGTAGACCGCAGCCCGCGTGATGGGTTTGTCAAGGATCTCGACGACCTCGTCGAGGAGAGCGCTGAGTTCATCATGCGGGAGTGGAGTTTCGCCGTAGCAGGGCGTCAGCGACATTAGCGATTAGGCATTTGCCGTGACGCGATATAGCGCGCGACCGCAGCCGGACGGACGTAGCCGGCAGGAACCTCGCGGTTCTCGAGCTTGGCGGATGCCTTGGTGGCCCGGGCGACGGCCTTCTTGACGGCCGCCTTCTTGACGACGACCTTCTTGGCAGCCGTCTTCGGCATTTGGCGCTTCACGGTGCCACCTCCTCGGCAAGTCATGCTACCGGTGCACGAAGTAGTGCTGCCAGTGAACGGCTTGACTCATGGAAACTGCCCGCGAAACGCCTTCGGTGCCTCACGTAAGAATGCCCGCGAAATGGTGACTGTCGTGAGGCATGGGAAGTGGGTTGTCGATGACGTCTCGCGCGGAGATCACCAC
>NZ_JBKQQD010000486.1:0-2501 GCF_052144515.1 Mycobacterium sp. | reverse complement strand
TGCATCTCGCGGATGTCTTTCGGCGGCGGTGCATCGAGCTGCCGGGCGGTTTGCATAGGCCGTACTGGGTAGATGACCCGAGGTGAACAGATACTTGCGCATTCCCAGGGGATGCGGAACGCTATATCTGACTTTCCGCACTTCTCGGATCCGTTTTGTCGTCTCTGACAAGCTGGGTCAGCCGGTGTAGACAGAGCGTGGGATTTCGAGCAGGTCGAGCATGAGGGCTTGTAGCTCGGTGAGTTCGGGCTGGAAGGTCTGCACGAGTTGGCCGTGTTGGTCGGTGAGGTGGTGGCGGGCCAGCCCGGTGAAGATGTCCAGGACGCGCGCGGCGGTGGGCGCGGTGCAGGCGCGGTCTTCGGGGTAGAGCGAGAGTTGTTTTATCCCTGTGGTTTTCATTGCTTGCCGGATGTGGCGTTCGATGAGTGCGTGGATCAGCATGGCGATGAAGTGGCAGCACAGTAGCGCTTCGATGCGGGCGGGGTCGTGCAGGAACATCGGCGCGACCAGGTGGGTGCCTTTCAGTTGGGCGTGGCGTTTTTCCAGGTTGGGCTGGTACTTGTAGGCGGCGAGCAGCTCGGCGCCGGTCATGCCGGGGTCGTTGCTGATCAGCGGGTAGCAGCCGTCGGAGGCGGCGTCGCGCGCGACCTGGGTCTCGTCGACGGTGTAGGTGAGGCGGTGGCGGGGGCGGCTGGTTTTGCGGTAGCGGGTGTCGGCTCCGGGGCGGCCACGTTTGTCCTGCCGGAACCGTTGATCGAGGTGTTCTTCGACGCTGAAGGTGATCCAGCGGGCGGCGCCGATGCGTTCGAGCGCGGCGGCGGCGGCCTGCTCGACCGCGACCGTGGTTTTCATCCGGGTCTTGGGTGAGGCCAGCCGCTGGTTGAGCTCGTCGAGCGCGGCGGTGCCGCGGGCGATCCGATCGGCGCGCGCCTGGGCGTCATAGGCGGTCTTGGCCGAGGAGCGGACCCAGACCACCCGGTAACCCTCGGCCGAACACCACGGCGCCTCGGCGACCTGCCACACGTCGTCGGGATCGTCGAGTCGAGCGCCCCGCCGCCGCGCGGCCTGCACCCAGTTGGGCTCATGGTCGACGACCCAGTGCCGAAACGCCTTGTCCTCCTTGCGGGAAGCGGGCAGCACCGACACGAACCTGCCCCGGTTGCGGTGGATGTGGTCCATGGTGTCGCGGGTGGCCAGCTTGCAGTCAGCCACGTACAGGAAATCCGTGCGGCCCAGCAACGCGACCAGATGATCCCAGGTGTCGACGTGGGTGACGTCGTCGCTGGTGTTGCCGTCGACCACGCGGTGCGCCAGCGGCACCGCCCCGTCCGCGGTCACGGTGAGGATCCACACCAGCTGCTTGAGGTCGGGGCGATGATCCTTGTTGTGCCCGAAGGTGATCGCCGCGGTCGGCTTACCGCCCCGGACGCGCCCGTCGGCGCCCGCGTAGCGGCCGGTGACGGTGACGCTGGTGGAGTCGTTGTGCAGCTGCGAGCAGTCGATGCCGAACCGCGCGACGGCGTCGAGCACCAGCCGGGTCAACAGCGAGGCCCGGTCGGCGTCGAACAGCCGGGCCAGCATCCGACCCACCCGATCGTCGTTGAGCAGCCCGGCCTGCCCGTCGGCCAGCCCGAGCGGCACCGGGTCGAACGGCTCCGCCCACCGCCCCAGCGCATACACCGGCTCGCGGGCCAGCACCAGGTTGCGCACCACTACCCCGATCGCCGTCGCGGGCGCCAGCTTCAGCCGCGCATCGTCATGCGGCACAAACGCCTCCACCAACTCGCCCAGCCCGAGCCGCGCGCAGAACCAGTCGATCACCGGCAGCGCACCCAACTGCCGGGTCACCAGCCGATACGGCCCGCCCGGCGCCGGCGGGCTCACGCCGCGTCGCGGCGACTGGCGCGGTCCGGTCCTTGCTCCCACATCCTTCAACGTATACGCTGAAGGATGATGGACGGACACCGACACGCCGACCCACCCGAAACCCGCGTCGACCCCGACCTGCGCGCCGCCCAGCAGCGCATTACCTCCGGGCTCGCCGCAATCGACTGGGCGCTGCCCGGCAGCATCGTCGAACGCAGGATGCGCTGCGGCAAACGCCGCTGCCGCTGCAAGAACGAGCCGCCGGAACTACACGGCCCCTACATCCAATGGACCCGCACCGTCGACGGCAAGACCGTCACCAAACTGCTCACCCCCGAACAACTCTCGCGCTACCAGCCCTGGCTCGACAACGCCGCCCGGCTCCGCACCCTCGTCACCGAACTCGAAGCTCTCACCGTCCGAGCCATCAAACATGCTGAAGGATGGAGCCCCTAAAAGCCGATCGAGAAGTGCGGAAAGTCAGCTATATGGGCAGGCAGGGTCAAACTCTGAAGGATGTCTCCAAGCATCGACGGAAATGGGTAGTCGTCATGGCATTCAATAACCTGGGAAGTTATCATCTCGCGAATGGGGCAAAGGTCACGATCGCGGTCCAGTTCGATAATTACGCCGAC
>NZ_JBKQQD010000485.1:0-4708 GCF_052144515.1 Mycobacterium sp. | reverse complement strand
CACAATGCGGGCAACACCACGACGATCCGCATCCCGCTGGCCAGCCTCGCCGCTCTTTTCGACCGGCTCGGACGCTACGAACCCGCGGCTACCATCGCCGGGTTCGCGCTCAGTCCCCTCACCACAGCGGGAGTCCCCGAGATCACCACCGCGATCACCCACCTCCGCGAAGTCCTCGGCGTGGCGACCTACGAATCGCTGGCCCGCAAGGGCGAGGCGATGACCACCGCCGCGATGGCGACGTACGCTTACGACCAAATCGACCAGGCCCGAACTGAACTCGAACGCCCCAGCTGAGCCCTCAAAGGAATGGCACGTTTCGTTCGGCGACCCGCCCAACCCAATAGCAGTGAAATGGGTCACCATCACCCCAGATTGGGCAGCTCTCTCATCGCTCATGCGTTGCGCTGGACGGCCACTAAATCAGACTGTGACACCAACTCCCAGCGAGGCAGACATGCGGCACACCACCAAGAGCGGACACCGTATCGCCCACCAAACGATCGCCGCCTTCTGGATCATCGCCGGCATCATCGCGGTGCTCGTCGTCGGGGATGCTTTCACGCTATTGGCGCTCGCGATCGTGACGACGGGGTGGTGGATCTTGAGCGCAGTTGAGCATCGCGTGGAGAGCTTCGGTTCCCGAGCAAACCACTGACTTAGGTCCTGGCCTATTCGGGCTGATTCCGGACCATATGGCGAATCGCCACCGCCGTAGCAACCGTGCTACTCAACGCCGCGTCTCAACGCCGATGCACAGTCCAGGTAGAACGCCTACAAAAACTGAGGTAGTCAACTACGCGTGTCAGGTGCACGTGCGCCGCTGCACCATCGAACGGTGACCAGCGGTTCCGAATTCGACGGACCTTCAAAATCCATGACCGAGTTATCGAAGGCGTAGCGACATGTCCACCCCTCCGGGGATGATTGTGAATGCGCAGGGAATAACCGGCGAAGGGGTCGAGTTCAGCCTGATCAACGAGACCGACCGAGAGATCGTTGTGACCCTGTTGTTGGTGCCCGTACCGCCCACACCGCAACTGGTCAACGAGACTTGGCCCTCATTCACTGTCCTGCCAACTTCGTTGCCGTGCAACACCAACGGCGTCGACCCCAATCTCGTGCAGTTCTTGTATCTCACGCCCCAAGGCGTGTACAACGCGTTCGTCCAGGTGGACAGCGGGCTATACGAGGTGGGGGCCGATGTTGTCGTTAACGCCACCGGCCGCGTAGTCGGACATCCGCTCTATGCCTCACCCTCGGGCCATCACATACTTCCGGACCGTCCCGATGTCGATGCCGACGTGATGCGCTGAACCTCATGGTCGTGTCGAAGCTTCCGCCCGCCACAGTCGTGCGGGCCATCGAAACTGCCCGGTATCGCATCGGTCAGCTGCATCGACGGATGCTTCCGGGTCCCGCCGTGATGATGGAAATGATCACGAACGCTTGGTGCGCCCAGGCGATCACCGCGGCAGCCGATCTCGGCATTGCGGATGCGCTGGCCGAAGGGCCGCTCACGGCGCAAGAGCTGGCGGCCGCGATCGACGCGGAGGTCGATACCGTTAGTCGACTGCTGCGGGCCTTGATCTCGCGAGGCATCTTCCGTCAGCGCCGCGATGGCCGATATGACCTCACCCCACTGGCGCACACGCTGCGCAGCGACGCTGAGGTGTCGTTGGCCGCAATGGCCCAGTTTATGGGTTTGCCCGAGCATCGCGAGTGTTGGAGCCACCTCACGGATGCCATCCGGACCGGCGAGGCGGTTATCCCGAAGTTACGCGGCAAATCGGGGTTCGAATTGCTGGCCGATGAACCAGTAGTCGCCGAAATCTTCAATCGCGCCATGACGAGCATGTCCGAGCTCGCGGTCGCATCGGTGACCGCCGCGTACGACTTCAGCCGCTACGCCACCATCGTCGACGTGGGCGGCGGGCATGGTCGGCTGCTGGCCTCAATCCTGGTTGCGACGCCACAGGCGCGTGGCATCCTGTTCGACCTGCCCGAAGTGGTTCCAGGAGCCCCGGCCGTGCTCGCCGAACACCATGTCGCCGACCGAATCCGCGTTCTCGGGGGATCGTTCTTTGACGCCGTGCCCGACGGCGGCGACGTCTACGTTCTCAAGAACGTGATTCACGATTGGCCTGACGACGACCCGGTGAAAATACTTGACAACGTGCGCACAGCGGCCGGTGCTGGGAAGCACGTGTTGCTCGTCGAGTTCGTGATCCCACGCCACGGTCGCGAGTTCCTAGGCAAGTGGACGGACCTGGGAATGTTGGTCCTTGCCGCCGGGCGTGAGCGCACTTCCGACGAATACGGCCGGCTGCTGGACCGCGCCGGCTTTCGCATGACGCGGTTGGTCGAAACCGCGTCACCGTTCAGCGTCGTGGAAGCGATCGCTATTTAATGCTTCGGTAGCAGGGCGCGGGAATAGACCTAAAAGCCCCCTGGTCTTCGTAACAGTGGCAGCAGTTGGCAGTGGCCAACTAGAAGGGGAGTGGCCGGTTGTCGCGATCGCGACCTGGGTAGCTACTCCATCGTTTGGCACATATCTGGCACGCGGTCAGTTCAGAAACCCAAAAATAGCCTCGAGCGCTCGTCTTAGCCTCCGGTCGCTAGTCGTTGTCTTGGGCAAGAACAAGATCGCGGGCGAGAGCGGCTGTGGGCGGTGGTGCGGACGATGGTCGAGAAAGGCGACGGCGCCTGATCCAAAGGGGGGGTTGGGTGCGGTGCGCGGCGCCGCTGAGAGCTGTCCGCGAACGCCGGTAGGCCGGTGACCTAACGTCATTGCGGTGAACAGCCACCAGGACTACGACACCATTCGCGCTGAGGATATCCAGAAGGGCGACACCATCGAGTTCCCTTCCAACCACCCGGACGTGAAATGGAACGTCGAAGAGGCCAGGGCATCGAAGCCCCCTTGCAACCAGCCGGGCGTGCTGTGGTACGTCGAGGAGCTAGTGGGCTCTATGCTTGGCAGCCCGTTGGGCGATCTTTACACGTTCACCGTGAAAGAGGTCGGGGCGGGAGCTGAAGTCGACGTCAAAATCAGGGGCCATGTGCCCGTCCGTCGCTACCAGCGAAACCGATGAACCAAGCCCGTTGAATAGGGACGTCAGATTCGGGGCCGTTCGCGCGGTCGCCGGGGTCTTTTGTGGTTCGAATGTTTGGGGTCTGGAGGGCGATGCCCGTACGGCAACACGTACGGCAACCCGGTCAATTTCTGGGGTGTTCGCAACTGTTCGCTGACGTTTTGAAAACGGCTCTACCTGTGCAAACCCATCGCCCACGGACCCCGGCGAACATACTTCGTTTGACTGGGGGTCAAGTGGTCGCAGGTTCAAATCCTGTCAGCCCGACCAGTGTCATGTCTCGGGACATCGTTGACAGGTGTCCCGAGACATGGTTTACACCGTGAGCCTGTTTTCTGGTGAGTTTCCGCATTTGACGCCGCGGGGTTGGTAGTCGCGGGTGGGGTCGAGTGTGAGTTTGCGGATCAGGGTTCCGGTGTCGTGGTCGAGTACGCGGATGTCGAGGTTGTCGATGAGGACGATGACTTTGGTGCCGCGGCGGCGCTTGCCCAGGCCGATATGGTGCAGGCGGCTGTTGTAGCGGATGGTGATGGCGCCGGCGGTGTCGATGCGGTCGTGGCGCACCCGGTAGTGCGGCGGGATCTGGTAGCCGCTGGGAAAGGCTTTTGGGGCGGGCGTTAAACGCCTCGAGGGGGGTGTGTCGGTGCAGCGCCCGGTGGGGTCGGGTGGTGTTGTAGTAGACCAGGAAATTGTCGAGTTGGTGCTGCAGCTCGGTGATGGTGTGGGCCGGTGGTTGGGCGCGGAGGTATTTTTTGAGGGTTTGGTGGAAGCGCTCGACTTTGCCGCAGGTCTGTGGGTGGTAGGGCCGCGAGGTCAGGTACTTGATGCCGAGTGCGCCTAGGAGGACCTGCAGGGCGGTGCGTCCCTTGCGGCGTGGTGTGGCGGTGAAGATGGCGCCGTTGTCGGTCAAGACGGCGGCGGGGGTGCCCCACTGTGTGAATGCGGTGGTGAAGGTGTCGGTGACGTCGGGGCCGGTGACGGTGGGTCGGGCCTGGCTGGCCAGCGCGGTTCTGGAGTGGTCGTCGAGGAGGTTGAGGATTTCGGCCTCGGTGCCGTCTGCCAGTTGCCAGTGGGTGACGTCGGCCTGCCAAAGCTCGTTGGGTTGGGTGGCGGTGAAGCGTTTCCAGGCTGACCGGGGGCGTTTGTGGGGTTGGGGCACCACGAAGCCTCGTCGGGTCAGGATGCGCCAAATCGTGCACACAGCAGGCACTTTGGGTACTTCGGCATCGCGGGGTGAGGCTGCGCCTTCGACATGGCCGACCTCCCACGCGGTTGAGGGTGTCAACTATGTCGCGAGACAGCTGCCAACTATGTCGTGAAACCAGACACTGTCAGCCCGACCAGTTCAGAGGGGGGCGTCAAGTCTCCCGACTGAAGCGTCCCCGCTGAAAGGGCGGTAGTGCTTCGAGTCGGGCGGATTCCGACGCGAAAGGCGGGGGCCGGGTGTTAACCCCTGGGAACCCCCGCGCCGGCCCTCCGAGTCCGCGCTAGACGGTATGGGGGGCTGGGGCCTCCGCTCACATGTGAACGTGGGTTGCCGACAGGGTGGTCCTGGCCGGTAGAGCCACAAGATGTGGGAGGCCCCAGTGAGGAATTATCGTACGAGCCAATCT
>NZ_JBKQQD010000484.1:0-10412 GCF_052144515.1 Mycobacterium sp. | reverse complement strand
TTGGACCGGTGAGCCACAGCCGTCACAGAATCGAACGCCCTCACGCGGCTCAGTGCCACACGTCCGGCACGCTGCCATGGCCGTCATCCGACCCTCCGCCGATCCGAGCCCCACCGTTTCCAGGGTGGTCTAAGGATAGGCCGTGAGGGGGGAGTCTCGGGGGTCAGCAGGCCGGGGGGCTTGGCCTGCTCGCCGAGGCGGGCGCGCAGTAGCCACAGACCACGGAGCCCAAGGCCGTACTTGTTCAATACCTTCGCCTAAGAAGCAGATGCGAATGTGCCGTGGTCGTCATCGGTTGTTCGTACTATCCGCCTATGCCGCTAAGCGAGGGCCAGACGTTCGCTGGCTACCGGATCGTGCGCCTGCTGGGGTCCGGCGGGATGGGCGAGGTTTATCTCGCCGAGCACCCCCGGCTGCCACGTCGTGACGCCCTCAAAGTGCTGCGGGCCGAGGTGTCCGCGGACCCTGACTACCGCGCCCGTTTCAACCGCGAGGCAGATCTTGCGTCAAAACTAAGGCATCCGCACATCGTGAGCGTCCACGACCGCGGCGAGCACGACGGCCAGCTATGGATCTCAATGGACTATATCGACGGCACGGACGCCGCCCGCATGACGCGGGACCATTACCCCGCTGGCATGCCGCCAGATGAGGCGGTCGAGATCATCACTGCCGTCGCCGGGGCGCTCGATTTCGCCCATCAGCAGGGCCTCTTGCACCGTGACGTAAAACCCGCGAACATCCTGCTCAGCCAGCCAGACCATGACGGTGAACGACAAGTGTTCCTGGCGGACTTCGGGATTGCACGAGAACTGGCTGACCCTGGTGGACTTACTGCCACCAACATCACCGTGGGAACGGTTGCCTACGCCGCCCCAGAGCAGTTGATGGGGCTGGAGCTGGATGGGCACGCCGATCAATATGCCTTGGGTGCTACTGCTTTTCATTTGCTCAGCGGCGCGCCGCCGTATCAGCATTCGAACCCCGTCGCCATCATAGGTCAGCACCTCAACGCAGCCATTCCTAAGCTGGGCGACCGCCGCCCGGATTTGGCTAGCTTTGACCACGCTTTATCGACCGCGTTGGCCAAGAATCCCGACCAACGCTTCGACAGTTGCCGGGATTTCGCCAAGGCGTTGCGCGAACATGTGCCGACCGCGCCGGTGGGTGAACACACCACGCGGGTGGCCGCTCCTCACGCTGCACCAATCCCCGCCGATGGTCACGTGGATGCGCGTCGACGCCCCCGAATCTCTCTCCGCACAGTCGTCTTGGCGCTAATCGCTGTGGTACTTATCGGCGCGATCATCACGGTGGCCCTACTGTTCACGGGCCTCGGTGGAAACCCACCGGCTGGTCCGCCCAACACCGTAGCCGCGCCTCCGTCGGAGCTGACCACAACATCAACAACGGCAGAGATTACGACCAGCACGACCACGCCGCGCCCTCTCCCTAGCAGCTGGAGCGGAACTTGGACTTATGCCGGGCAACAGTATCCGGCGGATTTGCAGCTCTTCGACGCTGATCCCATCTCCGGTGAAATTCATATATCAGGATGGTGCGATGCCAGCTGGACAGAAGTGCAGCGGACCTCGGAAACTCTGCGGTTAGTAGATGCACATATCACGGCGGAAGTCGCGACGGGGCGTTGCCACGACAACCAATGGAACGTGACCCTCCTGTTGCCCTATCGCATTATCGGAACCGACCCGACGGACCCAAGCACGACCTTTGAGTTCACACCCAAATCCACACCCACGGAGTCGTCGACCACCTCGGCTCCACGGCCCAGCCTGCCGGGAACCGACGGCCAGGGGTGGGTGGGGTCCTACGCCCGCTGCGACCCGGCAAATCCCCCGGCACTGATGGCCCAGACCACCAAATCTTTGGTGGTGGTCTGCCAAGCTGGACCTGGAAACTATTACTACCGCGGCGTTCGCATGAGCGACGGGGCCAGTATCGAACTGGCAAACGCTGTCCGCACATCCGGCGGGTTCGATGTCACTAATCCGGCGGACGGCACGCGCTATCAGGTGCGGCCCGATGTGCTGAACATCATCTCACCAGGCGGCCACGTGGACTCAGAACCTATGGTCCAGTACGCATCGAGCTAGCCGCGTCTTGTCAGGCCAGCGCCGGTGCAATGCACGGATTCCAGCACTTTTCCTCCGCCATCGCGGGTTCCACGGGGTCGTACTCGTCGTCCCCCTGGTCACAGTCCTCAAACTCATCCGCCAGTGAATCAGCTGCGACGGGTCCATCTATCTTGCGCAGGATCTCCGGCCACAGCTCCTCTGGCACCGTGGCATGGATGGCGTCGATGATGCGACCCATCTGAGCCATGATCTCCACCATCCTGGTACCGCTGGCGCGGGATTCGATCAGGGCTTGGAGGCGTGCGGCGGCGATCATGCCGGTGTTGACATCGACCTTGGTGTCCGGATCGACAAGGGTCTCATAGCCCTTCGCCATAAGGGTTTCGTAGTAGGCCATCGGCGTGATCGCCGTGGCGACTCCATTTGCGAAGTCGATGCCGTTCTCCTTGGCTCGCCGCTCGACGATCTCGCGGTAGGTGGCCTTGGCGACGTTCTGCACGGGGAAATGCCGTGCGGTGTGGTTGCGGATCGAATCGATCGTCACCCGCTCGCGCCTATCGATTTTGCCGTTCTCGTCGGCTACAGACCGCAGGATCATCGCGTAGCTTGTCCCGACTGCCAAGAGATCGTTGACTTTTCGGCGTAGTGCGTCGTTACGACACACGCGGCATCGGGGCTCAAGGGGCATCTGGCGGAAGAGTGCGGCGAGGTTGGTTGAGTCGACTGTGTCGCCGAGAGAATCTGCGATTGTGTCCAATACGGTCATTGTTCTATCACTTCCCAAAAGCGTTGGCGTGGGGCCTCACACACCCAGTGTTGCAGACCCAGATGACCCGCGTCGCCTGAGTTTTGGTCTAAATGCGGTATTTCGCCGTACTTCAGCGAGTTCCGTTCCTGCGTTGGGACTTCTCTACAGGGTGGCGGCGCCCTGGCACTTGCCCTGAGCGTAGACATACTTCTTGCAGTCGCCGGTGGTCTAGGTCGAAGTTGGTTTGGGCAGGCGGACAGTTCGGGCCTCCGTAGTCCGCACCCGACGCTGGCCGCTCAGATTTCGGTGGTGCTGCCACCGATACCGTTCAATTCTCTATCTCCTTTTGCCAGTCTCGCAGGGCGTTCCAGCCGTCGAGGTCGACGCGCTCGAACCGAGCAATGTCGATGCGGGACGGATACACCTGGATGTGCAGATTGTGTTCGATTTCCACCAAGAGGAGAAATTCATGCTTGGGCACGTCGGCGAATTTATTGTCGGCGTCGTAGTCCTCGCGTAGCTCGGCCAGGGCGTCGGCCAGACTTGGGTGCATCGACACGGATGGCTCCCCATCTCCCTGGTCAACGACGGACATCCAGATCACTGCCCAGGTGCTGTCCGTAGCAACTGTCATTCTTTATCCTGCCTTCTCTTTCACTGTTTCTTTGGTGGCCCATGCTAGAAATCCGTTGTGCCCGATGACGCCTAGCCATCCTCTGCGGCCAAGAAGCCGCCCTGCGCCGGTTCCGGCAACTCCCGCGGCCGCAGCGAGTCGTATCGCGTTCCCCAGGGCTCAGTCGTCGCCGGTCTCACGGTCCTTGGTCAGCCACATTGCGGTAGTTTTCTCCTCGTTCTCCCGGGTGCATGCTCCTTAATGAGCTGGCGCCACGACTCTGGGAGCTTGACGGGATCATCCAGCTGGTACCGGTCCGACTCCATGACGATGAGGTGGATGTTGCGTCGCTTCCCGAGCGTGCCGTTCTTGAGCACGCTGTCGCCAACCAGCGACGCCTTGAGGAGCTTCCAGTAGCGATTGGCCCGGCCCCAGTTCAGGCAGATGAGTCTGGGCCGGAACCTGAAACAGTCGAAGGCGGGAGCCTCGTCGGGCTCCAACTCGACCGTCACGAAGTGGAAGGCCCTGGGGGCTGCGCCGCAACGGGAGTACCGACCGGGATAGCCGATGCCGGTCTCGGTGGTGATCTTCATGAGGCGTCGTTCACCGTGATCGGGTCTGGATAGGCGTCGATCAGCTTGCGCAACAGCTTGGCGTTGAACTCGGCGTCGCAGTGTCCGCAGACACACTCCACGCCCTCCGCCATCTCCCCATACAGTTGCTGGGCCGCGGCCAGCGTCGGGCGCGGCGAGGCGTTGGCATGCTCCAAGGAGCAGAAGCCGGCCAGTGACGCCCTGCCGGTGCGTTCTGCATACAGCGCGTAGAAGTGCACGGTCATATTGCAGTAGCGACCGTCGGGCCACTGCCAGTCGCAATGGACTTGTCTGAACCAGCTATCTTCCGCGGGGGATACGGCAGGTCGGTAATCGATGAAACCAAGGTCGCTCAGTGCCTGTATGTCGTGACGAATCTCTTCCTCACTAACCCCCAGCTGCCGGGCCAGCTCGTCATCTGCGAGACCTCCCGCCTCAGTCGGATCGATATCGGCCGCCAGCTTCTGGGCCATCAACGCCCGCAGGACCTGTTCCTGGCGCTTGGTAAGATCGGGACCTGATCCGCACATCTGCCGCGCGACATCGACCAGCGGACCCCACTGTCCGCGTGCCTTTCCCAGAACCTCGGGGGTGACGTCACGATGGGCGATAGCGGTGAAGAACAGTTCGACGCCCACGTCAGCGATCCGCATCAATTCATTGAGGGTGGCTTGCCGGTCGCCGAGGTGCTCCTCGCTGATACTCTCGAGCAACTCGCCGATAGTGAGCTGATTGCGCACCTGGATGAGCCGCTCGGCCATGAGATGTATTTCCTGGTCGCTTGCGTACCAGGGAGTGCCGGACTCCTCGGCACGGACAGCCTTCTCCCTGATTTCGGGCGGGAAGCCGCCGGGCGTGTCGGCATTAAGTTGAAGAATCCTCTCAGCCAGGACATCCGGTGAGATGTCGGGCTTCTCGTCGTTACTCATGATGGTTTCCTCTCGGTTCGTAGCGAGATACGGCAGTAGGTGACAAAAGGGCCAAAAGCGACAGAAGTCCTCATGCCGCTACCCTTTCGGCCCTTCTGACCCTTTTGTCACCCTGTAGCGCACTGACGCTGGGCGTCCGCCCGTTGACTCCGGGGCGGGCAGCCGGACCAGGTACCCCTGGTCGATCAACCGATCCAACGGGGGCCTTAAGGCCTGCTTCGTCTTGAACCTCTTGGCCGCGCGGTGCAGGTCACGCTCGGACACTTCGTCCTGCCCGAGGTCGCGAATGCGCTCCAGCAGATAGATCGCGTCAGCAGTGCCCTGGTCGGTGCCCATCTCGGTGAAGGCGTTGATCGCGGAGGCTCTGTAGTACTCGCCGATCCGCTCGGCCGCCACGACCGTCTGGGCGCTGACGGGTTCCCGCGGGCCTTTGTCGGCACCGTGCTCGGCCAGGTGCAGCATGCCTGCGATACGGGCCACCGCGCCCACGTACTTCGCACCCCAGTCCGCCAGCGAGGCCAGCTCGCCGTCGCCGGCGAGAGTCGGCTCCACCGCTGCCTCAATGCGCTGGATCTGCTGCTGTGCGTCCTCGGTGAGGGTCAGCACAGCCGGATCGCCGCCCCATCCACGCATGCCACGCGCGAGTTCCTTCAGCGTGGTCCCGTAGCTCTTCTCGACCTCCGGGTCGACCGGCGGTGCCGGGGTCTTGCGGTGGCCCACCTTCGACCGTGGGCGGGCGTAAGAGATGCGTGCCAGGAAACCGCGGCCCCGGAACTGAGGGTTAGCGGCGATGGCTCCCAGCACGCTCGGTTGGATCATCAGGCCGAGGGTGAGCGCCGGGCGCGGGATGTGCTCGGGCGGACGGCCTTTGCGGTCCACCCGCAACGGGTCACCCGAGTGGCCCTTGAGCCACAGGTCCATGTTGGGGACCGCCTTGGGCGAGTAGCGCCCGGCGATGATGTCGAAGATCCCGCCCTCGGCGGAGATGATCGCCAACCGTCCACCTTGCTCGGCGAGCAGCGAGGCCGCGGCCTCCGGGGTGATGTCGTCGGCGAGCAGGCGCGGGACCGGCGGCACCTCGATGCCATCGGCGATCTGGGCCGCTCCGATCACCTCGTCGAACGCCGCCCGTGCCTCATCCTCCCCGGCTTTTGCGGCCCTGTTGCGTTGCCGTTCAACGGCTTTCGTCGCGACCTGCTTGCGCTCCTCGGCCGCCATCCGGTCTGCGGCGCCGTCGGCGACCAGTTGCCTCTCCACCTCGTGGATCGGGCGGGTCATGAACATCTGAACGGCGCTCTTGCGTTCGCCGGGGGCGGCGATGGTCACGGTGTAGATGCACAGCGGTTCGCGGTAGCCGCTTCGAACCTCGATCTCGGCGTGGCCGCCGGTGCAGGCTGAGATCGCTGAGAGCGCCGACGTAGCGGGCATCGCCGGGTCGGTCTGGGTGGCCTCGGCCACGGCGTCCACCATGTCGGCGATCGCCTTGGGTAGGGCATCCACGGGCCACGGCGGAACCTCGACGTCTTGGGTCAGCGGGATTGGCTCACTGTCGAAGTAAGCCGTGTCCTGCGGCGGCTCGGCGGCCAGCAGGGCCTCGGCGTTGCTGATCATCCGCAGGAACTCGGCCTCGGCCTCGGGTTCGCCGCCCACCCGGTCCGAGGCGACGGCGGCGACGAAGCAGCAGCAGTAAAGCGTCCTCAGCGCCACCTCGACGCCGGGTTCGCCGTTGCGCCCATATCGCAGCAGGCCCAGGACGTGGTCGCGCACAGTGTCGTGGCGGGACAGGCCCTGCGCCAGGTCGGCGAGGGCCTCGGCGAGCCGCTGGGCGACCTTCGCCGACGGCTGGCCCTCGGTCATCGCGTCGGTGACGTTGAGGATGCTCGCCTCGCGCTTTGGGGTTGCGGTCTTCTTGGCCGTGTGGGGTTGGGAGTTGTTGTGCGGCTTGTCGACCCGAAGCACCTCGAACCACGGCGTGGGTAACACGGCCAGGTCCTCAACCCGCGGCGGGCCGTCCATCACCACGCCGTGGGCATCGAACCACTGGTACAGCCAGCCGGTCTTGTCGTGGATCGAGGGCCAGCACAGCATGTAGCGGTGGTGATACTGAATGATCTCGACGTCGCCGATGTTCAGGTCGCTGAACTTGAGCACGCCGTGCAGCTTTATGCCCGCCGGGATGCGGTAGAGCCGGATGCGCGAACCGTCCTTGCGGCTGGTGGAGTAAGGGGTGGGCGGCAGTAGCCCGTATCGCTTCTCCCCCTCGGCGATCGTCTCCGCGCCGGTCTTGCCCCCGTAGTGGTCCTCATCGAGGCCAATGACGGACCAGAGCTGGCCTTCGACCTCAACTTCGTCGGGCAGACGCAGGGCCAGGTTCCCGTCGCTGAACGTCTCGCGCCAGACGGCGAGGTCGATTTCGTTCGGATAGGCACCGGTCTTGCCGGTGAACCCCGAGGGCGGCGGCCACTTGGTGCCGCGCTTCAACGGCAGCGGAGCGTTCCACCCTGCGGCCAGATAGCTGCCCTGGGCCTCGGCGTAGCCCATCACCGGGCCACCACCCGGCGTCGGGGGCTCTGACTAGACTTGGCGTTAGCTCTTGTCCTGGAGCGTTGATGATGAGGTGCCGTCTCAGTAGGGTTGCCGCTGCCGCGGCGGCCTCTCACTTTCACGGCGCATCACTCCGCACCGTTGATCGGCACTTCCAGTGGTGCTCGGCGAACTTGACGGCGTGCGTGCGTGCGATGTTGACGCGCGGAAGACCGGCACCCCCGCTAGAATCAGTGGCACTGGTCGCTTGGAGGTGGCTGGTTTTCGGGTCGGCCGTCTCGGTGTAATCACCGGGGCGGCCTTCCTTTTCGTCAGGCAGCATCGC
Organism: Mycobacterium sp.; assembly: GCF_052144515.1. GTDB lineage: Bacteria > Actinomycetota > Actinomycetes > Mycobacteriales > Mycobacteriaceae > Mycobacterium. The sequence continues at coordinate 2,564 of NZ_JBKQQD010000484.1, read as the reverse complement.
CACCGCCCGCGCTACCTCGCACGAAAGCCTTAGTTGATTGCATCAGGCGGTCGCTGCCTCACTGAGCCGATTCAGGTATGCCTCAAGGGATTCCGACGTGATGAATCCACGGCGACCGATGTTGACCTTGACGATCTCCCCGCGCTTAACCAGCTCGTAGACAGTCGTGTGCCCGATGTCGCCGAGCACATGGCGTGTTTCAGGGATCGACAAGAGCCGCTTAACGCTGGTCTCCATAGCTGACCTACCGATGTTCGTTCGTCTCCGCCTGTGTGCTGGCGGTTGTTGACAGGATGCAGAGTTAGGTGCAGAGTTAGCAAGTTCCTGCTGCGGACGGCGTGGGAGGTTTGGGCGATGGCCATGATTGGCCCGATATACCTGGAGATGAAGCACAAGGGGCGGCAAGTCCGGTGGCGGTTCTCCTCCCAACACGAGACCGTTGAGGGCGTCGAGGTGCCCACCTGGATGGAGCAGTGGCAGCTGGGCGGCAACGGACCGGATACGTTCGTCCGGGTCGAGCTGCGCAATGGGAGACCAGAGGTCGTAGAGCTGAGCTTCATTTCTCAGCCTCACCAAAACGAGGTGCAGCAAAAGCATCTGCGCTCAGTTGACGTGGATCGACTGGCAACTGACCTGCTCGCGTTTTGGATCTGCGGGCATTTCGCCGACCCGGACACTCCGCGCGACAAGCAGCGCGAACCGGCAGAGCGTGCAGCGATTCGTTTCCTTGAGCGGCAACGTATCCCACGGGAGTATCGGGTGATTTCAGACGATTTTCTGAAGTCAGTTGCCGAGGTATACCGGCAGAACATTGGCCGCGCACCAACCAAGGCCGTGGCCAAGGCGTTCGGCGTCAGAGATCGGATGGCATCGACGTACGTGGACAGGGCCCGCAAGGCGGGATACCTGCCGCCGACGAGGCAGGGCCGGAAGAAAGCCTAGGGGACACACCATGGCTAACGCGAATGGCGAGGGCAGCATCTACAAGCGGATGCGCAACGGGCGGCAGGCTGGATACATCGGCGCTGTCAGCTACACCGACGACGCGGGACAGCTGAAGCGGCACATGGTGTACGGGAAGAACCGGGCCGATGTGCGCGACAAGATGAAGGGGGTGCGCGAGCTTGAGAACGGCGCGGCAGTCAAAGACTCCAAGCGGACGGTCGCCGACTGGCTGGCCAGCCGTTAGAGCTGCTTTTTACGTCGAAGAACGCCAAGCGCTCCGGTACATCGCAGACGCAAGGAAGGCGGATTTGATCCAATGACGAGGCAACAGCTACCACCGCAGATAAAGAAGATCACCGTCAAGGACCGCAGGACGGGTAAAAACGTCGTGCGCTACCAATTGACGGTCGACACCGGCAACGACCCGGAGACCGGTCGCCGGCGCCAGATTAGGCGCCGACTATTGACCGAGGCTGCGGCGCGGGATGAGCTGGCGAAAGTCCAGGGCGGCGTCACTGCCGGCACCTACGTCCACGCCAGCAAGTTGACCGTGGATCAGGTGTGCGAGGCGTGGCTGGCGTCTAAGCACTCCTTGAAAGAGTCGACGCTAGCCGGGCACCGGTCGAAGCTGGCGGCGCTGCGCGACGAACTCGGCCACCTTGAGGTCCAGAAGCTGTCTAAAGCCCACCTGGACGATCTGGTGGGGCGGTTACGGCGCGGCGAGGTGGAGGGCCGCAAGAAGAAATGGACACCGCGCTCATGCAATTACCTACTGCACCTGACCACGGCAGTGCTTGACGATCAGGTCAAGCAGGGAAACGTGGTGCGCAACGTCGCGCGGCTGGTAGACAGGGTGGCCGGTGATCCGCGCAAGTACCGCACCCTGACCGACAAAGAGATGTTCAAGATCCTCGACCACGACTGCCGGGATCGGCACCTGTGGGCGCTGGCGCTTTACGGGTTAAGGCGCGGGGAAATAGCCGGGCTGCGTTGGTCCAGCGCCGACCTGAAAGCCAAGACAGTCAGCATCGTGGAGAACCGTGTGACCATCGGAAAAGAGGTCGTCACCGGCATCCCGAAGTCGAAGGCGAGCACCCGCACACTGCCGATGCCCGACGAGGTGGTGGAGTTGCTGCGGGCCGCACGCAAGCGTCAGACCGAGGAACGGCTAGCGTTCGGTGAAGGATACGGGTCCGGCGAGTACGTCGCCAGCGACGAGACCGGCCAGCCTTATCACCCGGATCTATTGACATCCCGGTGGCGTCGAATGCTCGACGAGTTGGGCATCAAGCGGGTGCGTCTGCATGATGCGCGGCACTCGTGCGCGACACTCATGCACCTGCGCCAGGTGCCGATCGCGGTGATCGCCGCGTGGCTAGGTCACGCCAGCGCGGCGTTCACGATGTCGGTGTATGCGCACAGTCAGGATGACGCTCTTAAGGCCGCCGCGAGCAGTTTTGGTCGAGTTGTGACGACTCGTGACACCGAGACGGGCTCCCAGGGGTGACTCCAGGCACCAGAACCCCCCTGACCAGGCGTTTAAGGTGGGGCGGGCGGGGCTCGAACCCGCGACCAACGGATTATGAGTCCGCGGCTCTAACCAACTGAGCTACCGCCCC
>NZ_JBKQQD010000483.1:0-27931 GCF_052144515.1 Mycobacterium sp. | reverse complement strand
TTCGACGGGCGCACTGGATATGTCAGAACCGCGATCGAAGCCGGCGTGCCCATCGTGCCTGCGGTGTCGATCGGAGGCCAGGAGACCCAGCTATTCGTGACCCGCGGCACCTGGCTGGCCAAGCGGTTGGGTCTGCCCCGACTGCGGGCGGAGATCATGCCGCTCACGATCGGTTTCCCGTTCGGCATGAGTGTGTTCTTCCCGGCCAATTTTCCGTTGCCGACCAAGATCATTTATCAGGTGCTGGAGCCGATCGACATCGTCGCCCAGTTCGGCGAGGATCCCGACGTCGACGAAGTTGACGCCCACGTCCGCTCGGTGATGCAGACTGCCCTTGACCGGTTGGGCCGCCAGCGGCGGTTCCCGGTGCTGGGCTGATCGAGCGATTCCCGGCATCGCTGAAGCCGGCGGCTCGGGTCATGACCTAGCCGAGGGACTGGACGGCGCGAGCGGTGGCCTGGCTTAGGCGAAGGATCCGCAGATCGCCGATCGGTGTGCCGCGCCCACGGTTGCACACCATCGCCAGGGCCAGATCGTGCTCGGGATCGGCAAAAGCGCCGGAGCCCCCGAACCCGAAATGGCCATAGCCGCGGGGGAACTGTTTGTGAAGAATCGGCAGCCGATGGTAGCCAAGGCGCCACTGCATGGTCATCACGATGACCCGGTCGCGTTGGTCGTTCTGGATCTCGGAGGCCTTGCGCACCGTCTCCTCGGAAAGGATGCGCACACCGCCCAGCTGGCCGCCGCCGACCGGTGAAGTCGCCGCGGCGTGCGCGGCGTACGGCCTCGATCATCGAAGCGGTCATGAACAGGTGGGGCACCTCGGTGGTACGCCAGCCGAACCAGAAAGCCAGGAACGTGGCGTAGCCCTTGCGTCCGAGTGGCCGAAATGCGTTGAGCGCATGAACCAACTCGACTGCCGCACGCATGAGCGGGCGGGGGTGCCGCAGCCTCACCTTATTTCCCATCGCCCCGGTACTGCTTGCAGCTTGTTATGCACGTCTTTGCGGGTATTGCAGCGCCACAACTCGCAAAGGGCCGACGTGGCCCACCGGCGGCGAGTTCCCCCGCCGGAGTCAGGCATTCCCCTTGATCCACGCCATCGTGAAGCGGTGCGTCTCGGCGATATGCTCGGGCACCTTGCTGCCGATGTGGCTCTCGATCTTGCCGCCGATAAAAAGGACTCTGACCGCCACCGTCGTGGTGTACTCCAACCTTGAACCGTCTCGAGCTAGCGTTAGCAAAGCCTCGGTGAGCACCGATAGCGGCACGCCCGGCGCCGTAGTGCTCATCTGGCCGCGAACCGGGCCACCTTCAACCGGAGTCCACTTCTCGTGGCGCACCATTTTCACATCGCCGCGGTGCAACTGGGTGACCATCTTGGGCAGCCGATCACCAAAAACGCTAAGCGTGGTGGCCACGGTGCCGTCGCCGTCGCCGTCGACGATCAGCGAATCCAGGATGTCAGTGCCGGCGTCGTACTGACCCAGCCGCGCCAGCCAATAATCCTCATCGCTGAACGCCGAATGAAATTGTTCGCATCTGAACGGGGATTCGGTTGACCAGCTGACTGTACGCGGCATAGCTGTGACGCTACCGCCTCGGCTGGCGCTCGAATCCCGCTTGCTCAGGGTGCCCCGGGTGAGACTCCGTGGGCGCACCGAGCGCGCCTCAACCGGTGGGGTTCGGTCGACGCAGTCAGCCCAGGATAGGGAAGCGGCGCTTGGCGGCCAGTTCGTCGAGCGTCTCTTGCATCACTTGACGCACATACTTGTCGACGCCATCGACGTCGGGATGACCTTTGAACTCTCCGGCGATGTCGATAGGCGGGAGCAACTGGGTCACGATCTTGGTCGGCAACGGCATGTTAACCGATACCACGAAGTTGAGCCCGAACGGGAAACCGAAGGTGATCGGCATAACGTCGGTTCGGGTCACTTTGTGCCACAGCTTGTTCAACCGAAGTGCGTGCAGCAGCCGGGTGCCGCGAGACAGGTAAATCTCGTTCTCCTGACCGCCGATGGACACCACCGGCAAGATTGGAACTCCAGCCGCGATGGCCGTGCGGGCGTATCCGGTGTGGCCGCCGAAGTCGATGACGTTCTCAGACCGGCTCGGCCGGTAGACGTCGTAGTCACCGCCTGGGAAGACGAGGACTAAGTGGCCGGCCGCCAGCGCCTTCTCGGCGTTGCCGGGGGTGGCGTGGATGACGCCGAGGCGCAGCAACAGGTCACCTTGCGGGCCGTGGAATATGGCGTCGTGGGCTAAGGAGTAGATCGGCCGGTCGTAACCGAACTTGTCGTAGAAGTCGACAACGAACACCTGCCAATCCATCGCGAATTCGCCGCCGGAGTGGTTCGACACGAGGAGACATCCCCCGGGCGGAATGTTCTCGAGGCCATGAACCTCTGAGCGGTAATACCGCTTAACGATCGGCCGGAGCAGACCAACCGCGATCTTGATCAGGCCAGGGTCCCATTTTATGATTTCCACACCGTCGAGGTCGGTCTCGCTCACGGCTACCCCTGTTCGCGGGCTGCGTCGCCTTGCCTGATGGTACTGGGGCCAGGATCAGTTCACGTGGTTTTCTGCTCGGTACCTTGCTTAACGCGCGGACATTATCGCCGCCTCATCGACATGACACGCTGATGAGTGCGACCTTCCCATCGAACCGTCCCATAATCTGCTGCTTCCCTTCTCGGCGGCGTACCAGACGCATGAACGCTTTGACGGTAAGTCGCCTGTGTCGGCGCTGGCAACGCTAGTCGAAATGGTCGTCCCGAACGAAACCATGGCAGGCTGACCTGTGAACTTACCGACCGCTAATTTGTTAGAGCCGGTGACGGAAATCGAACGCGCGTCCCACCTTGAGAAGCCTATTTGCAAGCGTTGCCGGAATTTATCGGTTCATTTCAGCTCGGCTTCGACGGGTTCAGAATGCTTCTGCCTCCAATTCGCCATACCGGTGCACCGCATTCCATTGCCCTCGAAGCGGTGAGCGGCCAGTTGTTTCGGCCAGCGTCGAGCGAGCGTCTGAATTGTCAGGCCTGCCGGCGCCCGGCACGGTGATTTCGGCTTCGCGGCCCTGGGAGACTGCGGATGACAGCCCCGATGTGCTCGCCGACCTATACGTGAACTTCCACCAGTTCGACCAAGTTGAGTTCATGATCTTCAAAGACAGGTTGAGTGCGGCGATCCTCGTCGCCACCTCGACTCGCCAATCGGTCGATAACGTGAAGGCCCAGTTCGAACAACAAAGGAAAGATGGCTCGCACCAAGTTCCTGGGTGGGAGGGTGAATCTGACATGGTGCTCGATGAGAAGTTGTTCATAGTTGAGAACGCCCAGGAAATCTCAATCGGCGCGACCATGCTCACCGCGGTGGCGGCGCTGGAGAGCCTGCTCAAGGACTTAGCACCAGATGGCGAGAAGTCGCGAGACGGCCTTAACCAGCTTGTGAAGGCATTCGTGCTCCGACACGACGCTACTTCCGATGAAGAAAACAAGATCATGGCAATGGTGTCGAAGGTGAGAAAACGCCGAAATACCTTCGCGCACAAGCTGACTGGCTCCTACCGGGCGACGGAAGAATTAGAGTTCAAGTTCGACATTGCCAGCATGCAGGACACGGTATTCACGGTTGGTGAGATCGCAATCGCCCTCAAGACGCTGATCGCGGATCAATAGTGACGATGACGGTGTACGCCGAATATCTCCCCGAGCAGGCGTCGGCGAACAACCTCCCAGAGCCACCCGCGCCCGAGAAGCGCGCGGAGCTCACGACGGACAACGTCGTATCGCTGCGGCGGGCCTAGGAGGCTTGTTAGCGGCCCGCCCGCGCCGCGTGCAAACCGCCGCTCGCCCGTTCAAGCCGCGTTCACGGCCCCGGCGAGCCGACACAGCGAAGCCTCTACAGGCACGACCAGGCGATTTTCAGTGCCCCCGGCACGACTCGAACGTGCGACCTAGGGATTAGAAGGCCCTTGCTCTATCCACCTGAGCTACGGAGGCAATGCGCAGGTCAGTCTATCTAATGGCATCGGTTGATCGGTTCAGTCGAACGCCACGCGCGCGAAAACCCTTCCCGCGCCATGATTATCGGTTATGGTGTGGATCTCGACACACGTACAACATCAGTTGGTAAACAACTGTTAACCGCAACGGAGCGTGTGCCTGACGTCGAGGGGTGGCGTTGACCATGGTCATGAACGTGACTTCGCGGTGCTCGCGGGCTGGTGCCGAAGCGCTGCGACAAGGAGCCCAGCTGGCGGCCGACGCCAGAGATACATTCCGGGCCGGCGCTTTGCTGCTGCGCGGCTCGCCGTTCGCCGTTGGCTGGGTCGCCGGCTGGCTTTCCACCGAGTTTCCCCCGCACGTGGTCACCGGGCATGCGTTGTCTCGGTCATCACGGCCGTCGATCGGCCGCGTCGGCACGACATGGGCCGCGCAGCGAGCGGATCAAGCCCTCACCGCCGCGCTCGAGGAGTCCTTCGGGCCAGGCTTCCGCGAACTGGTGTGTCATCCGACCTCCGTTCAACCCGCGTGCGCCCCCCGCACTGGTCTGTTGCGAAGGCCCGGGCCACACCAGCGGTACGCGGGACAGACCTCAGACATCTCCTACGGCCCGCGCGGACGCGACAATTTGCTCGACATCTGGCGACGCCATGACTTGGCGCCCGGGTCGCGGGCGCCGGTACTGATTCAGGTCCCCGGCGGCGCGTGGGCGGTCGGCGACCAACGCGTGCAGGGCTACACGCTGATGAGCCACATGGTCGAACTCGGCTGGATCTGCGTCTCGATCAACTACAGCAAGAGCCCGCGCTGCGCGTTTCCGACCCACCTCATCGACGTGAAGCGGGCGATCGCGTGGGTCCGCGAGAACATCGCCGACTACGGTGGCGACCCCGATTTTCTCGCCATCACCGGCGGCTCAGCGGGCGCCCACCTGGCCTCGCTGGCCGCTTTGACCCCCAATGACCCCGAGTTTCAGCCCGCGTTCGAAGACGCGGACACGACCGTGCAGGCGGTGGCGCCGTACTACGGCGTTTACGACTTCACCGACTTCGACAACATGCACGAAATGATGCTGCCGTTCCTCGAGCAGTTCGTGATGAAGGCCCGCTACGCCGACGAGCCCGAGCGGTTCAAGGCGGCTTCGCCGACTTCCTATGCGCACCGCCAAGCTCCGCCGTTCTTCGTGCTGCACGGCGAGAAAGACGAATTGGTTCCCAGCGGCCAGGCCCGGGCCTTCACCGCGGCGCTGCGGGAAGCCGGAGCCGCCACGGTGTCCTACGCCGAACTCGCCAATGCGCACCACGCTTTCGACATCACCCCGACGGTCCGGTCACGGCTGGCAGCCAAAGCCGTCGCGGACTTCCTGGGAGTTGTCTACGGCCGGCGCGCGAACTCATTACTGGATTTGTCGCCGCTGTCGGCGACCTCGGCCAGCTGAAGGCCAGCTGAAGGCCAGCTGAAGCGGCGAGCCGAAACTCCGCACAATTTCGAAGTCGGCTACCCGCCACGGGGTTTCGTCGTCGGACCCTGCGTCTCCCGCGGCAGCGACTGGATCCCCGCCCGGATGCTGCTTTCACCAGCGCGTCAACCCGACTAGCGTTGTGTTGGCAGCTGGGTTGGCAAGTCTGAGGCAGGAGGCTTGATCGGTGACTGAGTCCGTCGAGGGGGGTGGACTGCCCGACGAGCTGGGCGCGGTTGACTATCTGTTGCACCGCGGCGAGGCGAATCCGCGGACCCGGTCGGGGATCATGGCGCTCGAACTTCTCGACACCACCCCGGACTGGGACCGGTTCCGGACCCGCTTCGAAAACGCCTCCCGACGGGTATTGCGGCTGCGGCAGAAGGTGGTCGTGCCGACGCTGCCGACGGCCGCACCGCGCTGGGTGGTCGATCCCGACTTCAACCTGGACTTCCATGTGCGCCGGGTGCGGGTATCCGGAGCCGGCACCCTGCGCGAGGTGTTCGACCTCGCCGAATTGACCCTGCAGTCACCGCTGGACATATCGCGGCCACTGTGGACGGCCACGCTGGTCGAGGGCCTGGCCGACGGCAGGGCCGCGACGCTGCTGCACGTCAGCCACGCGGTGACCGACGGTGTCGGCGGCGTCGAGATGTTCGCCGAAATCTATGACCTCGAACGCGATCCGCCGGCCAGGCCGACGCCCCCACTGCCCATCCCACAGGATCTGACGCCCAACGATCTGATGCGCCACGGCATCAACCACCTGCCCATGGCCGTACTCGGCGGCGCGTTGGGCGCAGTGTCCGGCGTCGTTTCAGCAGCCGGGCGGGCCGTCCTGGAACCCGCGTCCACGGTTTCGGGGATCGTGGGCTACGCGCTCTCGGGTATGCGGGTGATCAACCGGGCCGCCGAGCCGTCGCCGCTGCTGCGCCGCCGCAGCCTGGCCACCCGCACCGAATCGATCGACATCCCGCTCTCCGACCTGCACAAGGCCGCAAAAGCCGGCGGAGGATCGATCAACGACGCCTATCTCGCTGGTCTGTGTGGCGCCCTGCGGCGTTACCACGACGCTCTCGGAGTGCCCATCAGCACCTTGCCGATGGCGGTGCCGGTGAGCCTGCGGGCCGACGCCGATACGGCCGGCGGCAACCGCTTCACCGGCGTCAACCTGGCGGCACCGCTGGGTACCACCGATCCGGTCTCGCGGATGAAGAAGATTCGTGCGCAGATGACCCAGCGCCGTGACGAGCCGGCGATGAACATCATCGGTTCCATCGCACCGCTGCTGAGTGTGCTGCCGACAGCTGTGCTGGAGGGGATCACCGGGTCGGTGGTCGGCTCGGACGTGCAGGCCAGCAACGTCCCGGTCTACCCGGGAGACACCTACATCGCCGGCGCAAAAGTCTTGCGGCAGTACGGTATCGGCCCTCTACCCGGCGTGGCGATGATGGTGGTGCTGATTTCCCGGGGTGGCTGGTGCACCATCACCGTGCGCTACGACAGGGCGTCGGTGCGGCAAGAGGCGTTGTTCGCCCAGTGTCTGCTGGAGGGTTTCAACGAGATCCTGGCCCTGGCAGGTGATCCGGCGCCGCGTGCGGTGCCCGCTTCATTCGCTGAACCGGCCGATTCGGCGAATCGATCGGTGTCCGGCTCATGAGCGCCTCCGAACAGCGCGAGGCGCGCAAGCCGGCCCGGGATCTGCAGTTGCCCGGCTCGGTCGCCGAGATCCTGGCAAGTCCTGATGGCCCGCGGATCGGTGCATTCTTCGACCTGGACGGGACGCTGGTGGCCGGCTTCACCGCCGTCATCCTCACCCAGGAGCGTCTGCTGCGCCGCGACATGGGGGTGGGAGAGCTGCTCAGCATGGTTCAGGCGGGCCTGAACCACACCCTCGGCCGTATCGAGTTCGAAGACCTCATCGGCAAGGCGTCGGCGGCGCTGGCCGGGCGACTCATCGACGACTTGGAGGAGATCGGCGAGCGGCTGTTCGTCCAGCGGATCGAGTCCCGGATCTATCCGGAAATGCGGGAGCTGGTGCGGGCGCACGTGGCGCGCGGCCACACCGTGGTGCTCAGCTCGTCGGCGCTGACCATCCAGGTCAATCCGGTGGCGCGCTTCCTCGGGATCTCCGACACCCTTACCAACAAGTTCGAGATCAACGAAGACGGATTGCTCACCGGCGGCATCTTGAGGCCCATCTTGTGGGGACCGGGCAAGGCCGCCGCGGTCCAGAAGTTCGCTGCCGAGCACGACATCGACCTCAAAGACAGCTACTTCTACGCCGACGGTGACGAGGACGTCGCCCTGATGTACCTGGTGGGCAATCCACGGCCGACGAACCCCGAAGGCAAGATGGCGGCCGTCGCTCGGCGCCGTGGCTGGCCGATTTTAAAATTCGACAGCCGCGGCGGTGTGGGTTTTCGGCGGCAGATACGCACACTTGCCGGCTTCGGCTCCATGCTGCCGGTCGGGGCGGGCGCTGTGGCGATGGGCGTGCTGACCGGCAGTAGGCGGCGCGGCGTCAATTTCTTCACCTCCAACTTTTCCCAGGCCGTGTTGGCGGCCACCGGAGTGCAGCTGAATGTCAGTGGGAAAGAAAATCTGACCGCGCAGCGTCCGGCCGTCTTCATCTTCAACCACCGCAACCAGGTTGACCCGATCATCTCCGGTTCGCTGATACGCGACAACTGGGTTGCCGTGGCCAAGAAAGAATTGGAGCGTGACCCGATCATGGGCCCGCTCGGCAAGCTGCTGGACGGTGTGTTCATCGACCGCGACGATCATGGCGCCGCGCTGGAGACGATGCAGACGGTCGAAGAGCGAGCCAAGGCCGGACTCTCCATTCTGATGGCCCCGGAAGGCACGCGGCTGGACACCACCGAAGTCGGGCCATTCAAAAAGGGGCCCTTTCGTCTCGCGATGGCGGCAGGGATCCCGATCGTACCGATCGTGATCCGCAACGCGGAGATCGTCGCCTCACGCAACTCGACCACGATCAATCCAGGCACGGTCGATGTCGCGGTGTTTCCGCCAATCGCGGTCGACGACTGGACCGTTGACACGCTGGCAGATCACATCGCCGAGGTACGCCAGCTCTACCTGGATACTCTGGCGGACTGGCCGGTCGACGAGCTGCCGCAGTTCGGTCTGTATACGCGCGCCAAAAAAGCCGCGCCCAAGAAAGCCAAGGCCCCCGCGAAAAAGACTGCAGCCAAAAAGGCTCCAGCGAAGAAGGCTTCCGTAAAGAAGGCGCCTGCGAAGAAGGCGCAGCCGAAGAGCCCGGCCAAGACGAATCCGAACGAATCCGAGGTCGCTCTCAAAGACGGTGATGCACAACAGTCACCCGTGGGACGGCCGTGACCGAACCGGCCGCAGACACCAGCGCTGTTCTCACCGCGCAAGATTCGCTGGTGCTCGCGTCCATGGAGACTCCGGTCGAAATGCAGCTGGTGATGGATTGGCTGGGCCGGCAGCGGGCCCGAAATCCGGACGCAAAGTTCGACGTATTGCGGCTGCCGTCCAGCGATGCACCGCCGACGGCGCTGACCGCGCTAGTGGGGCAGCTCGAGTCCGGTGAGGACCGTTCCGTCGTGCCGGTGCGGGTGTTCTGGCTGCCGGCGCCGGATCGCGGCAGACTCGCCAAACTGGCCGGGCTGCTGCCGGGCCGAGATCCCTACCAGCCCAACCAACGTCTGCAACGTCGCATCCTGGATAAGGATCCCCGCCGCGCGCGGGTGGTGGCCGGCGACCCGGCCAAGGTGTCCGAACTCCGCCAGCAGTGGCGTGACACCACCGTCGGAGAGGACGAGCGCGATTTCGCCCAGTTCGTCACGCGCCGGGCGTACTTGGCGATGGAAAGAGCCGAGTACCGAATCCTCGGACCGCAGTACAAGTCCCCGCGCCTGGTGAAGCCAGAGATCTTGGCGTCCACGCGGTTTCGTTCCGGCCTGCAAAAGATCCCGGGGGCAACCGTCGAAGAAGCCGGGAAGATGCTCGACGAACTCGCGACCGGGTGGAGCAGAGTGTCCGTCGACCTGGTTGGCGTCCTCGGCAGGGCGCTCAGCCGCGGCTTCGAACCAGAGATCGATTACGACGAGTATCAGGTCGCGGCGATGCGTACCGGGCTGGAAGCTCATCCGGCGGTGCTGCTGTTTTCGCACCGGTCCTACATCGACGGCGCGGTGGTCCCAGTCGCGATGCAGGAGAACCGGCTGCCGCCGGTGCATGTATTCGCCGGTATCAACCTGTCGTTCGGGGTGATGGGGCCGTTGCTGCGACGCTCCGGGGTCATCTTCATCCGCCGCAACATCGGCGAGAACCCGCTCTACAAGTACGTCCTGCGCGAATACGTCGGCTACATCGTGGAGAAGCGGTTCAACCTGAGCTGGTCCATCGAGGGCACACGTTCGCGTACCGGCAAGATGCTGCCACCCAAGCTCGGTCTGATGTCGTATGTGGCCGACGCCTACCTGGACGGCCGGAGCGAAGACATTCTGCTGCAGCCGGTGTCGATCAGTTTCGATCAGTTGCACGAGACCGCCGAGTACGCCGAATACGCTCGTGGCGGTGAAAAGACGCCCGAGGGGATCGGCTGGCTGTACAACTTCATCAAGGCGCAGGGCGAACGCAATTACGGCAAGATCTACGTCCGGTTCCCCGAAGCCGTCTCGATGCGGCAATATCTGGGTCCGCCGCACGGTCAGCTGGAGCAGGACAAGGACGCCAAACGTCTTGCGCTGCAGAAGATGTCGTTCGAAGTCGCGTGGCGGATTTTGCAGGCGACACCGGTGACGGCGACGGGTTTGGTGTGTGCGCTGCTGCTGACCACTCGCGGGGCGGCGCTCACGCTCGATCAGCTACACCACACGTTGCAGGATTCGCTTGACTACCTCGAGCGCAAGCAAACCCCGATGTCGACCAGTGCGCTGCGGCTGCGCACCCGCGACGGTGTGCGCGCGGCGGTCGACGCGCTGTCCAACGGACATCCGATCACCCGCATCGACGGCGGCCGGGAGCCGGTGTGGCGCATCGCATCTGACGACGAACACGCGGCGGCGTTCTACCGCAACTCGGTAATACACGCGTTCCTGGAGACCTCGATCGTCGAGCTGGCGCTGGCGTACGCCGCGCGCGCGGACGGTGACCGGATGGAAGCGTTCTGGTCCCAAGTGATGCGGCTGCGGGATCTGCTGAAATTCGATTTCTACTTCGCCGATTCGGCGGCGTTTCGCGAGAACATCGCCGAAGAGATGACGTGGCACCAAGATTGGGAATCGCACGTCGCCGCCGGGGGAGACGAGATCGACGCCCTACTGTTTGCCAAGCGCCCGCTGATGTCGGACGCGATGTTGCGTGTGGTCTTCGAGTCGTATGAGATCGTCGCCGACGTGTTGCGCGATGCCGCGGCCGGCATCGGCGACAAGGAACTGACCGACCTGGCGCTCGGCGTCGGCCGTCAGTACGTGGCGCAGACTCGGGTCCGCAGCAACGAGTCGGTGTCGACGCTGCTGTTCGCCACCGCGCGCCAGGTCGTTGCCGACCAGGACCTGATCGGACCCGGCCCCGATCTCGCCGAACGGCGCGTCGCGTTCCGGCGGGAATTGCGCGACATCGTCCGCGATTGCGATTACGTCGGGCAGATCGCACGCACTCAATTCGTCTCGCGCGAGGCAGAGGCACTTCAAAAGGCACGGGCAAGCCGAGCTGAGTAGTCGGGTTCCGCGCTCATACGCTTAAGTGCATGACGCTCCCACGACCAGCCGGTAAGGCTGCGCTGGTCTGGCCGCTGCTGACCGGCGTCGCGGTGCTCGCCGGCTGCACGGCGGCCGGAATCGGGGCGCTGTCACTGGCGGAAGCGCTTACCGCCACCGGATTGCCCGATCCGGGCCCGGCGACCACGCTGGGGCTGCCGTTCGTCCGGGCGGCCGGCGAGATCGCCGCGGTGCTGGCGGTCGGATCGTTTCTTTTCGCGGCGTTTCTGGTGCCGCCGCAGCGCAGCGGGGTGCTCGATGCCGGCGGATATCGTGCGCTTCGGCTGGCGACTGTGGCATCCGGGGCGTGGGCGGTGTGTGCCGCCTTGCTGGTGCCGCTGACCATTTCCGATGTGTCCGGCCAACCGTTGGCCGATCACCTCAATCCGGTGACCATCTGGTCGTTGGCCGGCCTGGTGAACACCGCCTCCGCGTGGCGCTGGACCGCGGTGCTGGCGGCGACGGTGACACTGGCAAGCCTGGCGGTGTTGCGCTGGTCATGGGCGCCGCTGTTGCTCGCCGGGTCCTTGGTGACCCTTGTCCCGCTCGGGCTGACCGGTCACTCGTCGGCCGGCGGCTCGCATGACCTGGCCACCAACAGCCTGCTGATTCACCTCGTCGCGGCCAGCCTGTGGGCCGGTGGCCTGCTGGCCCTGCTGGCCCACGGCTTGCGCCGCGGTGACCACACCGACCTGGCGGCGCGGCGCTTTTCGGCCATTGCCCTGTGGTGTTGGATCGCGATGGGACTCAGCGGTTTCTTCAACGCCACCGTGCGGGTCCCACCGTCTGACCTGCTGACCACCGGCTACGGGCGCCTGGTGGTCGCCAAGTTCGTCGCGCTGTGTGCTCTGGGAGTCCTGGGCTGGCGCCAGCGGCGCGTCGGAGTCGTTGCGCTGCAAGTGGATCCGAGCCCTCCCAAGGCCCGCAGTGTCCTGGTCCGGTTGGCGCTCGTCGAGGCGGCCGTCTTCGGCGTGACTTTCGGCGTCGCCGTCGGGCTGGGCCGTACACCCCCGCCGCCGCCACCGCTTCGGCTGCCGTCGATTCCCGAAGCTGAGATCGGCTACGACTTCGCCGGACCGCCCACCGCGGCGCGCATCCTGTTCGATTGGCGCTTCGATCTGATCTTCGGCACGGCGGCAATCATTCTCGCCGCGGTGTACGTGGCGGCGGTGCTGCGGCTGCGCCGCCGCGGTGACCACTGGCCGCCCGGCCGGATCCTGGCCTGGCTGCTCGGCTGCCTGGCCTTGCTGTTCGTAACGTCGTCGGGCGTCGGTCGCTACATGCCGGCGATGTTCAGCATGCACATGGCGGCGCACATGGGGCTGTCGATGCTGGTCCCGGTCCTGCTGGTGCTGGGCGCCCCGGTCAGCCTGGCATTGCGGGCGCTGCCCGCCGCCGGCCGCGAGGCCCCCCCGGGCATGCGGGAATGGCTGTTGGCCGCGCTGCACAGCCGGTTCTCGCGAATCGTCACCAACCCGATCGTGGCGACGGTGCTGTTCGTCGCCGGCTTCTACGGGCTGTACCTGTCGAGCCTTTTCGACACCGCGGTCGGCAGTCACGCCGGGCATCTGGCCATGAACGTGCACTTTCTGCTCAGCGGCTACCTGTTCTACTGGGTGGTGATCGGGGTGGACCCCACGCCGCGGCCCATTCCGCCGCTGGCGAAGGTGGCCGTGGTGTTCGCCTCGCTGCCGTTGCACGCCTTCTTCGGTGTGGAGTTGATGAGCACCCGAACCGTGCTCGGCGCCGCCTACTACCGGTCTTTGGGCCTGAGCTGGCACACCGACCTGCTGGGTGATCAGCGGTTGGGCGGCGGAATCGCTTGGGCGGCAGGGGAACTGCCCCTAGTCATCGTCATGATCGCGTTGCTGGTGCAGTGGGCGCGCAGCGATCAGCGGACCGCCCGGCGGTTAGACCGCGCGGCCGACCTCGACGACGACGCCGACCTGGCCGCCTACAACGCGATGCTGGCCCAGCTGGCGCACCGCGACGAGCCGGGGGGCTAACGGCCTAGAGCCGGGGCGTGCTCGATCGCTTATCCACAGTCGCTTCTTTTTCCACAGGTCCCCGTAGCCGCGGCGCCGGGCGCACCGGTATGTCGGTAGCCCGAGGGGCAATGGGACACCAAGCACGAGCGCTACTTGGGATTACAACGAAAGGAATGAGTCAATGTTCGAAACACCCCTTACCGTGGTCGGTCACATCGTCAACGACCTTCAGCGCCGCAAGGTCGGCGATCAGGATCTCGTCAAGTTCCGGGTGGCCAGCAATTCGCGCCGTCGCGCCGCCGACGGCGGTTGGGAGCCGGGCAATTCGCTGTTCATCACGGTCAACTGTTGGGGAAGACTGGTCGGCGGGGTGTGCGCCGCATTGGGCAAGGGCGCGCCGGTGATCGTGACCGGCCAGGTCTACACCAGCGAGTACGAGGACCGTGACGGCAATCGCCGTTCGTCGCTGGAGATGCGCGCCACGGCGGTGGGTCCGGATCTGTCGCGGGTCTTCGTGCGCATCGAGAAGCCGAGCTACACCGGTCCGAATGTTGACCCAGGCTCCTCGCTTGATGAGCCTGCTGCCGAAGCTACCGGCCAGGGCGCGGAAGCCGAAGTTGCCCACGTCGAGGACGACGGCAACAAGGCTGTGCTTGACCCTGGGCTCGCGCGATCGGCTTAATGCCGTTCGGTCTTGCCCTGAAGTTGTCGGAAACTACCGAACTGAGTGAAAGATGACCCGGCATACAACGTTCCGTTACTGCCTCGATCCGACAGGCGATCAGCGGAGCGTCCTGCTCCGACACGCAGGAGCGTCGCGGTTCGCGTTCAATCAGTGCTTGCGGATGGTCAAGACTGCACTGTCGGCCCGAAACAACCTCCCGGACAATCTAGTTCCGTGGTCGGGGTTCGATCTGATCAATGCGTTTAATGCGTGGAAAAAGACCGATGCGGCGGGACGGACGTTCGCCGTCGACACCGGCGGTGCCGTCGACATCTTGACGACCGGGCTGCCCTGGCGGAACGAAGTTTGTCAGCAGGTCTTCGAGGAGGCGGCCGTTGACTGCGGCCGGGCTTTGGCGGCGTGGTCGCGCGCCCGCTCGGGCAAGCGGCCCGGTCGCCGCGTCGGCTTTCCTCGCTTTAAGCAGAAGAGCACCACTCTGCCGTCGTTTCGGGTGCGCAACCGAAACCGCAACCGCGCTCGGCCAGCAATCCGGGTGGGCGAGGGTTATGCCCGCTCTGTCACTCTGCCTGGGGTCGGGAATGTTCGGGTTCACGACGACACACGTCCATTGCGGCGTCTGCTGGCGAACGATCGGGCCAGGATTCTGTTCGCCGCCGTCAGCTACCGCGCGGGTCGCTGGTGGTGCAGCCTAAATGTCGAGGCTGCCAATTTGCACTCGGCTCACCGTCACCTTGCCCGGCCACTAAGCGATCACGGGGGCTGGGTCGGTGTCGATCGGGGCCTGTCGGCCTTCTTGGTCGCGGCGAGCATTGATGGCCGCCTGCTTGCTCGAATCGACGATCCACCCAAGGCGCTAGCTCGCGGCGTGCGGCGACAGCGCCAGCTAGCAAGATCGTTATCCCGCAAACAGAAAGGGTCAAGAAACCGTAGTCGTGCCGCCGCAAAACTTGGTCGGCATCATCATCGTGTCCGAAACATCCGTCGGCATTTCCTGCATCAGGTCTCCGGCGAGTTGGTCAAGACTCACGACCGGCTCGTCCTCGAAGACCTCAACATCGCGGGCATGATGGCCAACCGCCGACTCGCTCGAGCGATCTCCGACGCAGGCTGGGGCGAGTTCGCCAAATTGTTGCGCTACAAGCAAGCTTGGCGCGGCGGTGTCGTTGAGACCGCGGACCGCTGGTACCCGTCGAGCCAGATATGTTCGCGCTGCCAGGCGCGCAACCGTGTACTCACCCTGGCGGATAGGGTGTTTACGTGTCCTGAGGGCCATACTCTCGACCGCGACCTCAACGCCGCGGTCAACCTCGCCGCCTGGGGCGGGCAGCGTCACCGCTTCGGTGATGACGCCCAATCCCAGGCCCGGGAGCCCGAAGCGCGAGCCCCGGTAACTAAGGCCCGCCGACGGAAAGGCTCTGGTCGACACCCCGCGCGTGTTGATGAAACCGGTCCGGGTGAAGCGGGAACCGACGTGCAGGCCGCAATCTCGGCTTGAACCGACGACGCCCGAGAAGGGCGGCGTCGACGACCCCCCGATGGGTTATTCGACGCGCTTTAGGATGGTCCGGGATAGTTCGGCAAAGACCAGAAAGGCAATACCGCGGCATGGCTGAGTTCATCTACACGATGAAGAAGGTCCGCAAGGCGCACGGCGACAAGGTGATCCTGGACGACGTCACGTTGAGCTTCTTCCCGGGAGCCAAGATCGGTGTCGTCGGCCCGAATGGCGCCGGCAAGTCGAGCGTCTTGCGGATCATGGCCGGTTTGGACAAGCCGAACAACGGCGACGCGTTCCTGGCCACCGGCGCCAGCGTCGGCATCCTGCAACAGGAGCCATTGCTGAACGAGGAGAAGACCGTCCGCGGCAACGTGGAAGAGGGCATGGGCGACATCAAGGTCAAGCTCGACCGCTTCAACGAGGTCGCCGAGCTGATGGCCACCGACTACTCCGACGAGTTGATGGAGGAGATGGGCCGGCTGCAGGAGGAACTCGACCACGCCGAAGCGTGGGACCTCGACTCGCAGCTGGAGCAGGCCATGGACGCGCTGCGCTGCCCGCCGCCCGACGAGCCGGTGACCAACCTGTCCGGCGGTGAGCGTCGCCGCGTCGCGTTGTGCAAATTGCTGCTGTCCAAACCCGACCTGCTGCTGCTCGACGAGCCGACCAACCACCTGGACGCCGAAAGCGTGCAGTGGCTCGAACAGCATCTGGCCAGCTACGCGGGCGCGATCTTGGCGGTCACCCACGACCGCTACTTCCTCGACAACGTGGCCGAATGGATCCTGGAACTCGATCGCGGCCGCGCCTATCCGTACGAAGGCAACTATTCGACGTATCTGGAGAAAAAGGCGGAGCGGATCTCGGTGCAGGGCCGCAAGGACGCCAAGCTGCAGAAGCGGTTGCAGGACGAGCTGGCCTGGGTCCGGTCCGGGGCCAAGGCCCGTCAGGCGAAAAGCAAGGCGCGGCTGCAGCGCTACGAGGAAATGGCGGCCGAGGCCGAGAAGACACGCAAGCTCGATTTCGAGGAGATCCAGATCCCGGTCGGGCCTCGACTGGGCAACGTGGTCGTCGAGGTTGACCACCTCGACAAGGGCTACGAGGGACGCACCCTGATCAAGGACCTGTCGTTCACGCTGCCCCGCAACGGCATCGTCGGGGTCATCGGTCCCAACGGGGTCGGCAAGACCACGCTGTTCAAGACCATCGTCGGGCTCGAGGAGCCGGACAGCGGCACCGTCAAGGTCGGTGAGACCGTCAAGCTCAGCTACGTGGACCAGGCCCGCGCGGGCATCGATCCGAAGAAGACCGTGTGGGAAGTCGTCTCCGACGGTCTGGACCACATCCAGGTGGGTCAGACCGAAGTGCCGTCTCGGGCCTACGTGTCGGCGTTCGGGTTCAAGGGGCCCGACCAGCAGAAGCCGGCCGGCGTGTTGTCCGGCGGCGAACGCAACAGGCTCAACCTCGCGCTGACGCTCAAGCAGGGCGGCAACCTGATCCTGCTGGACGAGCCGACCAATGACCTCGACGTCGAAACGCTGAGCTCATTGGAGAACGCCCTGGTGGAATTCCCCGGCTGTGCGGTGGTGATCTCGCACGATCGCTGGTTCCTCGACCGCACCTGCACGCACATCCTGGCCTGGGAGGGTGACGACGACAACGAGGCCAAGTGGTTTTGGTTCGAGGGCAACTTCGGCGCCTACGAGGAAAACAAGGTAGAACGGCTCGGCGCCGATGCGGCGCGGCCGCACCGGGTGACCCACCGCAAGCTCACACGGGACTAATGTCGGCTCTGCCACCGCGACGATGCGGCCGCTACGGCCGCCGCGGAGCGCGGCGAGATTGAGCCTAGTGGCAGCCGTCGCGAGATGGGAGCAATCGGTATGACGATCGATCCCGGAACTAAGCAGGTCGCCGAACCGTGGACCACCCGCACGGACGACCGGGACATTCCCGGGTGGATCGTGAAGGCCTATATCGACAGCTATCGCGGCCCGCACGCCGACGAGCCCGAAACACCAGAAACCGGCGGCGGCGTTGATCGTGAACGCCCCGCATCGTTGGTGACGCCGGCCATGTTGAGCGCGCACTATCGGCTCGGCCAATGCCGTCCAGCCGGTGACAGCTGTGTCCGCGTCTACCCGGCAGACGATCCCGCCGGCTTCGGTCCGGCGCTGCAGGTGGTCACCGACCACGGCGGCATGCTGATGGATTCCGTGACCGTGTTGCTGCACCGCCTCGGGGTCGGCTACGACGCCATCATGACCCCGGTGTTCGAGGTGCACCGCAGCCCCACGGGAGAGCTGGTCAGTGTCGAGCCGAAAACGGACGACGCATCGCGGTACGTCGGCGAGGCCTGGATATACGTCCACTTGCTGCCCTTCGTCGATCGCACGGCCCTGGACGAGGTGGAACGGCTGCTACCCAAGGTCCTGGCCGATGTGCAGCGGGTCGCCACCGACGCGACGGCGCTGATCGCCACGATGAGCGAACTGGCCGCAGCGATCGACAGCGACTCGCAAGGCCACTATTCAGCGCCCGACCGCGAAGACGTCGCGGCGCTGCTGCGCTGGCTGGGCAACGGAAACTTCCTGTTGCTGGGCTACCAGCCTTGCCGGGTGCGCGACGGTCTGGTCATCGGCGACGGATTGAGCGGCCTGGGCGTGCTGCAGGCCCGCTCGGGTACCCGCCCCCGGCTGACCGACGACGACAAATTGCTGGTGTTGGCTCAGGCTGCCGTCGGCAGTTACCTGCGGTATGGCGCCTACCCGTACGCCATCGCGATCCGCGAAAACCTCAACGACGGTAACGGTGGCATCATCGAGCATCGCTTCGTCGGGCTCTTCACGGTCGCCGCCATGAACGCCGACGTGCTGGAGATCCCGTCGATCTCGCGGCGGGTCCGCGAGGCGCTCGACTTGGCCGGCAGCGACCCCAGCCACCCGGGTCAATTGCTCCTCGATGTCATCCAGACCGTCCCGCGTCCGGAACTTTTCATGCTGAGCGCCGAACGGCTTCTCGCGATGGCCAAAGCGGTGGTGGATCTCGGGTCGGCACGCCGCGCGTTGTTGTTCCTGCGGGCGGACCGGCTGCAGTACTTCGTCTCGTGCCTGGTCTATGTGCCACGCGACCGCTACACCACGTCCGTGCGTTTGCAGATCGAGGACATCCTCGTCCGCGAATTCGGCGGTACGCGACTGGAGTTCACCGCTCGCGTCAGTGAATCACCGTGGGCGCTCATGCATTTCATGGTCCGGCTGCCCCAGCGAGACGAAGTGGCAGCCGCCGCCCCGGTCGACGTCTCCGAAGCCAACCGGATCCGGATCCAGGGGTTGCTGAGCGAAGCCGCGCGAACCTGGGCCGACCGGCTGATCGCCGCCGCCGAAACCGGCTCCTTGGGGTACGCCAAAGCCGAGCATTACGCCGGCGCTTTTTCCGAGGCCTACAAACAGGTCGTCACCCCGGCCGCGGCCATCGGTGACATCACCATCATCGAAGGCCTGACCGACGACTCGGTCAAGCTGGTGTTCTCCG
The DNA here is from genome assembly GCF_052144515.1 of Mycobacterium sp. Classification (GTDB taxonomy): domain Bacteria; phylum Actinomycetota; class Actinomycetes; order Mycobacteriales; family Mycobacteriaceae; genus Mycobacterium. The sequence goes on along the minus strand of NZ_JBKQQD010000483.1, from coordinate 9,001 downwards.
AACGCGATGAGCAGGGGGCAAAAGGTGAGGCCCAGCTGACCTGGTTTCTGGGTGGGCGCGCCGCCTCACTGAGCCAGCTGCTGCCGATGTTGCAAAGCATGGGCGTGGTCGTGCTCGAGGAGCGCCCGTTCACGGTCACCCGGCCCGACGGGCTGCCGGTGTGGATCTACCAGTTCCGGATTTCGCCGCACCCCACCATCCCGACGGCGTCGACCGAAGCCGAACGGGACGCTACCGCAGAACGATTCGCCGATGCGGTCACCGCGATCTGGCAGGGCCGCGTCGAGATCGACCGGTTCAACGAGCTGGTGATGCGCGCGAACCTGACCTGGCAGCAGGTCGTGCTCCTGCGTGCATACGCGAAATACCTGCGGCAGGCGAACTTTCCCTACAGCCAGTCTTACATCGAATCCGTGCTCAACGAGCATCCCTCGACCGCGCGATCGCTGGTCACATTGTTCGAAGCGCTCTTCGGCCCCGCCCAGTCGGGTTCGCCGGCCAGCCGCGACGCGCAGGCGGCGGCCGCGGCGGTGGCTGCCGACATCGACGCACTGGTCAGCCTGGACACCGACCGCATTCTGCGCGCGTTCGCGTCGCTGGTTCAGGCCACCTTGCGCACCAATTACTTTGTCACCCGTGAGGGTTCGGCCCGCAGCCGAAATGTGTTGTCGCTCAAACTGAATGCCCAGCTGATCGATGAGCTGCCGCTGCCGCGTCCCAAGTTCGAGATCTTCGTGTATTCACCCCGCGTCGAAGGCGTACACCTGAGGTTCGGGCCGGTGGCGCGCGGCGGGCTGCGCTGGTCGGACCGCCGAGATGATTTCCGCACCGAGATCCTCGGCCTGGTCAAGGCGCAAGCGGTGAAAAACGCGGTCATCGTGCCGGTTGGCGCCAAGGGTGGCTTCGTCCTCAAGCGGCCGCCGCTGCCCACCGGCCCGAAGATTGGGGCCGCCGCGGACCGTGATGCGCTTCGCGACGAGGGTGTGGCCTGCTATCAATTGTTCATTTCCGGGTTGCTTGACGTCACCGACAACGTCGACCACGCGACCGGGGAAGTCAGCGCGCCGCCCGAGGTGGTGCGGCGGGACGGCGACGACGCCTACCTGGTGGTGGCCGCGGACAAGGGCACGGCCACGTTCTCCGACATCGCCAACGATGTCGCCAAGTCCTACGGGTTCTGGCTGGGTGACGCGTTCGCGTCCGGCGGATCGGTGGGCTACGACCACAAGGCCATGGGCATCACCGCCAAAGGCGCGTGGGAGGCCGTCAAGCGGCACTTCCGGGAGATCGGGGTCGACACCCAGACCGAGGATTTCACCGTCGTGGGCATTGGCGACATGAGCGGCGACGTCTTCGGCAACGGCATGCTGCTCTCCAAGCACATCAGGTTGATCGCCGCCTTCGATCATCGGCACATCTTCCTCGACCCGGACCCCGATGCCGCGACGTCGTGGGCCGAACGCGGGCGGATGTTCGACCTGCCCCGGTCCAGCTGGGACGACTACGACAAGTCGTTGATCAGCGAGGGCGGCGGGGTGTTCAGCCGCGAGCAGAAGGCGATCCCCGTCAGCGCGCAGGTCCGCGCGGCGCTGGACATCGAAGGCCAGGCCGAAGAGGCCACCGAGATGTCTCCGCCGAACCTGATCCGGGCAATTCTGCAGGCACCGGTGGACCTGCTGTTCAACGGCGGCATTGGCACCTACATCAAGGCGGAATCCGAGTCCGACGCCGATGTCGGTGATCGCGCCAACGATCCGGTACGGGTCAACGGGAATCAGGTGCGCGCCAAGGTTATCGGCGAAGGCGGCAATCTCGGGGTGACCGCGCGCGGCCGCGTCGAATTCGATCTGTCGGGCGGGCGGATCAACACCGACGCGCTGGACAACTCCGCCGGGGTTGACTGTTCGGACCACGAGGTCAACATCAAGATCCTGATCGACTCGTTGGTCACCGCCGGCAAAGTCAAAGCCGAGGAGCGCAAACAGCTGCTGGAGTCGATGACCGACGAGGTCGCGCAGCTGGTGCTCGCCGACAACGAGAGCCAGAACGACTTGATGGGGACCAGCCGCGCCAACGCGGCCAGCCTGTTCCCGGTGCACGCCGACCAGATCAGGCACCTGGCCGAACACGGCCTCAACCGGGAATTGGAGGCCCTGCCGTCGGAGAAAGAGATTCAACGGCGAACCGATGCCGGCATCGGGCTCACCTCGCCTGAGCTCGCCACGTTGATGGCCCACGTCAAGTTGGGGCTCAAAGAGGAGCTGCTGGCCACCGAGCTGCCCGATCAGGATGTGTTCGCGTCCAAGCTGCCCCTGTACTTCCCGAAGCCACTGCGCGAACGGTTCACCCCGGAGATCCGCTCGCACCAGCTGCGCCGAGAGATCGTCATCACCATGCTGATCAACGACATGGTGGACACCGCCGGCATCACCTATGCCTTCCGGATAGCCGAGGACGTCGGGGTCCGGCCCATCGACGCGGTGCGCACCTATGTCGCCACCGACGCCATCTTCGGGGTGGGTCACATTTGGCGCCGCATCCGCGCGGCAGACCTGCCGGTCGCATTGTCGGACCGGCTGACGCTGGATACCTGCCGGCTGATCGACCGTGCCGGACGCTGGCTGCTCAACTATCGTCCGCAGCCATTGGCAGTCGGCGCCGAGATCAACCGTTTCGCCGCCAAGGTCAAGGCAATGACGCCGCGGATGTCGGAGTGGTTGCGCGGAGACGACAAAGCCATCGTCGAACAGGAAGCCGCGGAATTCACATCCCAGGGCGCGCCGCCGGATCTGGCCTACCGGGTCGCGGTCGGCCTGTACCGCTACAGCCTGCTCGACATTATCGACGTCGCCGACATCACCGAGATCGAAACCGCCGAAGTCGCCGACACCTACTTCGCCTTAATGGACCGGTTGGGCACCGACGGACTGCTGACCGCGGTTTCCCAGCTGCCCCGAAACGACCGTTGGCATGCGTTGGCGCGCTTGGCGATTCGTGACGACATCTACGCCTCACTGCGGTCGTTGTGTTTCGACGTGCTCGCCGCCGGGGAGCCCGATGAGAGTGGCGAGGAGAAGATCGCCGAGTGGGAACACACCAGCGCCTCCCGGGTAGAGCGGGCCAGCCGGACGCTTGACGAGCTGCGCGAAAGCGGTCAGAAGGATCTGGCGACCCTGTCGGTGGCAGCGCGGCAGATCCGCCGCATGACACGAACCAGCGGACGGGGATCATCAGGGTGAGTGTCGGATTCGTCGCGCCCGTGCCGGTGCGCTGGTCGGACATCGACATGTACCAGCACATCAACCACGCCACCATGGTTACGATTCTCGAAGAGTCACGAGTCCCGTTCCTGCAGCTGGCTTTTGGCGGCAAGATCATCACCACCGGCCTCTTGGTCGCCGACGTCCGGGTCACCTACAAGAGTCAGCTGAGGCTCCTGGATTCGCCGCTGCAGGTGACTATTTGGGTTCAGCGGCTGCGGGCCGTGGACTTCACGCTCGGCTACGAGGTGCGTTCGGTCCATGCGTCACCCGAGTCGAAACCGGCCGTCATCGGCGAGACTCAGCTGGTCGCGTTTGACATCAAGGAGCAACAGCTGGTGCGACTGTCGCCGCAACATCGGGAGTACCTGCAACGGTGGCTAAGGGAATAGCAGGGGAACCGGGGCGCGCGGCCGAGCGCGGACTGTGGCTTGGCCCAGAATCCAGGGCTGCCCACCGCGCGGATCTCGCCACATTCGTCGATCACGCGATTCGGCTCGATGACGCTGCGGTCATCCGACTGCGCGCTCGATCCGCCGGTCTGCTGACGGCATGGGTGGCAACCGGTTTCGATGTGCTGGCCAGCCGGGTGGTGGTTGGCAAATTGCGGCCCGGCGATTTATCGGTCGGCGCAAACGAATTGGCGCGTGGTCTGTCGGTGATGGATGACTCCGGCTATGTCGATCCGGGCTTCTCCATGGACTCGGCATGGCGGGGCGCGTTACCCCCGGAATCGGGCTTCACCCACCTCGACGACATACCCGCCCGGGTGATGCTGGACTTGGCGCAGCAAGGCGCGCGACTCGCTAAGCAACACAGCAGTTCTCACGGTCCGCCGGTCTCACTGCTCGACCAGGAGGTCATTCGGGTCAGCTCCAACGACGTCAGCGTTGGACTGCCCATGCGTTGTGTGTTCGCTTTGACTGCAATGGGTTTCCTGCCGCAACCACCGGAGGCGATCGACACCGACGAGATGATCCGGGTCCGGATAACGCCGGCGTGGTTGCGCGTCGACGCCCGGTTCGGGTCGGTCTACCGGCGTCGAGGCCATCCGGCGCTGGTACTGCGCTGACGACGTGCGATCTCAGGGCCCGTAAACCAGCCATAACGGGAGAACGGAGTTCAGGTAGTCCATGAATTTCTGGAGCCCCACTCGGTACTGTCCGAACCCGTAAGGATCTTCCGCGTACTCCGGAAACGCGATGCCCAGCCCGAACAAGCCGGGAGCGAGTATTCCGTTCTGCTGGTTGTACTCCAGCTGGCCCCATTGTGGTGTCTCAGGCAGCTTTCGCCGTTCGAACCCGACGGTATAAACAGCACGGTCGCACTCGGCAAGCTTCTCTTCGAATTCCGGGCCGGAAACCCAGCACCTCTCCAGCCGTTCCGGAAAAGCCCCATCGATGTTTTCCCGGGCCCACACAGCCGCTCGCCCTTTGAGCCCAGTATCGTCGAATAAGATCCAATCATCGAGATACACAGCGTATTTGAGCGGGCTACGGTAGAAATTGATCACCTTCTCGACCGGATGACGCAGCAGATGCGGTAGGCCGATCATCGACGAGTGGGACGAGCCGAAGACAGCGACCGTCGCGCCGTGCAGCGGCTGCTGTGCAAGCTTCTCGGGATCGAGAGCGACCTCAACGGGGATCTCTTCCAGGTGGGGGTAGGAGAGTTTCTTGGGAACCGCTCCGACGGCGAGGACGACGTTTTCGGAGGCGACCAACTGCTGCTTGGTTTGAATTGTCCATTGTCGTCTCTGCAGACGCAGGGCAGTCGCGGTCGTTTCGAAGACGTCTACTCGCTCGCGCAAATGCTCGGTGATCCAGACCAGTGGCTCGGCGACCAGCGCGAGGGCACACGTTTCGTCGGGGTTGACTTCTTGCAACGCAAGTGGGGGCGCCTCGGAAAACCGAAATGCACCAGAGCCATTCAAAAAGCTCAGGAAGGTCCCGGCAATGGTGTTACTCGACACCGACCGCCACTTTTGGCCGAGGTCTCCGGCGGCGAAGGCGGGATCAATCCAGGCGATCTTTTCGGGTGGGATGCCCTGGTCCAGCAGCTTCCCGACCGCGGCAATTCCCGCGGCTCCGGCTCCGATCACTGTCCACGCATAGGTCGGCATGTATCACATATAGAGCAAGGGTCGCCGCGGCGCTTGGATGGATGACGGCTACACCAGCCAGGCCGCACTGTTCGGCGGCAATTCGTCGTCCACCAATGGCGCACTGGCCAGGACGAGCTTGCCGTCCGGCAACGCGATCGGGCGGTTGCCGGCGTTCAGCGCGCACACCAGCCCGCCGGTGCGCCGAAATATCACCGCATCGCGCGGTGCGGTCAGCCAGTCGATGCCGCTGCCGTCGAATTCGGGACGGTTCCTGCGTAATTCGAGTGCGTGCCGGAAGAAGGAAAATGTGGAGCCGGCGTCCGCCTGCTGCTTTTCCGCGGTCAGCGCCGACCAATCCGCGGGCATCGGCAACCAGGTGTGAGCCGACGCGGAGAACCCGAACGGGGGAGCCTCGCCCGACCACGGAATCGGAACCCGGCACTTGTCGCGACCGCGTTCGGTATGCCCGGAGCGTTCCCACGTCGGATCCTGCAGCACCTCCTCGGGCAGGTCCAAGACGTCGGGCAGCCCGAGTTCCTCACCGTTGTAGATGAACACCGCGCCCGGCAGGGCAAGCATCACCATCGCCATCGCGCGCGCTCGCTGCAGCCCTACCTCGCCGCCGCCGTAGCGGGTGACCTCGCGGCCCACGTCGTGGTTGGACAGCGTCCAGGTCGGGATGGCATTTTCGATCGCGGTGGCCGCCAGCGAATTCTGGATCGCTTCGCGGGTTTCATCCGCGTCGAAGTCGATCTTGGTCAGCCGGAAGTTGAAGCCGAGATGCAGTTCGTCGGGCCGCAGGTATTCGGCCCAGCGGATGTTGTCCATGACCCAGACCTCGCCGACGGTCACCGATCCGGGATAGTCGTCGACGATCGTGCGGATGCCGCGGTGAATGTCATGCACGCTCGGGTGGTTGAAGCGCGGGTCGTCGTCGCTGTGGCTCAACACCTTGACGTCGTCCTTCGCGTCCGGCAGGCCGGGCGGCTTGGCCATCCCGTGCGCCACGTCGATGCGGAAGCCGTCCACGCCGCGCTCCAGCCAGAACCGCAGCGTCTTCTCGAAGTCGTCGAAGACGTCTGGGTGTTCCCAGTTGAGATCGGGCTGCTCGGTGTCGAAAAGGTGCAGGTACCACTGGCCGGGGTTGCCGTCGGGTTCCACCACCCGAGTCCAGGCCGACCCGCCGAACACCGACGTCCAATTGTTGGGCGGCAGCTTGCCGTCGGGGCCGAGGCCGTCGCGAAAGATGTAGCGATCCCGCGCGGCGCTGCCCGGGCCGGCGGCCAGCGCGGCCTGAAACCATAGGTGCGCCGAACTCGTGTGGTTGGGCACCACGTCCATGGTGATCTTGATGCCGCGCTCGTGGGCCGCGGCGATGAGCCGCTCGATCGCTGCCATCCCACCGAACAGCGGGTCGACGTCACGGGGATCAGCGACGTCGTAGCCGTGGTCGGCCATCGGCGAGACGGTAACGGGGTTGAGCCAGATCGCGTCGATACCCAGCTGTTTTAAGTACCCCAACCGGGCCGCTACGCCGTCCAGGTCGCCAACCCCGTCGCCGTCGCTGTCGGCGAACGACCGCGGCTACACCTGGTAGAACACCGCATTCGACCACCACGCAGAACCGGGGCCCATATCGCTCCGTTCAGTCTTTCGGCCGGACGTCACACCGCTGAATTGCCTACCACCGTAGCGGCTCGTCACGATCCCGCACGGGCCGCCGGCGGCGTGCCATCGGTATGCAAATTGGTGGCTAATTTCTCGATAACTGTTGTTGGGGTCGGCGCCGCCTTGTGGCCCAACGTGTTTGCCGGCTTAGAAAAGCTACGTATTGGCGCCGCCCCGGACATCATCAGGAAAGCCCCAGCCAGAATTGACAAGCGAGTTGGCGGCCATCTCGAGGTAGTCGAGCAATTCGCGGCGGTGCTCGTCGTCGAGGGTGTGCGGATCGATCGAGGCCACGGCCGTGTGCATGCACCGAAGCCACGCGTCGCGCTCGATGGGCGTGATCCGGAACGGGGCGTGGCGCATCCGCAGCCGCGGGTGCCCGCGCTGGTCGGAGTAAGTTCGCGGGCCACCCCAGTACTGCTCGAGGAACATCCGCAGCCGTTCTTCGGCGCCTTGCAGGTCATCGGCCGGATACAGCTCACGCAGTACCTCGTCCTCGGGAACCTGCGCATAAAAGCGGGACACGATCGCGTTGAAAGTCTCGGCTCCACCGACGGCGTCGTAGAAGGACTGTTGCACCTGATCCATCCCCTCCATTGTGGTCCATAGGCGGGTTTGCGCGGCTGGCGCCTCCGGCTGTTAACCGGTTCGACACGGCGCGCACCTGCAATAGGCGTGCGATTGGCGGCAAATCATGGTGGACTATCCGCGGAGGATCTATGGCGCATGGCAAGAGACGCCGCAGCCACCGCAGTTCCGGTGCCGCGGCAGGCTTAACCGGACCCACGTCCGCGTCATCCCTGCATAGCGTCGATACCCATCCGCCCACCCGCCACGAGAGCGCATCGATTTGGAGCCGCCGGCGGGTGCTCCTGCTGAACTCCACCTACGAGCCGCTGACCGCGCTACCGATGCGGCGAGCGATCGTCATGGTGATCTGCGGAAAGGCCGACATCGTGCACCACGATCCGGCCGGCCCGGTCATCCACTCGGCGACGCACTCGATCGTCGTGCCGTCGGTGATCCAGCTGCGGACCTACGTGCGGGTTCCCTACCGGGCCCGCGTTCCGATGACCCGCGCTGCGCTCATGCACCGCGACCGTTTCTGCTGCGCCTATTGCGGTGCGCGGGCCGACACCGTCGACCACGTGGTGCCACGCAGCCGCGGCGGTGACCACTCGTGGGAGAACTGCGTCGCGTGCTGCTCGACCTGTAACCACCGCAAGGGCGACAGGCTGCTGACCGAACTTGGCTGGGCACTGCGCCGCGCGCCAGTACCGCCGACGGGACAGCATTGGCGGCTGTTGTCCACGGTCAAGGAGATGGATCCGGCGTGGGCCCGGTACCTCGGTGAGGGTGCGGCTTAGTCACGCGGACGCCACCGTGACCTGATCTTGGTCGGCTATCGTCGGCACCCGCGTGGTGCGCACGTAGACGGTGTCACCTTCCTTCAGCGCGAGCGCCTCGGCGTCGCCGCGGGTGATCTGGGCGGTGAACGGACCACCGGTGGATGCGCTGGTCAACTCCACGCGAACCTCGAAACCCAGTGCTACCACCCGGTCGACGGTGGCGGGTACGACCCCGATCGACTCCGCGGTGCCGTCGGCGGTGGCGACCGCCATATCGGGGTTTCGTCCCACCCGGATGTCGTGGGGGCGGACCAAGGCGCCGTTGAGCACCGACACCGCACCCAGAAACGACATCACGAACGGGTTGGCGGGGGAGTCGTAGACCTGGGTGGGCGAGCCGACCTGTTCGATGCGGCCCTTATTGAGCACCGCGATGCGGTCGGCCACATCCAGCGCCTCGGACTGATCGTGGGTGACCAGCACCGTGGTGACGTGCACCTCGTCGTGCAAACGGCGCAGCCAGGCCCGCAGATCCTCACGGACCTTGGCATCCAGCGCCCCGAACGGCTCATCGAGCAACAACACCTGCGGATCCACGGCCAGCGCGCGGGCCAGCGCCA
>NZ_JBKQQD010000482.1:0-31216 GCF_052144515.1 Mycobacterium sp. | reverse complement strand
AGAGCAGATCGGGATCACCACGACGAACCCGACCAGTCTCCGCCCCAGCCAGCACAGCCGGCAACAGCAACCAGCGCCCAATCTTCGCGCACCATGGTGCGCCTCGACGACGGCGCCGCGTTGCTGAGTTGGTGAACGCCTGCGGACCGGTCAGCGGGATCTGTTGGCCGACAAGCTCATCGGTGAGCAGCGCGCGGGCCGCGACCGCCGAGATGTCGCTTTCGACAATCGGCGCGCTGGATGCCTCGGCGTAGGGGCCGGCCACCACATCGCCGGCCCGGATCTGGGCGGACCACATGCCCGCGAAGTTGGTCGCAAAAACGCTGGGCCGCAGGCTAACCCAGGCCAGGCCGGAATCGATGGCGAGGCTTTCGACTTCCTTATTGCGGTCACCGCGAAAACGTGACGGCTGGCGGGAGAAGTTGTCGTCGGCGTTGATGGCCGAAAGCGCGACCAGATTGGCGACCCCGGCACCGACGGACTGGGCTACCACGTCGGCGAGGTCCTCGCCGAGTGCCCGGGAATTGAGGAACACCGCCGACGCTCCCGACAGCGCGTCGCCCGCCGAGCCGATGACTTCGACCCCGTCGGGAAACCGGGCGGTCTTCGGCGTGCGGGTGACGGCCCGCACCCGGGCGCCTGCGGCGGCGAGTTCGGCGACGAGGGGGCGGCCGACATTGCCGGTCGCTCCGGTGATCACGATCGTCATGCTGCGACTCCTTGGTGTGTTGCGCTTTCGGCGATTTCAGGGGCCTCTTGACTCCTTGGAAAAGGGACGGGCCGAAAGGTGGGAAAGTTACAGTCGACACAAGTAACTTTCTGCGGCACCGGATCGTCGAAGATTTATGGAGCAATCGCTGTCATCGACTGACCAGATAGCAGACGCATGGCGTCGCCACCGCCCGTATCTGGTCAACCTCGGCTACCAAATCATCGGAGATGTCGGGGACGCCGAAGACGTTGCGCAAGAGGCATTTCTGCGGCTGTCGCGCATGGATCCGAACGAGATCGAGGATGTCCGTGGCTGGCTCACGGTGGTCGCCAGCCGGCTTTGTCTGGATCTGGTGCGTTCGGCGCGAGCGCGCTACGAACATCCGAGTGACACCGGCCAGGAGGTCCAACCGGGCCGGAGGGCCATGGTTGACGAATCGCTGCGCACTGACCCGGCCGACCGGGTCACCCTCGACGATGAGGTCCGCGCCGCGTTACTGGAAGTCTTGCGCAGGCTCAGTCCCGGTGAGCGTGTGGCCTTCGTGTTGCACGACGTGTTCGGGGTCCCCTTCGACACCATCGCCGACACGGTGGGCCGTCCCGTCGGCACCTGCCGCCAGCTGGCGCGCCGCGCGCGGGCCAAATTCACTGGGGCGCAACCGAAGTTGAGCGAGGTGGCCCCGGCCGAGCACCAGCTCGTCACCGAGAAGTTCATCACCGCGTGTGCCAACGGTGACATCGCTGCGTTGACCGCCGTCCTGGATCCGACGGTCTGGGGAGTGGGCACCGTCCTCGCGGACCCGGCGCCGCCACCGCAGGTCAATCACGGGCCGCATGATGTGGCCACCAACCTGCTGCGCTATCTGGGGCCCGGGGCGACGCTTGTCACCGGTCCGGCCGGGCAGCCGACGGTGCTGGCCTTCGCTGGCCGGCGGCTCTTCGCTGCCATCGTGCTGACCATCCGCGGACCCCTCATCACCAAGATCGAGGCGGTGGCCGACCCTTCTGCGCGGGGCGTCGTGCGATGATGCCTGCTGAAGTGACGCATGCGCTACGTACGTGAGGAAATCGTGCACGCCCCCGGTGCACGGGTGTGGCAGTTGCTGCGACGTAGAGAAGTGGCCGGGCTGGACCGAGTCGATGCAAGAGATCAAGGGCCTGGCGGACGGTCCGTCGACGGTGGGCAGCCGATCTCGGGTGACAAAGCCGAAGCGTCGGCCGCTGGTCTGGACGGTCACCGAACTCGAACCCATGCGCATGTTTACCTGGGTGGCCAGGCAGCCGGGCCTCTCCTTCGAGGCGGTGCATCGCATCGAAGAAGCGGGGGATGGGGGTGCGAACGACGCTCGAGTTCATCGTGACCGGCCCCTTGGCGTGGCTGGCCAACCCGCTTGTCGGGTCGCGGATCCGCTCATCCCTCGAAATGGAGAGCACGGGACTGCAGCGGGCCGCCGAAACGGGCTGACCGAGCGCGCTCGGAAGTTTGGGGTCACCGGGCTGCGGGCGGGCGGTTGCGCATGTCAGCGGGCCGCGACGCGAAATAGCCCGCGACCGTGGCCGCGATCTGCAGAAATCTGAGCCGGGTGGCCGGGGCCATTTCAGTGCTCACGTCGATGACCCCCCCGGGCCGCAGATGCGGATCGAAGGGCACCTCGACCACCGGTTGTCCGTGGTTAATGAACTCGCGCGCCAACAACGACCGGGTGCGTTTGTCGGCATGTCCATCAGAGTCGTTGAGCACCACGATGGTGCGTTGCAGCAATCCCCTCAGGTTGTGATCCGACAGCCAATCCATGGTCTTGGCGGCCGCGGAGGCCCCATCGGCCCACGGCGAGGACACCACGATCAGGGCATCCAGATCCCGCAGGACTTCCTGGGTTACCGGTGCGTCCATCGTCGACCCGCAATCGATGACCGAGATCGCGAAATGGCGATCCAGCCGCAATGCGGCTTCCCGGTAGATAGCAGGATCGAGCACCCGGCGTGGACCGGCCGCCGGCTCACCGCCGAGCACGTGCAACCCGGCGGTGTTCCGGCCGACACGGGCCATCACATCGGCGTAGGAATGCAAGTTCTTGTCAGCGGTCAATTCCCAGAACGAATTGGTCGACTCGGGATCGATTCTGCTGGCCAGGCGCCCGAAGGCGGTGTCGGCATCGACGGCCACGACGCGATCCTGCCTGCGCAGTTCGGCGAATATCGATCCGACGCTGGCGGCGACCGACGTCTTCCCGACGCCACCCTTGCCCAGCACGCCGACCTTGTGGTTGCCGTGCAGGACCGTCCGGATGGCCGCTTCGAACTGGACCTCCTCACGTTGCGCGGCCGAAGGACCCGGCCTGACAAGGCCAAAGGTGATCAATTCGACGAGGCGCCGCCAGCCGCGGTCGGCGCGCAGCGACGGACGGGTGCGTACCGGCGGCGCGAAGGCGATGTCGGACCACGCACCCGGTGGGGATGAGAACCCGGGAGCGGGGTGGGCAGCGGGAGCTTGCGGCCGCATGTGCGTCGGAGGATAGGCCTGCTGGTGCGAAGGAGCTGCCGGCTGGCCTGGTGGCTGGCTCATCGGGGGAGCGAGGGGAGGTGCCGGCCCGCTCTGCGGGGCGGGCCCGGGAAAAACCGGGGGGAAGGCCGCAGGCGGCGTCTGCGGCCCGTTGGGCTGAGGACCGGGCGGGCGTGCAGCCGGGGCGCCGGGCTGGATGGGCCGCAGACGGTCACGCAGGAATTCGTCGCGCTCGTTCATGGGCTCCTCGGGTGCAAGGCGATCAACCTCGGTCCAGTATCGGTTACCGGCTGCGTTGCCACCGGGGTTGCCTGCTCGTCCGCCCTTTAGACTCCCATCAGGATTGCGCAAACTCGGTGGGGCTCAGCTGGTACCGCGTCACGGCGCCTTTGGGCACGCCTGCGATTCGGGCGGCTGCGCGCGGTTGCGTTCGGTCGAGCTGCTGGCAAACTCGTTTAAGGGCCTGATGTGGCCGGCGTCCGGCACGATCCACGACGTCGTTCGCAGATTGCCGACGGTTGAGCCGCCTGCCGCGAGGCTGTCGATCAGCCGTTACAGCGAATTTACGGTGACGCCAGCCGGCAGGTTAGTATTAGGGAAGTTGGCATGTCAGGCGGGTTTTGTCATATCGTTTTACGACTTGTCGAGACTGGTTACGAGCCCACCGTTCAGCGCTGCACGGACGAATACTTGATCGAATCATCTCCGCCTGGCGGACAGCCTATCGACAAGACCGAAGGGGCCTAGCCCGCAACCTCGGGGTGCGGAACCGTCGGTGCCACTAAAAAGGCCGCGCAGAAGTTCTGGTGAAGGGTTAGGTGGGAATGACGCCCAAGCGTGTCGGGCTGTACAACCCCGCATTCGAGCACGATTCGTGCGGAGTGGCCATGGTCGTCGATATGCACGGCCGACGCACCCGAGACATTGTCGATAAGGCCATCACCGCGCTGCTCAACCTTGAACATCGCGGAGCCCAGGGAGCCGAGCCGCGCAGCGGTGACGGCGCCGGCATCCTCATTCAGGTCCCGGACGCGTTCCTGCGCGAGGTCGTCGACTTCGAGCTGCCCGCCCCGGGCAGCTACGCCACCGGCATCGCCTTCTTGCCGCAGTCGTCCAAGGACGCCGCCGCCGCCTGCGCCGCGGTGGAGAAGATCGCCGAAGCCGAGGGCCTGCAGGTGCTGGGCTGGCGAAACGTACCCGCCGACGACTCGTCGCTGGGCGCGTTGTCCCGCGACGCAATGCCCACCTTCCGGCAGGTGTTTTTGGCGGGGGCGTCGGACATGGCGCTGGAGCGCCGCTGCTACGTGGTCCGCAAGCGCGCCGAGCACGAACTGGGCACCAAAGGCCCGGGCCAGGACGGGCCGGGCCGCGAATCCGTTTTCTTCCCAAGCCTTTCCGCCCAGACGTTAGTCTACTAGGGCAAGCTGACCACCCCGCAGCTCAAGGCGTTTTACCTTGACCTGCAAGACGATCGGCTGACCAGCGCACTGGGTATCGTGCACTCCCGCTTTTCCACGAATACCTTCCCGTCGTGGCCGCTGGCGCATCCGTTCCGCCGCATCGCCCACAACGGCGAGATCAACACCGTCACCGGCAACGAGAACTGGATGCGGGCCCGCGAGGCTTTGATCAAGACCGACATCTTCGGCTCGGAAGACGATGTGGAGAAGTTGTTCCCGATCTGCACGCCGGGCGCCTCCGACACTGCGCGCTTCGACGAAGCGCTCGAATTGCTGCACCTCGGCGGGCGCAGCCTGCCGCACGCGGTGCTAATGATGATTCCCGAGGCGTGGGAACGCAACGAGAGTATGGACGCGCGCAGACGGGCCTTTTATGAGTATCACGCCTCTTTGATGGAGCCGTGGGACGGCCCGGCGTCGATGACGTTTACCGACGGCACCATCGTGGGCGCGGTGCTCGACCGCAATGGCCTTCGCCCGTCCCGGATTTGGGTCACCGAGGACGGCTTGGTGGTGATGGCTTCCGAGGCCGGCGTGCTGGACCTCGATCCATCGAAGGTGGTGCGCCGGATGCGGCTGCAGCCCGGCCGGATGTTCCTGGTGGACACGACGCAGGGCCGCATCGTCGCCGACGAGGAGATCAAGGCAGAGCTGGCCGCCCAGCACCCCTATCAGGAGTGGCTCGACAAGGGACTGGTTCCGCTGGAGAAGTTGCCGGCGGGCAAGTACGCGCGGATGCCTCACAGTCGAGTTATCTTGCGCCAGTTGGTCTTCGGTTACACATACGAGGAACTCGATCTCCTGGTTGCGCCGATGGTCCGCACCGGGGCCGAGCCGATCGGGTCGATGGGCACCGATACTCCGGTCGCGGTGCTCTCGCAGCGCCCCCGGATGCTCTACGACTACTTCCACCAGCTCTTCGCCCAGGTGACCAACCCACCGCTGGACGCCATCCGCGAGGAGGTGGTGACCAGCCTGCAGGGCACCACTGGTGGTGAGCGTGACTTGCTCAACCCGACCGAGGAGTCCTGTCACCAGATCTCGCTGCCACAGCCGATTCTGCGCAACTACGAGTTGGCCAAGCTGATCAACCTCAACCCTGACGATGAGGTCAACGGACGTCCGCATGGCATGCGGTCCAAGGTGATTCGCTGTCTTTACCCGGTCGCCGACGGCGGCGCCGGCCTGGCCGCGGCGTTGGAGGAGGTGCGCGCGCGGGCGTCGGCGGCGATCGCCGACGGCGCGCGGGTGATCATTTTGTCCGATCGCGAGTCCGACGAGGTGATGGCTCCGATTCCGTCGCTGCTGGCGGTGGCGGGGGTGCACCACCATCTGGTGCGCGATCGCACCCGCACCCACGTGGGTCTGGTTGTCGAAACCGGCGATGCCCGCGAGGTGCACCACATGGCCATGCTGGTCGGTTGCGGCGCGGCGGCGATCAACCCGTACCTGGCGTTCGAGTCGATCGAGGACATGCTCGACCGCGGTGTCATCGATGGGATTGACCGCAAAACGGCGTTGAACAACTACGTCAAGGCCGCCGGCAAAGGTGTGCTGAAAGTGATGTCCAAGATGGGCATTTCGACGGTGGCCTCCTACACCGGCGCGCAGCTGTTCCAGGCGGTCGGCATCTCCGAGGACGTGCTCGACGAATACTTCGCCGGGCTGAGCTGTCCGACAGGCGGGATCACCCTGGACGACATCGCCGCCGACGTCGCCGCCCGGCATCAGCTGGCGTATCTGGACCGGCCCGACGAACGCGCGCACCGCGAGCTCGAGGTGGGCGGGGATTACCAGTGGCGTCGTGAGGGGGAGTACCACCTGTTCAACCCGGAGACGGTCTTCCGGCTGCAGCACGCCACCCGCACCGGCCAGTACAAGATCTTCAAGGAGTACACCCGTCTGGTCGACGACCAGAGCGAACGAATGGCATCGCTGCGCGGGCTGCTGAAGTTCCGCGGCGACGTGCGGCCTCCGGTACCGCTGGACGAGGTCGAACCCGCCAGCGAGATCGTTAAACGGTTCTCGACCGGCGCGATGAGCTACGGCTCGATCTCCGCCGAGGCGCATGAGACGCTCGCCATCGCGATGAACCGGCTGGGCGGCCGGTCCAACAGCGGTGAGGGCGGCGAGGACGTCAAGCGATTTGACCACGATCCCAATGGCGATTGGCGCCGCAGCGCGATCAAGCAGGTCGCCTCCGCACGGTTCGGCGTCACCTCCCATTACCTGACCAACTGCACCGATATCCAGATCAAGATGGCCCAGGGTGCGAAACCCGGTGAAGGCGGCCAGCTTCCGGGGCACAAGGTCTACCCATGGGTGGCAGAGGTGCGGCATTCCACACCCGGTGTCGGCCTGATCTCACCGCCGCCGCACCATGACATCTATTCCATTGAGGACCTGGCGCAGCTGATCCACGACCTGAAGAACGCCAACCCGTCGGCGCGAGTGCACGTCAAGCTGGTCTCCGAGAACGGGGTAGGGACGGTTGCGGCTGGGGTTTCTAAAGCCCACGCCGACGTGGTGCTCATCTCGGGACACGACGGCGGCACCGGCGCAACGCCGCTGACATCGCAGAAGCACGCGGGTGCTCCGTGGGAGCTGGGGCTGGCCGAGACGCAGCAGACCTTGCTGCTCAACGGGTTACGCGACCGGATCGTGGTCCAGGTGGACGGCCAGCTCAAGACGGGCCGCGACGTGATGGTCGCCGCGCTGCTCGGCGCCGAGGAGTTCGGTTTCGCCACGGCCCCACTGGTGGTGGCCGGCTGCATCATGATGCGGGTATGCCACCTGGACACCTGCCCGGTCGGTGTGGCCACCCAGAACCCGGTGCTGCGTGAGCGGTTCACCGGCAAGCCCGAGTTCGTCGAGAACTTCTTCATGTTCATCGCCGAAGAGGTTCGGGAATACATGGCACAGCTGGGCTTCCGTACCTTCAACGAGGCGGTCGGCCAGGTGGGCGCCCTGGACACCACGCTGGCTCGCGCACATTGGAAGGCGCACCGGCTGGACCTGACACCGGTGCTGCACGAGCCGGAGTCGGCGTTCATGAACCAGGACCTGTATTGCAGCTCGCGCCAGGACCATGGTCTGGACAAGGCGCTCGACCAGCAGTTGATCGTGATGAGCAGGGAGGCACTGGATTCCGGGAAGCCGGTCCGGTTCTCCACCACCATCAGCAACGTCAACCGAACGGTGGGCACCATGCTCGGCCACGAGGTGACGAAAGCCTATGGCGGCCAGGGGTTGCCGGACGGAACCATCGACATCACGTTTGACGGATCCGCCGGTAACAGCTTCGGGGCTTTTGTGCCCAAGGGGATCACATTGCGGGTGTACGGCGACGCGAACGACTATGTCGGCAAGGGTCTATCCGGAGGCCGAATTATGGTGCGGCCGTCGGACAATGCGCCGCAGGATTACGTCGCCGAGGACAACATCATCGGTGGCAACGTGATTCTGTTCGGCGCCACCAGCGGCGAAGTCTTCCTGCGCGGTGTGGTGGGGGAGCGGTTCGCTGTGCGTAACTCCGGAGCACACGCCGTGGTCGAGGGTGTGGGTGATCACGGTTGCGAGTACATGACCGGTGGCAGGGTCGTCATCCTCGGCCGGACGGGCCGCAACTTCGCCGCAGGCATGTCCGGCGGTGTTGCCTATGTCTATGACCCCGACGGCGAACTCTCGAACAACCTGAACACCGAGATGGTGGACGTCGAGACCCTCGACGAGGATGACGCGGAGTACCTGCACAGCACGATCCAGGCGCACGTTGATGCGACAGATTCCGCTGTCGGGCAACGTATCCTGGCCGACTGGCGGGGCCAGCAACGGCACTTCGTCAAGGTGATGCCGCGGGACTACAGGAAAGTGTTGCAGGCGATCGCCGGGGCCGAACGCGACGGCACGGATGTCGACAAGGCGATCATGGCGGCAGCCCATGGCTGATCCGAGCGGCTTCCTGAAATACACACATCGGGAATTGCCGAAGCGCCGGCCTGTCCCGTTGCGGCTGCGCGACTGGCACGAGGTGTACGAGGAATTCGACAACGAGACCTTGCGCGAGCAGGCGACCCGCTGCATGGACTGCGGTATCCCGTTCTGTCACAACGGCTGTCCGCTGGGCAACCTGATTCCGGAATGGAACGACCTGGTGCGCAGGGGCCGTTGGCGCGACGCGATCGAACGGCTGCACGCCACCAACAACTTCCCCGACTTCACCGGCCGGCTGTGTCCGGCGCCGTGCGAGCCGGCGTGTGTGCTCGGGATCAACCAGGATCCGGTGACGATCAAGCAGATCGAGCTGGAGATCATCGACAAGGCCTTCGATGAAGGCTTTGTGGTGCCGCTGCCGCCGGACAAGCTGACCGGAAAGACTGTGGCTGTGGTGGGTTCGGGCCCTGCGGGTCTGGCCGCCGCCCAACAACTCACCCGCGCCGGTCACCGCGTGACGGTGTTCGAGCGCGATGACCGCATCGGTGGGCTGCTGCGCTACGGAATCCCGGAATTCAAGATGGAAAAGCGCGTGCTCGACCGGCGGCTCGAACAGATGCGCGCCGAGGGCACCGAGTTCCGGGCCGGCGTCAACGTCGGCGTCGACATCACCGCCGAACAGCTGCGCGCCGATTTCGATGCGGTGGTGCTGGCCGGTGGCGCGACCGCCGCGCGGGATCTGCCGGTTCCCGGCCGGGACCTGGACGGCATCCACCAGGCGATGGAGTTCCTGCCCTGGGCCAACCGGGTCCAGGAGGGAGACGACGTTCTCGGCGACGACGGGGAGCCACCAATCACCGCCAAGGGCAAGAAGGTCGTCATCATCGGCGGCGGCGACACCGGGGCCGACTGCCTGGGGACCGTGCACCGGCAAGGCGCCGCCAACATCCACCAGTTCGAGATCATGCCGCGACCGCCGGATGCCCGCGCCGAATCCACCCCGTGGCCGACCTACCCGCTGATGTACCGGGTGTCGGCGGCGCACGAAGAAGGTGGCGAGCGAGTGTTTTCGGTTAACACCGAGGAGTTCGTCGGCAAAGACGGGCGCGTGAGCGCGCTCAAGGTGCACGAAGTGACCATGCAGGACGGCAAATTCGTCAAGGTCGAGGGCTCCGACTTCGAGCTTGACGCCGATCTGGTGTTGCTGGCGATGGGATTCGTCGGCCCGGAGAAGCCGGGCCTGCTCACCGACCTCGGGGTGAAGCTCACCGACCGCGGAAACGTTGCTCGCGGCGCCGACTTCGACACCTCGGTGCCCGGCGTTTTCGTTGCCGGCGACATGGGCCGAGGCCAGTCATTGATCGTCTGGGCGATCGCCGAGGGGCGGGCAGCGGCGGCGGGCGTAGACCGCTATCTGATGGGCTCAACTGCGCTGCCGGCCCCTATCAAGCCGACGGCCGCGCCGCTGGTGTAGATTACATCAGTCACACTAGTAACTCCAGAAACATAAATATATTTTCCGGCGTTTCTGCCACGGTTTGCCAGAGGGTTGTTGTGTAATAGGCCGGTGTGGGCTTCATCACAGGGGGAGTCCCAGGAAACTGACCGACCGCAGGAGTGATCACTGTGCGTACACACCCAGGACCCCGATCACGAATGGCGCGAATCGCCTGGTTATGGTTTCGCCACCCATTGAAGAGCCACGAATTTCCCGCTAAACACGAGCGCCTGATAACCGCTCAAGAGCTGGTGCTGTTGGGGGTCTAGCGACCCATCCCGGCGTAGCCGGGGGCACGCCAGACGTTTGCTCAACTCTGTCCAGTCATCGACTAGGTAAGTCTAGGTAACAAGACCAGAGTCGCGGATCGCCTCCGCCAGCGGTTCCAGCACGGCCGGGTCGTGCGGCGGGGCGATATAGACGATGCCGAGGTCCAGACCCTCAGCTGCCAGCGCAGCCGCGTTCTCGATGACCTGCCCGTAGTTGCGGTCGGATTCCAGCCGGAGGTGGGCCGACAGGGTGATCTCTTTCGGGTCGCGCCCGATGTCGGCGCAATGGGAGGCCAGCACGTCTCGCTTGCGCGCGAACAGGTCGGGCGGCCCACCGACGAAGTTCCAATGCTGCGCGTAGCGCGCGGTGAGCCGTAGTGTGCGCTTCTCGCCGCTGCCACCGATGCAGATCGGCGGATGCGGGCACTGCGGGCCTTTGGGTTCGTTGCGGGCACCCTTGAGCTGGTAGTACTTTCCGTCGAAGTCGGTGGTCTCCTGGCTCAACAGGCTGGTGAGCACCTCACAGGCCTCCTCGAACCGGTCGAAGCGTTCCCTGATGGTGCCCAACTCGATGCCGTAGGCGCCCGACTCCTCCTCGTTCCAGCCGGCGCCGATCCCGAGCTCGAGGCGTCCGCCAGAGATGATGTCGAGCGCGGCGGCCATATTGGCGAGTACCGCCGGGTGACGGTAGTGAATGCCGGTGACCAGGGTGCCCAGGCGCAGCCTCGTGGTGGCCTGCGCCAGTGCGGTCAGCGTCGTCCAACCCTCCAGGCAGGGCCCGTCACCGTCGGAGAAGATCGGGTAGAAGTGGTCGAAAGTCCACCCGGACTCGTAGACATCGATGTCGTCGGCCGCCTTCCAGATGGCCAGCATGTCGGTCCAGGTGGTGTTCTGGGGTGAGGTTTTGAACGCGAATCGCATGACTCCGACGTTAGTCCCGCTTTCTGAAGGCCAACTAGACTCAGGCCAACGATGAGCTATGCCCTGGGAATCGATACCAAGATCACTCTGCTGGCGGCCGGACTGATCTTTCTGTTGGCGCTTGGCCTCGGCGTGTGGAAGTACAGGCAGATCGTGGTCACCGAAGATCACCGAGCTCATCCCTACGTCGATATCGCGCATCGGGCGGCGCTGCTGTACGCGTTCGCGACGGCGTTGATAGCGGTCTTCGTCGAACTCAGCGCCTGGCCGGCATGGGTGAATTTGACCGCGGCGATGGTCGCCGTGTTCTTCTTCCTCGCCGCCATCGGGACCTACATCCTGCACGGAGCGCGGCGCGATACCGAGAACCAATTCGAGCATCCGACACGGGGAACCGGACTGATGATGGCGTTGCTGATCCTGGGCGAAATGGGCGGTTTCGCAGTGATTTTCGCCGGCTTCATCGTTGGGCAGCTATGGACCCGGTAGCCGCGCTGCGCCAGATCGCTTACTACAAGGACCGCGACCGCCAAGATCCGCGGCGTGTGATGGCATACCGCAACGCCGCCGACATCCTCCAGAAACTCGACGACGCGGCGCGGGAACGACACGGCCAGGCCAACAGCTGGCAGTCGATTCCGGGCATCGGGCCCAAGACCGCGAAGGTCATCGCCCAGGCCTGGGCCGGCCGTGAACCCGACCAGTTGGCCGAATTACGCTCTGCTGCTGGGGATCTCGGCGGGGGAGAGGTACGGTCCACGCTCCGCGGCGATCTGCACCTGCACTCGAACTGGTCGGACGGGTCGGCACCGATCGAGGAGATGATGGCCACCGCGGCCGCGCTCGGCCATGAGTACTGCGCGCTGACCGATCACTCGCCGCGCCTGACTATCGCCAACGGGCTCTCGCCCGAACGGCTGCGCAAACAGCTCGACGTGATCGACGAGTTGCGCGAGAAGTTCGCGCCGATGCGCATTCTCACCGGGATCGAGGTGGACATCCTCGACGACGGCAGCCTGGACCAAGAGCCCGAACTGCTCGACCGCCTCGACATCGTGGTGGCCAGCGTGCACTCCAAGCTGTCGATGGACTCGGCCGCGATGACCCGGCGGATGGTGCGCGCGGTATCCAATGGCCATGCCGACGTGCTGGGCCACTGCACCGGCCGGCTGGTCGCGGGCAACCGTGGTATCCGGCCCGAATCGAAGTTCGACGCCGAGGAGGTGTTCGCCGCCTGTCGCGACCATGGCACCGCGGTGGAGATCAATTCGCGTCCGGAGCGCCGTGACCCACCGACCCGGTTGCTGAACCTCGCGCGCGACATCGGCTGCGTGTTCAGCATCGACACCGACGCGCACGCGCCCGGCCAGCTCGACTTCCTCGGCTACGGGGCTCAGCGAGCGCTGGACGCGGAAGTGCCCGTCGACCGCATCGTCAACACCTGGCCGGCCGAGCGGCTCCTGGAGTGGGCCGCCTCTTGAGGAGCCCTATGACTTTTCTAAGGGTCGCCGCGTAATCCCGGCGGATCTGTTAGCGGAACTTTTAGCGTTCGCGTCATGACACTGCCTGCCCGGAACGGCATGCTCGAGCTGATTGACAAAGGGTCCTTTTCTGACACCCATCCGATCCCGCTGCTTTTCGTTCACGGAGGATGGCACGCGGCGTGGTGTTGGGATGAAAACTTCCTGGACTTCTTCGCAGACGCGGGCTATCGCGCGGTCGCGCTGAGCCTGCGCGGACACGGTGGCAGCCCCACCACTAAGCCGCTCAGCAATTGTTCGATCGCCGATTATGTCGAAGATGTGCATTCGGTGGCAGACGGCCTGGCCACGTCGCCAGTGCTGATCGGTCACTCGATGGGCGGTTTCGTCGTCCAGAAGTGCCTCGATGACGGCAGCGCCCCGGCCGCAGTGCTGATGGCGTCCATGCCGTCGCGCGCGGCGCGAAGGGCAGGCGTGGCAGCCCGCATCATGCGCCGACATCCGTTGGTAGCCGTTCGCGCCAACACGGTCGGCAGCACAGCCGACCTGGTGAACACCCCACGCCTAGCGCGAGACCACTTTTTCTCCACGCACACGCCCGAATCCGTTGTCGAGTCGTGTGCCGCACGCCTACAACCAGAAGGCTGGGGCGCACCCGGGCTCTTCGTGCGTCTCAAACCCGCACGGGTAACGACCCCGCTCCTGGTTCTCGGGGCCGAAAACGACAAGGCTGTCGTCAAAGGTGACGTACGTGCGACCGCACGCGCATACAGAGTCCAAGCGGAGTTTTTTCCCGGCATGGGACACAACATGATGCTCGAACCCGGTTGGCCTGATGTCGCCGAACGCATCCACTGCTGGCTGACCAGCCAGGGACTCTGAGGTTCGCTCGGCGCGGCGGCGTCGCGTCAGTCCGGTAGGTGCGGCACCTCGATACCCGCGTCGCGGCCGACCAACACTGCGCGGGTGAGCGCGGATTTGCCGTAGCGACGGCGCACCGCATCGACTGCCGCGTCTATCGCGCGCGGCTCCCCGGTGAATGGCAGCATCAGTTGCTCGGCACCGGTGCGGTCGATACCGGACACAGCGAACCCGACCAACGTCAATCCCCGCTGCGCGATCATCGGCGTGGCCGATGCCACCAGTTCCCGGGCGGCGGCGAGGATGGGTTGCGTCGAAGACGTCGCCCACGGCAAGGTGTGCGACCGGGTGGCCCGGCTGAAGTCGTCAAAGCGCAAGCGCAGCAACACCGTTCGGCCAGTGCGGCCCGCGGCACGCATCCGGCCGGTGATTCTGTCGATGAGGTTGACCACCACCGCGTCGATTTCGGCGGGCGACATCGCGCTGCCGGCCCGGCCCAGCGCTCGTTGGGCGCCGACCGAGCGGCGATGAACCCCGGTGGTCACCCGGCGGCGGTCGAGATTGCGGGACAACGCATACAACTGGCACCCCATTGCGGAGCCCACTAGCGAGGCCAGCGTGGACTCGCTGAGCTCGGCGACCTCGGCGACGGTGGTGATGCCGTAATTGCGCAACTTGTCGGCGGTCACGACACCGACGCCCCATAACCGGCGCACCGGCAGTTGGTGCAGGAACGCCAGCTCCTCATCGGGCGGCACCAGCAGTAGCCCGTCGGGCTTGGCTTCCTGGCTGGCGACCTTCGCCAGGAACTTGGTCCGGGCGATCCCGACCGTGATAGGCAGGCCGACTCGAGCGCGCACGTCCGTGCGCAGCCGCGCCCCGATCTGGATCGGGGTTCCGGACACCCGGCGCAATCCACCGACATCGAGAAACGCCTCGTCCACCGAGAGCGGCTCCACTAATGGGGTGCAATCGCGGAACACCTCGAACACGTCGTCGCTGGCGCGCGAATAGGCGCTCATTCGGGGCGGTACCACCACCGCGTGTGGGCACAGGCGCCGTGCTTGCGCCCCGCCCATCGCGGTGCGCACGCCGTAGGCCTTGGCCTCGTAGCTGGCCGCCAGTACGACCCCGCCGCCCACGATCACCGGGCGGCCACGCAACGCGGGGTCGTCACGCTGCTCGACGGACGCATAGAACGAATCCAGGTCCGCGTGCAGGATGGACGCATCACAGCGCACGAACATATGTTCGCATACGGCGCTGACAATTGTCAGATGCGTAACAGCGCTTCGACGTTAGTGTGCGCGATGGCGTGCATCTCCTGGTCGGAAAGGCCTGAATCCGTGAGGAATTCGGTGACGTTGTCTCGCTTCACGTACGGGAAGTCCTCGGAGTAGATGATCCGCTCGGCGCCCAGTTCGGCGACCACGTGGTCGAGCTGATGCTGGTTGAACATTCCCGACGGGGTCACCGAGATTTGCTGCCGGTAGTAGTCACTGATGTCGCGGGGAAGGCCGGTGCGCACCAGCGCGAAGGTCTCATCGAGTCGTTCGAGCCAGAACGCCATCACTTCACCCCAGTGCCCGCTGAGCAGCTTGAGGCCGGGATGCCGATCCAGCGCGCCGGACAGGATCAGCCGGATGATGTGGATGCCCGCCTCGGCGTGCCAGCCGAACGCGGGCCCGGAGAACATCACCCCGATGGCGGCGGACCAGTCACCGAAGTAATACGGCTGGGCGACCTGCGGGTGTGGCAATCCTGGATGTACGTAGATGGATAGGTCCACGGCCTCGGCGGCCGCAAGGATCGGATCGAACGGGCGTCGTCGAGGAAGAGCCCTTCGAATGTTCCCGCGATCAGTGCGCCGACGAAGCCGAGGTCGCCGACGCAGCGGCGCAGTTCCTCGGCCGCCGCGCCGGGGTCATAGAGCGGAAGCGTCGCGAACCCCCGGAACCGGTCGGGGTGCTCGGAGATCTGTTGTGCCAGATCGTTGTTCACCTGACGGCAAAGATCCACCGACTCCGGGGCGGCCAACGTACTGGGGCTGCCATTGCCGTGGGAGACGACTTGGACGTCGACACCCACGGCATCCATGTGTGCCAGCCGGTGCCCGCCCAGCCGGGTTGCCGCGTCGCGATCGTCGTTGAAGATCGAACCGAACTCGGCGAGCCCTTCCAGCGGCAGGCCGCTGGGTGGGCCGCCCAGCTGTAGCACTCGCCCGCTGACCTCTGGGTGCTCGAAGTGTTCCTCGACGGTGATGATGCGCATCCGGTTACCCCCATTGAGTGCGACCCCGACAAGCTTGGACTAACGTGCCTCGCCGTAGATGCTGGTGACCCAGATGTGGGTGAGGGTGTCGACGAGCCGATCCTCGTCAACCGCCGGCTGTTCCAGCGATAGCGTCGCCATCATTGTGCGCTCGTTCATCTGATTCAGCGACGTCGCAAGGTCTAAGGGCGGGATGGTCTCGGGCGCGGCGCCCCGTTCCCGTTCAGCGGTGATCATGACCGCGGTGTAGTCGGTCCACTTCTGCATGAAAGACGACCACACGGCCTGGAACTCTGGGCTTGTCGCCAGTGCCTCCCTGCCCGCCCGGGCCGCCGCCCGATGCGAGGCGAATGCGCTGAAGAACGCTTTGATCCCGTTTCGCCAAACCCGACGCGGATCTGTGGGCAGCCGCTGCACGGCGCCATTGAACTCGGCGTCGGCGCTTGCGATAACCGGCTCGAGCAGCGAGAGCAGCACGGCCTCCTTGGACTTGAAATAAAAGTAGAACGTCGGTCGGGACAGGCCTGCGCCCTTGGCCAGGTCATCGACGGAAATGTCGGCGAATGAACGCTCCTGCAGCAGCCGCTCGGCCGTCGCAAGGATCGCCTGCTCGCGCTCGTCGCCGGACGGGCGGGTGGAGCGCCGGCCCCGCGGGGCGCGCGTCGAACTGGCACCCAAACCAAGAGAAGTCACGGTTGGTACTTTACACACTGTTGAGAATTTCGACAGAGCGTTGACGTTCTCAACACTGTGTTGATAGCGTGGCGCCATGACTGAGCACCTCGACGTCGTCATCGTGGGCGCCGGCATCTCCGGCGTGAGCGCGGCCTGGCACCTGCAGGATCGTTGCCCGACCAAGAGCTACGCCATCCTGGAGAAGCGCTCCGCGATGGGCGGCACCTGGGATCTGTTCCGCTATCCGGGCATTCGTTCCGACTCCGACATGCACACGCTGGGTTTCCGCTTCCGTCCCTGGACCGAGCGCCAGGCCATTGCCGACGGGGGGCCGATTCTCGAGTACGTCAAGAGCACCGCGGCCATGTACGGCATCGACAAGCACATCCGGCTCAACCACAAGCTCCTGGGCGCCGACTGGTCGAATGCGGACAACCGCTGGACCCTGCAGATTGAAATCGACGGCGCACCAAGCACGATCACCTGCTCATTCCTGTTCCTGTGCAGCGGTTACTACAACTACGAGCAGGGTTACGCGCCGACGTTCGCCGGCTCGGAGGACTTCACCGGCCCGATCATCCATCCGCAGCACTGGCCCGAGGACCTCGACTACGCCGACAAGAACATCGTCGTGATCGGCAGTGGCGCCACTGCGGTCACTTTGATTCCGGCGCTTGCGAATTCGGGCGCCAAACACGTCACGATGCTGCAGCGTTCACCGACCTACATCGTTTCCCAGCCAAGGCGGGACAAGATGGCCGAGCGGCTCAACCGCTGGTTGCCCGAGAAGGCGGCTTACACCGCGGTCCGCTGGAAGAACATCCTACGGCAGTCGGCGCTGTACGGGGCGTGCCAGAAGTGGCCGCACCGGATGCGACAAATCCTCCTGGGCTACGTCGAGCGCCAGCTGCCCGAGGGCTATGACGTGCAGAAGGACTTTGGTCCCCACTACAACCCGTGGGAGCAGCGGCTGTGCCTGGTGCCCAGCGGCGACTTGTTCCGCGCCATCCGCAAGGGGAAGGCCGACGTGGTCACCGATACCATCGATCGGTTCACCCCGACCAGCATCCGGCTGAATTCGGGACACGAGCTGCCGGCCGACATCATCATCACCGCAACGGGATTGAACCTGCAGCTGTTCGGTGGAGCGACCGTGACTGCCGACGGCCAGCCGGCTGACCTGACCAAGATGATGGCCTACAAGGGCATGATGCTGTCCGGCCTGCCCAACATGGTCTACACGGTGGGATACACCAACGCGTCGTGGACACTGAAGGCCGACCTGGTGTCGGAATTCGCCTGCCGGTTGCTGAATTACATGGACGACAACGGCTTTGACACCGTTGTGGTCGAGCACCCGGGTTCGGACGTCGAAGAACGGCCGTTCATGGATTTCACGCCCGGCTACGTGTTGCGCTCGCTCGAGGAGTTGCCGAAGCAGGGTGACCGCACGCCCTGGCGGCTGAACCAGAACTACCTGCGCGACCTCCGGCTGATCCGGCGCGGTAAGGTCGCCGACGAGGGTCTCCGGTTCGCCAAAAAGCCCGCCGTAGTAGCGGTTTAGACGACAACAATGCCGTCGTCGTCGCTGTAGGCGACTTCGCCAGGCACGAACGTCACGCCGCCCAGGCTGATCTCGACATCGCGCTCCCCGGCCCCGGTCTTCGTGCTCTTGCGGGGGTTGGTGCCCAGCGCCTTGATGCCGATGTCGATGCCGCGAAGGGCGGCGGCGTCGCGCACCGCGCCGTGGACCACCAACCCAGCCCAGCCGTTCGAGCGAGCCAGTTCGGCGATGACGTCACCGACCAAGGCGTTGTGTAGGGAGCCGGCGCCATCGATCACCAGCACGCCGCCCGCCCCCGGCTGCGAGAGTGCGGATTTCAGCAGCGCGTTGTCCTGGAAGCAACGCACGGTACTGATCGGTCCGGCGAATTCCAGGCGCCCGCCGAACTGGCGGAACTGGATGTCGCAGCTGCGCACGTCGGAGCCGATTTCATCGACGAGGTCGGCGGTTGGCCGAAAGGGCACGGTCACTTCAGACGTGCCGTTCAGCGGCGGCGCAGTTGGCGGACCAGCAGGATGGCCAACAGGCTGAGCGCCAGCGCGACCACCAGCGGCACCGGCGAGGTGCGCGCTGCCGGTGGATACGCGTCGCCGGAGACCGGGTCGTTCGCGCTTTCCACGGTTGACTTCGCGTGTGCCGCTGCGTCTTTGGCGGCATCAAGTTGGCCGTTGGTTTCGATCCGCTGCGCAAGGCTGAGGGGCTGGTCGGCCGGCTTGGGTGGCGCGGGTTCGGGGCTCTTGAGGGGTGCTTTCTTGGCGGGTGCTTTTTTAGCGGGCGCCTTTTTGGCCGGCGCCTTTTTCGCGGGTGCTTTTTTGGCGGGCGCTTTTGCGGTCTTCTTGACGGCTTTGGCGGGTGGCTCCTTGGCCGGAGGTGTCGAAGCGCCGTCGGGTTCGCTGTCGGGTTGGTCCTGCGGGTCTGCCATGCGGCCGCTCCTTCACAACTTTGTCTTTACAGCTTCGTGGCGTACTAAAGTCGGTCGAATCCCATCATGCCAGGACGCCGTGGGGCGTCTTGGTAACCGGGGGCGGGTCACGGCCTGCGACGCATCGCCCACAGCGCAGCTCCGGCGACCAGCGCCAGGGCCACCGCCCCAAACAACCAAGTCGGGACGCCGCCGCCCGCACCGGTGGCGGCGGGTGCGGGCCCGGGTGTGCCGGTGCCGGCCACCGCCAGCCGAAAAGACCAGGATCCTGACACCACATGGCCGTCGGCAGACGTCACCCGATAGTTCACGGTGTAGCTGCCGGTGGGTCCGAGCGGTCGCACCCCGACGCTGACGACGGCGCCCTGCACCGTCGGCTGGCCGGTAGACCACAGATTGCCATCGGGCCCGACGACCGCCATGGCCGCAAACGAGGTCTGTAATTGCTCGTTGAAGGTGGCGCTCACCTGGTCGGGGCCGGCCGTCAGCACCGCGTTGTCGCCAGGCTGACACGACACCCTCGCGGCATGCGCGAACGCGAGCGGGGCAGTCACGGCCGCAGTCCACGCCAGGACGGCCAGCAACAGTCCCACCCAGGCGATGTATGGCCGGCGCTTCATGTCCTCCGACGAAACAGCGCCAGGCAGAGACCCAGCGCGCCAAGGGCCAGGGCCACCCCGCCCAGCACGCGGGCGGTGTTGTCGGCCGGGGGCTTCGACTGCGCCGCCGGCGCCCCGGGAGGCGCGTGATGGTCATGAGGCACCACCGGCCCGACGGCGAGTGTCAGCATGGGTGCCGGATATTCGGGTTCGCCGCCACCGGGCTGCGGGGGCTGGTCCCACTTGACGATCGACCCATCGGAGTAGGTCTGGGTGGCCGGGAAGCTGACGGTGTCGGCGTCGGGCAGCTGCACCGATATCCGGAACAGCGCGAACTGATCCCCTGGGATCCCGCCGTTGGGCGCGGCCGACCAGGTCACCGAGCGCACGGTCCCGGCTGCCCCGTCGCGGTCCAGCTTGGCCGTCCACCCGGGCATGGCTTCGGCGTGTGCCGATGCCACGTTGGGAAGGGCGACGGTCAGCGCGGTGGTGGCTGCGCCCGTGCTGGATTCGTTGGGCACCTCAAAGGTGACGATCGCCGCGCCCCCGCGCACCGCGTTGTCGCTGCTGGCATGGACATGCGCCCAGGCCAGCGCGGTGCCGGCGGAAAGATAGAGTCCGGCCGCCGCGGCGCCTGCGATGAGCATGCGCGAAATGCTGTTTGTGCCGAACATGCGTGTCAAGTGGTCAGGTCAACCCGAGCCGGGCCATCAGGTCCGCCTCGATGCCGTCGAGTTGGGACGAGATCGCCGAGTGGGCGGCGCGGCGCCGCGCGGCCGGCATGTGCTCCGCGGCGGTGACGGCAGCCGACAGGTCGGCGAGCCGTTCGGTGATCGCCGATGCGAACTGCCTGGTTTCGGCGTCTTTGGGCTTCTTTTCCTGCACCATCCGCAGCGATTGCTCTGACCCGGCGATCCGTGCCGACAGTCGCGCACCGCTGCCGGAGAACTGGCCGATCTGGGTTAACGGAATCCCGAGCTGATCGGCGCGACGCCGGTCGATCAGCGCACGGGTGGCCATGGCCGCGCGGTATATCACCGGCGTCAGGATCGGGGCGAGCAGCCGAGACACCGTCAGCACCCGCCGGATCCGCGTCGGCGACAGCAACTTGCCCTCGTGCGCCGCCTTGAGTTCGGCCTCAGCGACTTTCAGCGCGACCCGGTCGCTGTCCTGCTGGGCTTTGACCTGCGCCCTGAGCGCCTTGTCGGCGGACCGCTGGGCGTGTTTGATCCGGCGTGCCTCGTTTTTGGCGGTCAGCCGGGCCTCGAGCTTGGCGCGGGCCTTGATCGCACGGGCTTCGGCGCGCCGCGTCGCGCGGCTCTTTTGGTTGCGGAACAGGCCCCTTACCGGCCGCCTCCCGGTAATCTCGCTGGCTGTCGTTGTCTATCGCTCTCGCGTGTGCGCGATCCGTGAGCCAACCCTAATCGGCATAAGTCGACGCCAACCCGCCAGGTCGGGCTGAGCGAACCACAGATTGGTTACCGAGCCGCCATCGGCTACGCGCGGCGGCCAGCGGGATTACGCGTCGAGCTTCTCCGCGCGGCGCAGCTCGTCGACGCGATCGACGAGATTCTGCTGGGCCTGCGGTGACAACCCGAATGACCGCACCGCGATGCGACGCACACCCTCGTCACGCATCGTGCACAGCCATGACAATTCCTTGTCGAGCTTTTCGTAGTAGTCGTCGTCGGTGAAGTAAGCCGGCTTGATGCGGAAGAAGTTGGCAAGGGCGGCCATGGTCGCCGACGACGGATTGGTGCGGTTTCCTGAGCGTAGCTGTGACAGGTAGGGAGCCGACATTGTGACGCCTTCTGACTTGAGTGCCGCGATGACCTCCGCGGAGGTGTGCGGCCCGCGCCCGGGTGGATACACCGTGTCGAACAAGCGGTTCAGGCGGGCAGCGAACGTCGTGCTCATCGATAAGACCTCCACGGGACTGAAGAGGGACCTGTTGTCTATAGGCATTTGCTGATCATCGTAGCGACACTTCTGTCCACAGCAAAGTGCAAACCCCAGGGGGTTTGGTACTCGCGTCTTAAGCGGTATGCGAAACCTCCCCTGCAGAGCCTGCAACCCTCCGGCTCAGATGTCTACACGTTGAACGAAATTCACAGCCTATACGCAGAAATAGTCCAATTAAGGTCTGCGACGTTTCAGTTCTGTCGTAATTAACGGAAGAGTCAAGCAGGCGCTATCAAGCGGAAATGCCTGATCCCGGGCAACGGGGAGATCGACGCAGATTTGCCGAGCGTTTCCTTTGCTGTGCGGGATCACGCGACCCCGTCCGAAACCGGCCCGGTACGCGTGCAGCGGCCCATGCACACATCCGTGAGGTGCGGACGCCCGGTGCGGCGGGCGCCGTCGGCAACTCAGACGGCGTCCGGTGACCGTTCGGCGCTCAGGGCCCGCGTTCGGCGTCGGTGCGAAGTTTGCGACCTGTAAATCACGGAGGCGATTGCCGCCGCCAGCGCCACCGCTGCAGCAACGGCGATGGCCACCGAGCGCCGGCCCAAAGCGCAGTCGAACAGGATCCACAATCCGAACACCAGGAACAGCAGGCTGGCCAAGACGTGCAGCAGCTGCGTGGGAAGCCGTTGATGCAGCCATGTCCCGATAGGAATCGCCAGGCCGTCGGCCAAAACCATGCCCAGGGTGCTGCCGAGCCATACCCCGACCCAGTCGTGGTCGCTGGCCAGCGTCAGCGTCGCCAAGCTCGTCTTGTCGCTCATTTCGGCAAGCACAAACGACGACACGACGGTGGAGCAGAGCGAATCGGGATTCAGGGGTGGTGGAGACGTTGTCGTCGCCGGTGCACTCGCGCCAGGCCCGTACCGCGAAAATCAGGAAGGCGATCGCTGACGCGAAGGCCATGGGACGTGTTGGCAGCGTGGCCCCCAGGAAGTGGCCGATCGAGATGGAGATGCCGTGCACCAGGCACGAGGCAAGCGCTACGCCGAGCAGTACCACCCCCCATCGGTAGCGCAGCGCGTAGTCATGGTGATGAGCTGGGATCTGTTCGGACGCCCGTATTCCTCGATTCGATACCCGCAGGATTCGAATTTCCCTTATGCCGCAAGCAGCATCGCCAGAATCGCGGTGTCGGGATGGCTGATCGGGTCGACACCCACACGGCTCACCATCGATGTGATGGTGCCGTCGGCTTCTGCCTCCACCCAGGCCGCCCGGTGTTCGAGTCCCAGATACGGCAATCCCGGCAGCAGTACGCATCCCGACGCCGCCCCGGTGCATTCCGGCAACGACGGCGTGGTTTCTGACGGCGGATGCAACATCAGCAGGGCCGGCGGCTGATGATCAGCGAAATAGCCTGGCTGGATGGCTGATTCACCGAAGACGGTGCCCTCGGCAAGCACCAGGCCCACTGTGCCGGGCTCGGGCTCGTCGGGAAGCTCCTCGCGAGCACCGAACACCGTTGTGGTGGAGAGCAATCCGGGTAACGACGCGACCCGCACCGCGACCATCAGCAGCTGGGCCCACTCTTTCGTCGAATCAGGCCAACGCCCAGAGATCACAAACCCTTTCAGGGCACCACGAGAATGGAAGGGAGCAACCCCGATAGGCCGACCTGACCCAGTTTCCATCTCGCCCTCCGCCCGACCTCCCAAGCCGTCCGAATAACCACATCGGTATCTCGAATAATTAAGGATGCGCAAGGTTTGCGCGCCATGCAACTCGACACGGCCACCGGCGCTTGGGTTTACAAACCGCTCACACAGAAGGCTCATGCGAGCCCCCATATAGGCAAGGGCGCCACGCGATCCGCGCGGCGCCCAAGCCCGATTGAGAACGAGTCAGCCGAAAATCAGCCCCTGGGTTTTCGAGGTTGCCGCCTCGTAGCGTGACTGCACATCCGCCCAGTTGACGACATTCCAAAACGCTTTGGCGAAGTCCACCTTGACGTTCTTGTACTGCAGGTAGAAAGCGTGCTCCCACATGTCGAGCAGGAGCAGGGGAATGATGCCGAGCGGGAAGTTGGTCTGGTGGTCGTACACCTGGAATATCAGCAGCTTCTTGCCGAGTGTGTCCCAGCCCAGTGCTGCCCATCCCGACCCCTGCACGGTGGTGGCGGCCGCGTGGAACTGCGCACGGAAGGTGTCGAACGATCCGAAGGCGTCGTCGATCGCCGCGGCGAGCTCACCGGTCGGCTTGTCCCCGCCGTCCGGCGACAGGTTCTTCCACCAGATGGTGTGGTTGACGTGGCCGGCCAAATTGAACGCCAGGTTCTTCTCGCTCAGCAGGATCGCGGAGAAGTCCTCCTTTGAGCGTGCCTCCTCGAGTTTGGCGACGGCGTCATTGGCACCCTTGACGTACGTGGCGTGGTGCTTACTGTGGTGAAGCTCGTTGATCTGACCGGAAATGTGGGGTTCCAGCGCTGCGTAGTCCCAGTCCAAATCGGGCAGGGTGTATTCAGCCACGACATTCCTTCCTTTGATCGTTGGTGGTCGTCTAACGCTCGTTCGCGCGGGGCTGCCGCGCGACGGCTAGCCTAGTTGTCGGCCTAGTCAACCCTGCTCTATGACCGCCCGCGCCGCAAGAACGACCGCAACTGGTAGACCTCGCGGATACCCGGTCGGCGTGAGTTCAAGACAAAACGATGATGGCCAGGATTGCCAGCAACACCAGAGCGATCAGGCCGGCGCGTAGCGCGGCGACGCTGTAGGAGTGGCTCCAAGCAGGCGAGCCGGAGTACGAGTTCGGCGGGGCCGACGGCCTCGGACCGAACAAATGCATTGCCATTAAGCGCCTCTCACCTGCACATTCACCGAACCACAGTGAGGTGGGTCACTGCTGTGATCGCGATCATAACCTCTTGCGGGCCGCTTGGAAAACTCCGGCACAAACACGGTGGTGTTGCGGAGCCGGCATCGGCGGAATTGTGGGTGACGGGCGTTCGGGGTGGTCGGGGCCAGGCCCGCTGTTCGCTCGAGTCCACACCAGGCTGTCTATCGGCGTGGCTCGACAGCGTGGCGTTATCCACAGTTAGGGCCCAGTGGGCCGATAGAGCCTGGATAAATGCCCCGGCCCCGCTGTGGATAAGGCTGTGGAAACTGTGGATAGGCCGGGGCGGGACTGGGTAGCTGTCGTGTGGCGTGGCCTGCGTCATCGCCCGGGCTAGGCTAGTCCGGTGATCCAGGTGTGTTCACAATGCGGCACGCGGTGGAATGTCCGCGACCGCCGACGTGAATGGTGTCCCCGTTGCCGCGGGGCGCTGATGGCGCCGCTGGCGGACGCGCCACCACCGCCCGACCCGCGGTGGAGTTCGCGCAGTGGCCCGTTGGCGGCTGCGGCTGCACCGGTTTCACGGCCACCCGCGTTTCAGCGCACGCCGCCGCGGCTGCCGCCGGGCTTCCGGTGGATAGCCGTGCGCCCCGGCGCCGCACCGCCCGCCAGGCGCAGGCAACGGCATCTCGGGCCCACACCGCGCTACGCGGTGATACCCCGTTGGGGCCTCATGGACCGCGTCGAGCAGGCGGCTGAGACGACACAAGCGCCCGCGAGGGGAGGGCCATCGGCAGCGACGGTGCGCACCACCCTCTTCGTCAGTGTGCTGGTTCTGGCCATTGCGGCGCTGATGTATGTCCTGCGGTATGTGCTGTTGGTCATCAACCGGAACACGCTGCTGAACTCGGTGGTAGCCGGCGCCGCGGACTGGCTCGGAGTGGCAGCCAGTATGGCCGCGATCGTCGCTTTGATCGCGTGCGTTGTGGTGCTGATCCGGTGGCTGATCGCGCGCCGGGCCGCCGCGTTCTCGCACTACGCGTTGTCACAGCACCGCTCCGTCCCGGCGTTGTGGGCCGGCTGCCTGGTGCCGTTCGCTAATCTATTGTGGGCTCCGGTCTATGTCATCGAGCTGGCGACCATCGAAAACCACTACGCCCGGCTACAGCGACCGATCATGCTGTGGTGGATCGCTTGGGTTTTCAGCTACGTCGTTTCGATCTTCGCCCTCACCTCCAGCTTTGCCACGGACTCGCAGGGCATCGCCAACAACACCGTCATGATGGTGTTCGCGTACCTGTTCGCGGCGGTCGCAGTCGCCTCCATTGCCCGGGTCTTCGAAGGGTTCGAGCGCAAACCGGTCCATCGACCTGCGCACCGCTGGGTGGTGTTGAGTCCGGATGGATCGGCCGCGCCCGGATCTGCTGCTCCGGTTGAGTTGGACGGGCAGGAACCGGCAGCATAGTGGTTATGACGGCGGCCGACGAGGTGCTCACCGGACACCCGTTCGTGGTAGCCCACCGCGGCGCTTCGGCCGCTCGGCCGGAACATACGCTGGCCGCCTACGACCTCGCGCTCAAAGAGGGCGCCGACGGTGTGGAATGCGATGTGCGGCTGACCCGCGACGGCCATCTGGTTTGCGTCCATGACCGCCGTCTGGATCGGACGTCGACGGGAGCCGGGTTGGTCAGCACGATGACGCTGGCCGAGCTACGCGAGCTGGAATACGGTGCATGGCACGACAGCTGGCGACCGGACGGTACTCACGGTGACACCAGCCTGCTGACGCTGGACGCCCTCGTTTCGCTGGTCCTGGACTGGAACCGTCCGGTCAAGATGTTCATCGAGACCAAACATCCCGTCCGGTACGGCTCGCTGGTGGAAAGCAAACTGCTAGCACTTTTGCACCGCTACGGTATCGCCGCTCCTGCCTCGGCCGACCGATCTCGCGCGGTGGTGATGTCGTTTTCGGCGGCCGCCGTCTGGCGGATCCGACGGGCCGCGCCGCTATTGCCGACGGTGCTGCTCGGTAGAACCGCCCGCTACCTGACCAGCAGCGCGGCCACCGCCGTGGGGGCCACCGCCGTGGGGCCGTCGCTGGCGGCGTTGAAGGAATATCCCCAACTCGTGGACCGCACCGTCGCCCAGGGCCGGGCGGTGTATTGCTGGAACGTCGACGAGTACGAAGACATCGACTTCTGCCGGGATATCGGAGTGGCATGGATCGCCACGCACCACCCCGGCCGCACCAAGGCCTGGTTGCAGAACACGCAAACCCACGGGGACGGCTGACTCGCCGGGCCGCAATCGCGTTATTTACTGCTGCCCGTCGAGAGCAGCCGGCACCGGGGCATCGGAGGCGAGCGCGTCAAACAATGTGCGCGCCGCGTCGTGGTTCCACACCACCACCGACCCGGCGTCGCTGTCGGTGAATTCCCCGATCGGGACGGTGATCGCGGTGACGGGTCCATGCAGGGCCCAGCCGAGCCGGGCCAGGTCCCAGACGTGGTCGCCCTGATTTACGGTCAGGGCGTCCACCGCCGCGTGCGGCACCGAGTACCAGCGCCACGGATTGCGCCACACCGCTGGGCTGGCAGCGCGGTGCAGCAGCGCCGACACGAACTGCCGTTGGTTGACCATCCGATCCAGATCTGCCCGCGGTGTGGCGCGGCTCCTGACGTACCCCAGCGCATTGCGGCCGTCCAGCTTCTGGCAGCCCGCCGGCAGGTCGATGCCGGCCAGGGGATCGCTGATCGACTCGGGCAGGCACAGGCTGACCCCGCCCAGCGCGTCGACCAGCCCGGCGAACCCGCCGAATCCGATCTCGGCGTAGTGGTCGAGGCGCAGTCCGGTGGCTTTCTCCACGGTTTGGGTGAGCAGGGGCGCCCCGCCGATCGCGAACGCGGCGTTGATTTTGTCCTTGCCGTTGCCGGGGATCGGCACGTATGAGTCGCGCGGGATCGACACCGCCGTCGGCCGCGCGCTCGACCCCAACGCCGGCAGATGTATCAGCAGAATGGTGTCGGTGCGGCCGTTGCCGATGTCGCCGCCGGTGGCCAGAGCTTTCTGTTGCTCGACGGACAGGCCCTGACGGCTGTCCGAACCCACGAGCAGCCAGTTGGTGCCGCGGCCGGCTGCCGGGCGATCGGCGTAGTTTGTCAGCGCCGGGTCGCGGCGCAGCGACGTGTCGAACCACACGGCTCCGCCGAGGATGCCGGCGCCGGCCAGTAGCAGGGCGATCAGCAGGCTGACCGCCAGCACCCGGCCCCAGCGGCGTCTGCGCCGCGTCTTCGGCGCGACGGGGCGGGGCGCAGGCGCCGCTGCGCTGGTCGGGCGGCGGCGAGCACTGGGGGCAACCGGCGGCGGCGGAGGCCCTGGAGTCCGCGGCACGGCCGGCGGTCGCGGTGGAGCGGCCTCGCGGCGAATGAGCTGCGAAGGTTCCGGCCGGGCTGAGGCCGATGGGACGGCCGGGGGAATTTGCCTTCGTGGCCGTCGAAGTTTCGGTGATCGGTCACCGTCCACCTGGATAACTTACGTGCCTGGACCCGCAATCGGGTGCAGCCAGCACGTTAATGGCGCGCGCGCAGCCCGTTCAGGAACGGGCAACCCATCAGTACCCGGATGGCCTGGCTCAATCCGGTCATGTCGTCCACCGGCTTGTGGAAGGGCAGCCGGACGTCGTGATCGCCGTCGGTGTCTTCGATGCGAAAGCGCACGCCGTAACGGTCGAGGCCCAGCGGGTGCACCCGGCCGCGTCGCAACGGCGCCGGCAGCCTGGACACCAGTCGCGCGATGACGTCGTTGTGGGCGGTCGCCAAGTGCCAGAGCAAAGTTGATTCGATTTCGCAGAAGGGGTCGGGCCGGGCTTCAAGTAGGGCCGCGACACTGACCGGCTCGGCACCGGTCGCGTCGGTCACGACCACGGACGCGACCTCGAGCCGCATCAGGGTGTACCGGGTCTCGTCGGAGCTGGCCGGTCTGGATCTCGGGGTCTCGACTTGCAACAGTGCCGGACTGGGGTGCTCGGCAGCGATCAAGTCGAGTGTCTGGGTCACATCGGCTGCCGGGACCGGCTGCAGTCGGCCGCGGACCCACACCAGGGAGCGGACCGGCTCCCGCATCGGAAGCGGCGCGTGGTCGGTCAGCTCCAGCAGCGCCTGCGCGCCGGAAGCCCCGTCTGTCGGTCGGGGTGGGTCGATCGGGACTGCCACGGCGAAAGATCCGTCGCCCAGCAAGTGGTGTATGGGAGTGACTACCGGGTCCTCGCCGGCAGGGCCCGCCTCGAAGGCCAGCAGCGCGCCGCCGGCTCGCACGCAGGCGCTGCGGATGCGTTCCGCAGTCGTCGGCGTGGCACTGGCCAGTGGTAACATTATTACCCTCCTTGGTAACATCATTACCGTATGTAGGTAAGGCTAACGTAACTTGCGCCGCGGGGCGCCGCAAGCCCCGGTGTGGGATCCCGCGCCACTAGGGTTGTCAGCGTGGCCCGAATCGCTTACCTCGGTCCGGAAGGGACCTTCACCGAGGCGGCTCTGCTGCAGATGACGACCGCGGGCCTGGTGCCCGGACTCGAACCGGACGCCTTGCGGCAGCTTCCGATTGAGAGCACACCCGCCGCGCTGGACGCCGTCCGTGACGGCGTGGCCGAGTACGCGTGCGTGCCGATCGAGAACTCGATCGACGGATCGGTGTCACCCACCTTGGACAGCTTGGCCATCGGTTCGCCGCTGCAGGTGTACGCCGAAACAACGCTGGACGTGACGTTCAGCATCGTCGTCAAGCCCGAGCGCACCGCCGCCGACGTGCGCACCCTGGCGGCGTTCCCGGTGGCGGCGGCACAGGTACGTCGGTGGCTCGCCACCCACCTGGCCGATGCCGAGCTGCGGCCCGCGTACTCCAAC
The DNA here is from genome assembly GCF_052144515.1 of Mycobacterium sp. Classification (GTDB taxonomy): domain Bacteria; phylum Actinomycetota; class Actinomycetes; order Mycobacteriales; family Mycobacteriaceae; genus Mycobacterium. The sequence continues at coordinate 1,910 of NZ_JBKQQD010000482.1, read as the reverse complement.
GCCGACGCGGCACGGCAAGTGGCCGACGGCCAGGTCGACGCCGCAGTGACCTCACCGCTGGCCGCCATCCGTTACGGCTTGACGACCCTGGCCGAGGGTGTGGTCGACGAATCCAACGCCTGTACCCGTTTCGTCCTCGTTGGCGCGCCGGGCCCACCACCGGCCCGCACCGGAGCCGATCGCACCTCCGCGGTCTTGCGTATCGACAACGCGCCCGGGGCGCTGGTGGCCGCGCTGGCCGAATTCGGTATCCGCGGCATCGACCTCACCCGGATCGAATCCCGGCCCACCCGAACCGAGCTCGGCACCTACCTGTTCTTCGTGGACTGCGTCGGCCACATCGATGACGACGCAGTCGCCGAGGCGCTCAAAGCGCTGCACCGTCGTTGTGCCGACGTGCGCTATCTCGGGTCCTGGCCGACATGGGGGGCCGCCAGTACAAGACAGGCAGTCGGGCCACCGCCGCCCGACGAGGCGTCGCGCTGGCTAGCGGGGCTGCGGGCGGGCAAACCCGGGGGGTCAGGGCGGTGAGCGGACGCCTGGTGCTGCTACGACACGGCCAGTCCTACGGCAATGTCGAGCGACGATTGGACACCCGACCGCCGGGCGCGGCGCTGACCCCCTTGGGCCGGGATCAGGCCCTGGCGTTCGCCCAGGGTTTGGGGCAGCCGGCAATACTCGCGCACTCCGTGGCCGTCCGGGCGTCGGAGACGGCCGCCGTCATCGGGGCTCAACTCGACGTGCTCGCCTACGAGGTCGCCGGCATTCACGAGGTGCAGGTCGGCGAGCTGGAAAACCGCAACGACGACGACGCGGTCGCCGCATTCAACGCCATCTACAAAAGGTGGCACCACGGCGAGCTCGACGTGCCACTGCCCGGTGGCGAGACGGGCAACGACGTCCTGGACCGGTACGTGCCCGTGCTCACCGACCTGCGCATGCGCTTCCTCAACGACGACGACTTCAACGGCGACATCATCGTCGTCAGCCACGGCGCGGTGATCCGGCTGGCCTCGGCGGTGCTCGCCGGAGTGGACGCAAACTTTGCGCTGGACAACCATCTGGAAAACGCCCAGTCGGTGGTGTTGTCACCCATCACCGACGGGCGGTGGAGCTGCGTGCGGTGGGGAGCGCTGAACCCGCCGTTCTATCCCAAGCCCGAGTCCAGCCCCGTTACCGAGGCCGTGACGTCGAGCAGCGACCCGATGGGCTGATCAGACCGCCAGCGGGATCTTGCCACTTCGGCCCAGAAAACCCTATGGTGGCGTCATGAGTCAAGAAACACCAGCCAACCTCCGTGTTCTGGGGCGTATCCGCCTCTCGAAAGAAGAGTCGGAGACGGGCACTTCCCTAGATCGACAGCGCGAGGCGATCGAGCAGTGGGCCGCGATGCACGGGCATCGCGTGGTCGGGTGGGCCATCGACTCGGGGACATCCGGCGGTGTCGATCCGTTCGAGACGCCCGAGCTGGGACCGTGGCTCTCGGAGCCACGACTCCGGGAGTGGGATGCCCTCGTGGCCTATCGGCTGGACCGGCTGTCGCGCCGGGTGATCCCGCTGAACAAACTGTTTGGCCACGTACTGGAACACGGCAAGACCCTCGCCTCGGTGTCCGAGTCGATCGACCTGTCGACGTGGATCGGCAGGCTGGTGGCCAACGTCATCGCAGGCGTGGCAGAGGGGGAGCTGGAAGCGATCAGCGCCCGCAACGCGGGCAGCCACCGCGACCTCAGGAAGGTCGGACGCTGGCACGGCGGAACCCCGCCGTACGGGTACACCACCATCAGCAAGGCGGATGGTTGGTACCTGGCACCCGACCCCGAAGAACGTCGTGTACTTCGCGAGGTGGTGCTCCCCCGCGTGTTGGCTCACGAGTCGACCAACTCGATCGCAGCCACGTTGGCGGCGGC
>NZ_JBKQQD010000481.1:0-15693 GCF_052144515.1 Mycobacterium sp. | reverse complement strand
CGGCAACGAATGTTCGTGCGCGAGGACATGCAATTCTTCGCGCCGGCACCGGTTTCGATTAAGGACACCGACGCCGCGGTTCAGACGATAGCACACGACCCGGATACCAGTAAGGAAAGTTCTCATGCGAAACGAGGTCGTGCAAAGCGAATGAACCCGCAGATTGGAGGCCGGCTCTGCGGGGTGCTAGTTCTCGATCAGTGTTCAGGATCGATCCCCGCCCCGGCGTGCGTCGACGGGTCTTGTCCGTTGGGGTGCGAAGCCCAGGGTAGAAGCCTAAGGGCCCCTGTTCCGTCTGGGGGAGCAACCGGGCGAGGGGAAGGCCGGACGGGTGAACGTGAGTGAACCCCTGATGATGCCTCGTTATTTCTAACCCTGGAAGACGGGACGAATACCTGGGTGATAGGGCCTGGCCGCTGGAAGGGGCGGCAAGCGGCGACCGGGCAGTGAGAGCCGGTCGTGGGAACACCGCTGGTCTCGGGGTATAGGGGGCACCCACCCCGGTCGTGTCTCGTGTGCGTGGAACGTGGAAACCTCGTCGGGGTCCGGGCCGAGTCGGTCCGGTAGGCCGATCGTAAGAGGGGCGGAATCCCTCGGCGGGGACAGGATGCCCAAGAAGCGGATGCCGGTGGCCGAAAGGCGACGGGACTCGCCGTTTGCCGACAACGACAAACCCGCCGCTGCCGCCAAACGCCCCGACCTGGGACTACTTCGACGGCGACCACTCGGCGACGCTGGAGAAACCAGTCATAATGTCGCCGCAGGCGAAGTTTGGGTTATATGCGGGCATATCGGTGGTTGTCCGCGCGGCCTGACCGACGATGCGGTCGCGGAATCCTGGTGCGAACCGCTCGATCTGGGCGATGATCGCCGCGGTGGCATCGCCGGTATAGCCGTTGGGCACGTGGGCGTAGCTCCACACCGGGTCGATGTCGCCGACCGAGCGTTGTGGGTCAGCTAGATACTGCTGGCCGACTAGGACGAACGGCCGCTGCGGCATCCGGCCCGCATGGACGTCGCGTTCGGCGGCAGCCAGCTCGGCGAAGCTGCCGCCCAGGTGCACGGTCCCGGCGCGGCGGGCGTGCGGGTTTGTCCACGGAACCCCACCCTCGACGGCGAAGTCCACTTTGAACGCGCCGGGCCCGCGGCGAAAACGGCTGTAGGCACGCTGGATTCGGGGCGGTAGCCGGTCGGCGAGGATGGCTGCGACCGATTCCGGGGCCAGGTCGAACAGGGTGGCGTCGGCCGGCGGTAGCTGGGAGGCCGCCTGGATGGGGACGCCGGTTTCGATCTTGCCACCCAGGTCGGTGAGCCTCGCGGCCAGCGCGGTGGTGATCGACGCCGACCCGCCCTCGGCGACCGGCCAGCCGTGGCGGTGTCCGGCGGTGAGGATGCCGAGCCCAATCGCTGAGGTCATCGGGTAGTGCAGTGGCCGGAACGGGTGTGCGGCGACGCCGCCAAATAGTGCCCGTCCCTGTGCCGTGCGCATCCAACACAGATCCGGCCGCGAATCCGCCGCGTGCCAGATCATCTGCGAAAGGGCCAACTAGGGTGAGACCAGACCGAAATTATCGGCATACGAAATGGGTTGGGAAGCAGGCTATATCAGCCGCTATCTTACATAAGGTCGCTTATCGACGAAACCCGTTGCAGCACACAGGCTTCCGCGTAGCCCATCTTAGTGAACTGCCAGAGTCCCGCTGTCCCTTCTCAATCTATCTGCGCTTTTCTCACTCTTTCTGTTCCGCGGCCGCGGTCTTCTCACTCTTTCTGTTCCGTATTCGTTCAACCCTGACCTTCGCGTGACCCTGCAGTGACGCTATGGCGAGCCTGGGTGCTACCGACCGCGCCTCCGTCCTCTCCCGGCTACTCCTTCGAGATACGTCACTGTGACGATTTGGCCTCCGCAATCGTGCTGGGCCATCGGTGTTTTTGCGTTCGGACGGAAACAGCGGCGTGCCGTGCCCGGACGGCTCGATGCCGAACAAGCCGAGGACGTTCTCGATGAACCAGCACAAGCTGCGGTCGGCGCCGTTGATAAGCGGCACCAGCCGCGGTTTGGGACCCTTGCGACGAGAACCCTTGCCGTAACGAACATTTAGCTTGCCGAACCGGCCCAACTCCCACCGCACGTCGTTCAGATCCAGCATGCAGGCCTCGTTGATGCGCAGCCCGACATCGCCGGCCAACCGGGCCACGGCGTAGTTGCGGGCGGTCGGGGCGAACTTGCGGGCTTGTCGGGATCGTGCCCCAGCGAGAAGGTCACCTTCTCCCCCGTGCCGCGGGACGAATCGCGACTGTCTGGCATAATCGGTCGGCATGGGCGTGGAGAGCCACCGGCTGTTGCTGCTCCGACACGGGGAGACCGAGTGGTCGACGTCTGGCCGGCACACCGGTCGCACCGAGATCGAGCTGACGGATACCGGGAGGGCGCAGGCCATGATCGCTGGGCGGGTTCTCGGTGAAGTCAAACTTGATCACCCGTTGGTGGTCAGCAGCCCGCGCCAACGGACTCTGGACACGGCCAGGTTGGCCGACATCACCATCGATGAAATATCTCCACTGGTCGCGGAATGGGATTACGGTTCCTACGAAGGCCTGACGACCGCGCAGATCCGCGAAACCGAACCTGATTGGCTGGTGTGGACGCATGGATGCCACGGCGGTGAGAGCGTCGCGCAGGTCACCGATCGCGCTGACCGCGCCGTCGCGTTGGCGCTACAGCACCTGGCGTCACGCGACGTGGTGTTCATCAGCCATGGTCACTTCTCCCGCGCGGTGATCACGCGCTGGCTCGGGCGGCCGCTCGTCGAGGGTAGCGGTTTCGCCATGCTTACTGCCTCGATCGCGATCTGTGGGTTCGAGCACGGGTTGCGACAGCTTGGTGCGCTCGGGTTGATCATTAAGTGAGACCGAGCGAACCGCCCTTCGCGCTATGCGGGCGGAGAGCGGCACTGGTTGCCGACGGGGTGCAGGCGCGCTTCTGCGACGTGCCGGCGGTGGAGGCGGCGCTGCGCTCGGGGGCGGCGCCAATACTGTTGGGCGCGTTACCTTTCGATGTAAACGCGCCCGCCGCGCTGATGGTGCCGGGCACCGTACGGCGCACCGGTGCGCTGCCCGACTGGCCGACCGGCCCCCTGCCCCGGTGCGCATCGCCGCGAGGGTCCCGACGCCTGAAGATGTCCTGGAGCTGCGGCACCAGGTCGAGCTGCACAACCTCACCGGCCGCATCGTTGAATGCCCGCTGGATGAGATCAACCGGCCCCGGGCATCGGCCCCGGCGAAAGGGACTTTGTCGAGGCCCCGACTCTGGGGCGACTTGGAATCCGTGTGGGCCACCAAAACCATGGGCCGAGTAGCCGGGTGAGCGGCATCACCAAAAATAGCCGCACGAACAGCATATCGAAAATCAGTCCAATACAGATAGTTGCGCCTGCCTGGCCGATGTTCACGACATCGCTGGACATGAGCGCCAACATTGTGAAGGCAAAGGCAAAGGCTGCGGTGATTACCACGCTCCCGGAGCTGCCGATCGTCCGGATCAGAGGAATTACGTGACGGACGACCCCTTACACCTGGGGAATTACATGACCGCTGACACGTTATGTGGTGCGACGGCAACGACGACCGCGCGGATGGCGTGTCGTCGGTGGCGTGAACAGCAGGCCGCGCTGGCCGCAAACCATGTTGGCCGTGCGAAATCATCAACATCGCCACGCAAATCTGAAAGACTGCAGCGTGGTAGGGAGAAGACCATGACCCGATACCGCACCAATATCAACACTGGCGTGGCCAGTATGTGTGCCAGGGCGCTGCCGACATGTTGGTTGAGGTGCTTGAGGCATAACGCCAAGGTGCCGAAGACCGGAATGACCGGGATTTCGCACTGGCGCGAGCGCCTTGGGCCCGGCTCGCTCCCAATCAGATGTATGGCATGACTGATCAGGTTCACGACGTTTCCGACACGCTGGCTGTCAATTTCCTCGCCAATTTGGGCGGGGCGATGATCGCCGCTAGCTATCCCATCGGGCTCGTGCGGCAGATCCTAGATTCGGCCTGCAGCCGGTACGGGCTAACCAACCAGGTCCTACTATTACCCTACTATGTCCACCTTGGTGGATCTGATCACGTGGCGGGCACCACCATCCGCGTCGTACGCGCCGATCGCGATTTGCGATTTGACCAGACGTTTCTTCTGGCTAGCCTTGTCGATCGCGTCGAGCATGGCGAAATCGGCGCCAAGGAGGGGGCGGCCGAACTCGACCGCATATATGCTCTGCGGCCGCGCTTTCCGGTGTGGGTCAGAGTGATCGGGTACACGACGCAAAGCGCTGCCTTCGCCCTGATTCTGCAGCCCACGCCGCTTGCGCTGCTGGCGGCGACGGTCTTCGGGAGCCTTGTCGGGGCGTTGGGTCTAGTTGGCCGGCTCAGCGTTGCAGCCGGGGAATTGCTGCCTACGGTCAGCGCATTCCTGGTTGCCGTGGCTGTCTTCACGGTCGGGCGGCACTGGCATCTGGGTGAAGACAGTTTGCGGGCACTGACACCACCGCTGGTGCTTTTTTTGCCGGGTACCGCGATCACGTTGGCGACTATAGAACTGAGCACGCGAGAAATCGTGTCGGGCTCGTCTCGGCTTGTCGCCGGATTGCTGCGTTTCGGACAGCTGGCGTTAGGCGTCGTCGCTGCCGCGCGACTCGTCGGTGTGACAGCGCCTGAATTGGCCGGCGCGTCGCTGAACAAGTTCGGCTGGTGGGCGCCGTGGGTGGGTGTGGCCGTCTACGCAGTCGGCGTGCTCCTCCACTCCGGTCCCCCGGTGCGGTTCCTGCCGTGGCTGTTGGTGATGCTGTTCATCGCTTACTCTGGCCAGTTTGTGGGGAATGCGTTATTCGGGGACTACTCTGGTGGATTCGGTGGCGGGCTGGCGCTGATGCTTTGTGGCCTCGCAATCTCGGAGCGGCCCAATACACCATCACTGGCTGCGCTGGTGTTGCCCGGCTTCTGGCTGCTTGTCCCGGGTTCGATCGGCGTGATCGGCGTCACACAGCTCATCCAAGCCAATAGCGTAGCCGCGCTCACGGTCTTGCTGGTTTCGATGATGACGATAGCGCTGGGCATGCAGGTTGGGCTGCTGATGTGGCGCAGTTACCGCCAGCTGCGCGAAGCTGTTCGAACCAAACACCGCAGAACTAAGGCCTGAATCCGTGGATCGGTGATCTCGAGCGGTCGTCGGCGGTTTTTGGTGAGATGCGGCCGGGCAGTGGATGCGCCTGGCGCATGCGTGATCGGCTCGCCTGTACCAGCTTTTCCTTGTTGCCGCTCGTTCACACAGTTTGAGCGCGTGGCAGGTGGTGGTGCCTCGCGTAGTTTGAGCGCGTAGCCCGGGAGGCTTGCCCGATGTGGAGGGGCAAGATCGATATGGCCGCGAGACGGCAGGTGACGAACAAGCTGCGTACCCAGTACGGCAGGGCGTCGAAGGTGTGAGAAGAGCAAGATTTTGGATCGGGTGGTGGCCACCACGGGGATGGGCCGCTCGACAGCCCGGCGGATGTTGACCGGCCCCAGACTTCCGGATCCGAAGGATCAGGTCGATGGGCGCACGCTGCGGGCGCGGGGCTTCAGCGACGACGCCAGGGCGCTGTTGGTGCATGTGTGGGCGTTGATGGGCATGCCGTGCGGCAAGTACCTGGTGGTCATGCTCGAAGCCTGGTTGCCGCTGCTGGCCCAGGCCGGTGATCTTGACCGGCCGTTTGCCACCGAGCAGGCATTGGCGAGCTGAAGGCAATGAGTGCGGCGACCGTGGACCCGTCAACTTTTGTTGCAGCGACCGCCTGAATCTGCCGGGGTTAAAGGAGCTCAAACCGCAGAAATATCAGCTCTAGGGCGACTTCGAACTCGAACCCTTTGGGGCCACCAAAACCACGGACCAAGCAACCGGGCGAGCGGCAGCACCAAGAAGATCCGCACGATGAACATGTCGAAAACCAATCCGAGAGCGATAGTGGTCCCGGCTTCGCCAATTTGTCTGACATCGCTGGAAAGAAGCGCCAGCATTGTGCCGGCAAGGACTAGGGCTGCCGTGACTGCCACGTTTAAGGAGCCGCCTACCGCCCGGATCATGCCGGTCTTAATGCCGGCGCTGAGCTCCTCTCTGTACCGGGACAGCATGAGCAGGTTGTAGTCGCAGCCCACCCCAACAAGGACGATGAATGCGATCGGGATGTTGAGCCAGTGCAGTTTTATCCCCAGTAAGGTCTCCCACATAAAGGCGGCCAACCCCAACGCGCAAGCAAACGAAAGAACGACGGTGGTGAGTACTATGATTGAACCAATGAGGGCCCTGGTGAGAACCAAGACAATAATGAACACCAACCCAAACGTCGCCAGCATCATAATGATGAGGTCGTTATGCGAGAAGTCCTCAACATCGCGGTAGGTCGAGGCGGCACCCGCCACATACAAGTCTGCATTCGACAGCGCCGTTTGTTTGAGGGCTTCTCCGGCGGCGAATGACGCATTCCTTGTCTGTGTGATGCCTTCCGGGCTCATGGCCTCGCCTGTGTGGTAAACCAAAAAGCGGGCACCCTTGCCGTCGTGAGTCATAAAGAAATCGAGACTGACCTTGAAATCGTCCGTCTCGAGCGCCTCTGGCGGCAAGAAGAAGAAGTCATCGTTTTTCGCGTTATCAAATGCTTGCGCCATGTCGACCATCGGACGAATCATGACGTCCAACTGCGGGATCATTGCATGCATCGTGCTTTGGGTGGCCAACGTCAGTGACTGCATGGCTCTCATTTCTTTCGCCATGGTTCCCATGTGTTCCGCCATGGCGTGGATGAGGGGTACCATCTGCGGAGTCACCGTGTCGATAATGGCGAGGCCCTTCACCAAATTCACCATCTGTTCACTTATTTGGTCAACGTTATCGGTCGTCTCATTTAGCGACCGCAGCGCCCAGCATATCGGGATATCAAAGCAGTGCTTCTCCCAATAAAAGTAGTTTCGCAGAGGCCTGAAAAGATCGTCAAAGTTCGACAGATTATCTCGCGCCTCATCGGATATTGCCTGTATTTGCTCGGTCGCTTCGCGCGAGAGGTGGGTGCCTACCGTGAGTTGCCTGGTGAGATCTTCTAATCGCCTGGTGAGGTCTTCCAATCGGTTCGTTTCGTCGATGAGTTGCCCCATGTGGGCTGCCAGCTTGTCGATATCGGCTGCCCGATCGCTGAGGAAGTTGAGGTTCTCGCCGATCTTCGTTCCCATGGAGCCCATCGAGAAGGGAAGTGACGCATGTTCTAGGGGCCGGCCGTTCGGCCTGGTGATGCCCTGCACCATCGAGATGCCCGGAACCCGGAGAACGTTCTTGGCGATCCTGTCCAACGTGATCAAGTCGGTCGTATTGCGCATGTCGTGATCCGACTGCACGTAAACGGAGTCGACGGACAGCTGGCTCTTCGGGAAGTGCCGATCGGCGGCCGCGTATCCTTTGACGGACTCGACGCTGGCGGGTGCGAAATCCCGGTCGTTGTAGCTCACCTTATAGGTGGTGAGAAGCAAAATGCACGGCGGTATGGCAAGTGCGGCGACAATGATCATCGCTGCCGGCCACCGGGCGATAGCAGTGCCTAATCTACGCCACATGGGGCCCGGGGTTTTCGATTGCTGCAACCACGGTATACGGCCGCCCAGCGTGAGCATGGCAGGACCGAGGGTGAGCGCGCCGAGGACGGCGACAACCATGCCCACAAAGCAGGGCGGCCCGAGGGTGCGGAAGTAATTGAGCTTGGTGAGGCTCAGGCAGAGAGTCGCCCCGGAAATAGCGAGACCCGACCCCATGATGACGTGCGATGTTTTGGCAACCGACGTGTAGTAGGCAGATTCTTGATCCTGTCCTGTCCGACGCGCTTCGTTGTATCGGCCGACAAAAAATACGCCGTAGTCAGTGGCGACACCCAGAACCAAAGCGACAAGCATGTTCATCGCGAACGACGAGATGCCGAGGATACGGTTCCCGACGAGGAACGAGACGACGCCACGCGCCGTTGCCAAGATGATGAGCACACCCACCAGCGGTATAAGAGCTCTGCCCACCGAACCGTAAGCCAGGAGAAGCATGATGATGATGACGATGACCGACACGATGGTGAGCGTGGTCATGCTGTCAGTGGCCGCGGTGTCCGTATCCGCGCTGAGCGGACCCGGTCCGCTTACGTAGGTGTTAAGGCCGCTCGGTCTTGGAAGCTTCGCCACAATGTCTCGAACAGCGGCAATCGACCGACTCGCGGAGGCTTCACCTGTGTCGCCGGTTGGGCGGACGGTCAGCGTAGCGGCCTCAGCGTCGGCGCTCTGCTGTCCCGACTTCGTCACCGGCTTTCCCCACAGGTTCAGCAGTGACTGCACATGCTCTTTGTCGTGCAGTAGCCGGCGGACCAGCTCGTCGTAGTACCGATGATCCTGGTCGCCCAGCCTGCGGCCGTCGGTTTCCAAAAGAATGACGGCGGCGCTGGTGTAGTCGGATTCGTGAAACGCGCGGCCTTCGACGACCGCATCCTGCGACGACGGCGAATCCCGCGGGACCAGCGCCTCCGCGTTGGCCGCGACGGTCTTCTCGAGCGAGGGCACGAACACCGTCACCACGGCAGCGACCACCACCCAGAACAAGAAGATCGGCAATGCCAGCTTGCGGGCCAGTTTCGGAAAGAACGGCCGCTTGACCTCGTCACCAGTGTTCATGTGTGTATTCGGCGTTGAACCGGTCATGCTGCGGTCACCGTGCACGCGACTGCGGCGCTCGGATGGGAGACGAGGTGTTCATCGCGGACCTTGCCGTCGACCAGAATGCGACAGCCGGCCGCATCGCCGTCGACCTGCATCACGAGGCTCAATGTGGCCGAAGGCGACATCGTCGTCTCCGAAATAGACCAGGGCAGCGACGCCAGGGTGACCTCGATGGGCCGGCTGTTGAGATCCGCGTACGTGACTCTGCCGCCACTGCCGAGGTCGCCGAACGCCTCGTAGCTGACGTTCTTCGGATTGATCTGTATGACGGTCGCGGGGATGGTGCTCGTCACCGGCGGATGGCTAATGTTCGCACTCATACCCCGAACCGTATTTACGCCGTAACCGGCGATCGCGAGCACAGCAAGGATCACCGCGGGAGCCCAGAGCTTACCGAGGCGTTTGGTATTTCGCCGCTTGGGTCTCGCGTTCACATGAGTACTCCTCCCGACCGTCCAAACATTTGTACAATACTGGAGACAAGCTTCGGGGATGGATCTATTGGCGTTTTCGTGGATGGAATTGGAAGCTGCGCATGGATGTCGTCTCCTGGGCGGCGACCTCGGCCTGCAATGCCGCAGCCAGCATCTGACGCGCGCCATCGCGGACGATTATCCAAAAGCGACGAACCCAGCGCCGCGACACCGTTCGCGTCGGAATCGCTGCCGTCGTGAACTAACTTGAGCATGGGCATACCTTCCCCAACCGGCGCGCCAACGCGGTGACAGGTCCCCGATAGTCGGTCCACCTGGTTTTGGAGCCAGGTTGTGATTGATACGGATCTCAGTCGATCTCGCAGGCCACGGGGTGGTGGGTGTGGCCGCAACGGGCAGCGTACTCGGCGGGGGTTAGGTAACCCAGCGCCGAGTGGCGATGACCCTGATTGTGCTCATGCTTGAAGTCGCCGATGACCACCCGGGCCTCGGTCAGGTTCGTCCAGTGATTGCGGTTGAGGCACTCCCTTCGTAGCCGGTTGTTGAACGATTCGATATAGGCGTTATTCCACGGCGTCCCCGGCGGGATGTAGCAGAGTCCGACTTGTCCAGCGCAAAATGATTGCAGCGCTTGGGAAATAAGCTCTGGCCCGTTGTCCATGCGCAGCACCAGCGGAGGCCCGCCGGCCGCGGCGAAACACCGGCGCAAGTCCTCGATCAGGCGCTCGGCGGTGATCGAGCGCTCCACGATGTTCAGCAGCGATTCGCGGGTGTGTTCATCGACCATCGACGCGATCTTGATGGCCTTGGCGTCGATAGTGGAGTCGAACTGGAAATCCAACGCCCACACCACCTTCGGAGCATCGGCAGCTGCCTGTGGCACCGACGATGTGCCGACCCGTTTGCGTGGGCTGTGCACCCGCCGCTGCAGGCCCTCTTCCTTCCACAGGCGGTGCACCTTCTTCTGGTTCACATCACGATGCTCGTCATGGCGCAGCGCGGCCCAAGCCCGCCGGAACCCATGACACGGATGACCCTTGGAGTAGGTATGCAACCATTGCCGCAGATCAGCGTCAGGATCGGCCGGGGTCAGCGCAATCGGAGTCCGTCGATAGGTGGAGCGGGCCAGCCCGACCGCTTTGCACGCCAGCCGCTCCGACATGTCCAGCACCTCTTTGAGCATGTCCACGGCACGGCGCTTGGCGGCCGGGCTCAGAATTTTCCCTTGGCCACCTCACGTAGAGCGTCTTTTTCCAGCTCAGCTTCAGCCAGCAGCCGCTTGAGCCGCGAGTTCTGCTCGCGCAATTCCCGCAGCTCCTTGGCGGCATCGATGTCCATGCCGCCGTAGGCGCGCCGCCAGTTGTACAGCGTCGCCGCCGACACCTCCAGCTCGGCAGCGATCTCCTCATTGGTCTTGCCCGACGCGGCCAGTTCGTCGGCACGGCGCAGCTTGCGCACGACGTCCTCAGCAGAATGCTTCTTCCGCCCAGCCATGTGATTCATCGTCCCTCCCGGCCCCACCTCGGGGCCACAGGACTCTAAAACCCGACTTTTATATAAAAGTCAGGATGTGATTCATCGTCCCTCCCGGCCCCACCTCGGGGCCACAGGACTCTAAAACAAGGCGGACTCATTCACCGGGGACACGCCACCGCGAGTGACCATCACATGCGGATTGTCGGTGCGAAGCCCGCTGCGCTGTTCGAGGCGGCGCTGCAGCACACTGAAGGTGGCCGGGTCCAACGGCACCAGGTGAGGTCAGTTTCCGAGCCGGATGCTGCGGGCAGCGGTGTCGACGTCAGTGAGGCGCGGAAGGCGCATCTGGCCGTTGGATGCGCCATGCAGCATTGCGAAGATCCCGACCAGCGCCTCATGCGGGTGCACGGCCTGGTAGCGCTTGAGAGTGCCGCTATCGAGCAGCTCGCGCGTGATGTTATCGAGTCAGACGCTCTGTCCCAAGATTGTGGGGCGTTTGAGTAGCCTTCATGATCTAACGTCCAACGCGTTGTTCACGATCTCTTGGGCTGCGCGAAGGACCGCATCCAGATGCGCTCGGTCCTTGAAACTTTCCGCGTAAATCTTGTAGATGCTTTCCGTTCCAGAAGGGCGGGCCGCGAACCAGCAGCTAGCGGCAATCACTTTCAAACCGCCGATCGGCGCGTTGTTGCCAGGAGCCTTGGTCAGCTTGTCTGTAATCGGCTCGCCGGCGAGCGTCGATGCAGTGACCCCGTCAGGAGAGAGGTGTTCCAGCCGCTCTTTCTGTTGCGCGGTTGCGGGCGCGTCCACTCGCTCGTAGTAGGCGTTGCCAAATTCCTCAGTAAGTTTGCGGTAATGCTCCCCCGGGTCGCTGCCGGTGCGGGCGGTGATCTCAGCAGCCAGCAGGTTCGGAACAATTCCGTCTTTGTCCGTCGTCCAAACCGAGCCGTCGCGCCGCAGAAATGTCGCCCCAGAACTCTCCTCGCCGCAAAAGCCGACAGTGCCATCGATCAGCCCCTCGACAAACCACTTGAATCCGACCGGCACTTCGATCAACCGACGGTTCAAGTGTGACGCCACTCGATCGATCATGCCGCTGCTGACCACGGTTTTGCCGACAGCGACCGTCTTCGACCACTGTGGTCGGTTCGCGAAAAGATATGAAATCGCAACGGACAGATAATGGTTCGGCTCGAGCAGTCCTTGACTATGGCTGACGATTCCGTGGCGGTCGGCATCGGTATCGCTTGCAAACGCGACATCGAATCGGTCTTTCAGTCCGACCATGCGCGCCATCGCGTACGGCGATGAAGGGTCCATTCGGATTTGGCCGTCCCAGTCCACGGTCATGAACCGGAACGTCGGGTCGACGGAGTGATTGACGACCTCAAGGTTCAAGCCGTACCGATCGCCAATGGCGTCCCAATAGCCCACGCTGGCGCCGCCCAGTGGATCGACGCCGATGTGAACCTTGCTCTCCTTGATTGCCTGCAAGTCGACCGCTGTGTGGAGGTCGTTCAGATAGAAGTCCAGGTACTCATGTTTATGAGTCGTCGAAGCAGTGCGCGCTCGCTCAAGCGGCATCCTCACAACTTCGCGGAGACTGTCCGCGATCAAGGCGTTTGCCCGGTCCTGGATACATCGAGTTACATCAGTGTCCGCTGGTCCTCCGTGCGGAGGATCGTATTTGAAGCCGCCGAATCGAGGCGGATTGTGGGATGGCGTGATGACGATACCGTCGGCGAGACCACGCGTGCGGCCGCGGTTGTAGCTGAGAATCGCATGCGAGATTACCGGGGTCGGGGTATAACTATCGTGCGCATCGACCATCACGTCGACGCCATTGCCCGCCAGCACTTCCAATGCACTTCTGAAAGCCGGTTCCGAAAGAGCATGGGTATCGAAACCGATATAAAGCGGTCCGTCGATCCTCTGCTGTTTGCGGTAAAGACAAATAGCCTGGGTTATCGCGAGGATATGCGCCTCGTTGAAGGAGTTGTCGAGCGAGCACCCGCGATGCCCTGAGGTGCCGAACGCCACGCGCTGCTCGGGCGCGGATGGATCCGGTTGCCCCGTGTAGTAGGCGGTCACCAGCTTGTAGACGTCGATTAAAATCGAAGGGTCGGCGGGCTTACCCGCAAGTGGGCTGACTACCATAGCTGATGCTCCAAAGAGCTTGCGATCTCCATTAACGAACGGGACAGGGCTTCACGTCCCAGATCTCTGTCGCATACTGGGCGATTGTGCGGTCGCTCGAAAACTTTCCTGCGCCGGTGACATTGAGGATGGCTTTGCGTGTCCATTCTTCCGGTTCCGAGTACAGTTCGACGAGCTTGCGATCCACCTCCAGATAAGATCTGAGATCGGCCAGATGCATGTAGTAGTCGCCGTGCGTCAGAAGCGTGTCGCGGAGCGGCTCGAACACGCCGGGCTCGTGCCGGCTGAAATGGTTGAAAAAGATAAGATCCAGCGCCGCGCGCGTCTCAGGCTCATGCTCATAGTGCCAATGCGGATCGTACCAGCCGCGGCTATCGGCCACCTGCTGCGCAGTCAGGCCGAACAGGAAGAAATTGTCCTCGCCCGCTTCCTCCGCCATCTCGATGGTCGCTCCATCGCGTGTGCCGATCGTCAACGCCCCGTTCATCATGAACTTCATATTGCTCGTACCGCTGGCCTCATAGCCCGCGGTCGAAATCTGATTGGAGACATCACTGGCGGGAATCAGCCGCTCCGCGAGCGATACGTCATACTCCGGCAGAAACAACACCTTGAGCCGGCCGCGTACCGATGGATCGCCGTCTATCGTGCCGGCCAGATTGTTGATGAACTTTATGATAAGCTTCGCGAGCTGGTAAGCAGGCGCGGCCTTGCCCGAGAACAAGAATGTTCGCTGCGGTATCTCGAGATTCGAGTTCTCCCGAATGCGGTTGTAAAGGACCACGATCCGGAGCGCATTGAGCAGTTGCCGCTTGTATTCGTGGATCCGCTTGACCTGGCAATCGAAGATCGAGTCCGGGTCCACCGTCTGTCCAGTATTGGATTTGAGCCAATTAGCAAAGCCAACCTTGGTTTGGCGAGCAGCCATGCGGAAGTTGTCGCGAAAACTTCTGTCCTCGGCGAGCGGCTTCAGCTTGGCCAGCTCACTAAGATCTGTGATCCAGCTATCGCCAATCGCATCGGTAATTGTGCGGGCTAACTGGGGGTTAGCCAGCAGCAACCAGCGCCGCGGTGTGACCCCGTTCGTCTTGTTGTTGAAGCGCTCGGGAAACATCTCGGCGAGATCCTTAACCGTCGTTGTCCGCAACAATTCAGAGTGAATAGTTGCCACGCCGTTGGTGCTATGCGATCCGACGATGGCGAGGTTGGCCATGCGCACGTGTTTGCTGGCTCCGTCCTCGATCAGGCTCACGCGCGCTATTCGGCCTTCGTCGCCTGGAAAGCGCTTTCGAGCGTCCTCGAGCAACCTTCGATCCATTTCAAAGATGATCTCCAGGTGGCGCGGTATCAGCATCTCAAACCACTCGACCGGCCACTTCTCGAGCGCCTCGGGCAGCAGCGTATGGTTTGTATACGCCAGCGTTCCGCGGGTGAGGTCCGAGGCTTCGTCCCACCCCAGCTTTGCGTCGTCGAGCAAAATCCGCATCAACTCCGGCACCGCCAATGTCGGATGCGTATCGTTGAGCTGGATCGCAACCTTATCGGGAAGCATGCTCCAATCGGCGTTACTGCGTCGGAACCGTCGTATGATGTCGGCAAGCGAGCAGGCAACAAGAAAGTACTCCTGCACGAACCGCAATGCCTGGCCTAGGGCGGTCGAATCGTCCGGATAGAGCACTCGCGTCAGTGTCTCGGCGGCCAGCTTCTGTGCAAGAGCGCCGACGAAATCGCCATGACTGAATTCCTGGAAATCAAAATAATCGGGCGCGCCGGCAGCCCACAGTCGAAGTGAATTGATAGTCTGGCCGCCATAACCGACTATGGGAAGATCACGTGGGATGCCGAACAGCTTGGAGGGCTTACCTGACAAAGCTTGTAAGCTTCCGCCGCTCATCTCGATAGAGCAGTTCATCTTCACCTCGACGTTTTCCCTGGGCCGCTCGACTTGCCAAGGGTCTGGGTAACACAGCCAGTGATCAGGGCGTTCCTCTTGCCAACCGTTTTTTATGGACTGTTTGAACATCCCGTATTCGTAACGCAGCCCGTAGCCCGTCGCGGGCAGCTGCATCGTCGCCATCGAATCCAGGAAGCAGGCGGCCAAACGCCCCAGACCGCCATTGCCTAAGCCGGGGTCTGGTTCTTGCTCAAGCAGGCTGAGCCAATCAATGTTTTTCTCTTTGATAAGTTGTGCCGCGATAGGATCGAGCATGAGATTCGTGATGTTGTTGGCTAGCGACCGGCCCAGCAGAAACTCCATCGAGAGGTAGTAAACGCGTTTAGGATTTTCGCTCTCGTAGGTTTGCTCGGTACGTATCCATCGCTGTGATAGGACGTCTCTCACCGATCTCGCGACGGCTTCATAGCGCTCACGATGTGTGACCTGGCTTGCATCCACGATGCTGTCGAACAGCAGATGGCGCTCGTACAGCGCTTCGTCGGACCCCGAGAAATTTACGGGGCCCGAACCGTACTGTGCAGTGAGTGTTGCAATAAGATCGGAAGTCGCACGCTCGATAGATGCCGCCATTGTTCTTTCCTTGCTAGCGTTCGGAAGCTAAATGATTCGTCTCGTTCCACAGTTGAATAACAGGCTGCGATACATTGCATTCATAGCTAGCTAAGCGCGCTCAAGCTCGCCGTGCTCAGTACAACGTACTTTGCCGGCTGCAGGTTCAAATCCTAGCCATCGCGCCGTCAGTACGCGCAGTATGTGCCCGCTTGAGAAAATCACCACGGGCAATCCTTCACTCATGACTTAAATTGCTTTACCTATCAGAATGGCCACTGCCAACTCGTGATCTCCTCAGGGTCGATACCGAACTCGTAGGCGTGGCTCTTAGCCTCTATCTGACGG
>NZ_JBKQQD010000480.1:0-25374 GCF_052144515.1 Mycobacterium sp. | reverse complement strand
CTGCGACCGCGACAAGGCCTCCAACGCTTCTCGTTGACCGTCTGACATGACCAAAGCAGCCGCCGGTGTCATCACCCACGAAGTCTAACGCAGACCAGCCAATTATTTTGGAGACACACCACTAGCTTGTGGCATTGTCGAGTTCGCCTCTTTGCGTGCACCGGATTAGCATCGGCGTAGCTGAACGGCAGCGGTCCCTGCGATTGGTCGATCTCGATGGAGGCGGCATGGGCTGTTTCGATGTTTACCGGCCTGCGGTTGACCTTGCCGAATTCCTTTGCCATGTAGCGAAAGTCGAGACTGCCCAGCGAGAAACGAGCCATCATGGCCTTTGATCCGCTCGAGTCCGCAGCGAGCGTCTTGCGCGGCTGGGCGGAGGCGATGCTTACGCATCGCCATGGCGGCGAGGTCTACCAGACCTCGACGATGGGCGCGTTACTCGACGGCGTCTACGACGGGGACGTCACCATCCGAGAGCTGTTGCGGCATGGCGACTTCGGCCTGGGCACGTTCAACGGGCTCGACGGCGAAATGCTCGTCCTCGACGGAGTCTGCTATCAATTGCGCGGCGACGGCAGTGCACGGGTCGCCGATGCAGACCAACACACCCCGTTTGCGGTTGTTACCTGGTTTGCCGCCGACCGCATGTTCGAGGTGTCTTCGCCAGTTGACCGCGCCGAGCTCAAAGCGCGCATCGACGAGTCGCTGCCGAGCACGAACCTCATCGTCGCCGTCCGTGTCACAGGTGATTTCAGCACGATTCGCACCCGCACGGTGACCGAGCAGCACCGGCCCTACCGTCCGTTCACCGAGGCCACGCAAGACCAGCGGGAGGTGAGTTTCAGCGATGTGTCCGGAACGCTGGGCGGATTCCGGATGCCCGAATACGAGCAGGGTATTTCGGTGGCCGGCTACCATTCCCATTTCGTGCACGCCGACCGTCAGCACGGCGGGCATGCCCTCGACTACCGGCTGACCCGGGGCACCGTCGAGATTGGCGTGCGTTCCGACCTGCATCTGAGTCTGCCGCGCACGCCGGAATTCCTTGCCGCCGAATTGAATAAGTCTGACATGGACAGCCAAATCCGTCGTACGGAGGAAGGCTGAGGTGACCGCAAAAGAAGTGCGATCTGCCCAACGCGTGATTGAAACGCTGTCCGCGTACGGCGTGCAATACATCTTTGGTGTGCCCGGGGCCAAGATCGACGCCGTCTTCGACGCTTCGCTGGACGGCGGTCCCGAATTGGTGATCTGCCGCCACGAGCAGAACGCGGCGTTTATGGCGGCCGCGGTCGGGCGCCTCACGGGTATCCCCGGCGTCGCACTGGTGACGTCGGGCCCGGGCACCACCAATTTGGCCACCGGACTGATCACCGCGACCACCGAGCAGGACCCGATGATCGCGATCTGCGGTGCGGTCGCCCGGCCGGACCGGCTCAAGCGCACCCACCAATCGATGGATGCCGTGGCGGCCCTGAAGCCATTCACGAAGTACGCCGGTGAGGTCAACGATCCCGACAACGTGCCCGAGGCCGTCGCCAATGCCTTCCGCGCCGCGGTAACGGCACCGCGCGGCGCCTGCGCGGTGGTGCTGCCCGCTGACGTGTCGGCTGCCGTCACCGCGAAGGCAATCGTCAAGCCCTCGTCGGTGCCGACCCTGGGCGCCGCGCCGGCGGACCGGATCACCCAGGCGGCCAACCTGATTCGCGGCGCGGCCCGACCGGTTCT
This sequence comes from Mycobacterium sp., assembly GCF_052144515.1. Taxonomy (GTDB): domain Bacteria; phylum Actinomycetota; class Actinomycetes; order Mycobacteriales; family Mycobacteriaceae; genus Mycobacterium. The sequence continues at coordinate 23,646 of NZ_JBKQQD010000480.1, read as the reverse complement.
GTTTGTCGGTGTTCGGGCCGGTGAGTCCCGGCCGTGTGCGGCGCTGCGCGAATTGCTTGCTGCTACCGCCCTGCCGGTGGCGGAGACGTTCCAGGCCGCGGGGGTGGTCTCGCGGGAACTCGAGGATCATTTCGTCGGACGCGTCGGGCTGTTTCGCAACCAGCCCGGTGACATCCTCATCGATCATGCGGATGTTTTGGTGACGGTCGGCTTCGACCCGGTCGAATACGATCCGGGACTGTGGAACGCGGATCCAGCCCGCACGCTGATCCACATCGACGAGCTTCCCGCCGACATCGACAACCACTACCAACCGGAGCTGGAGTTGCGCGGCGACATTACCGCAACGTGCAAGGAATTAACCCGGTTGCTGGCGGGGCTGCGGCTGTCGGACGCGGCCGCAGCCGCCATCGCCGAGCAGCGCACCGCGCTGGTGCAGATCGACGACGAAGCGCGCGCACACCCGGAGAGCGATGTGGGCCTGAACCCGGCGGCGGTCGTGCTGAAGATCCGGGAGCTGATTGACGACGACACGACGGTCGCCTGCGATGTGGGGTCGCACTACATCTACATGGCTCGGCATTTCCGCGTCTATCAGCCCCGGCGGCTGCTGTTCTCCGATGGCCAACAGACACTCGGGGTGGCGTTGCCCCGGGCCATGGTGGCCGCGATGGTACGGCCGGGCACCCAGGTGGTGTCAATATCCGGCGACGGCGGATTCCTCTTCAGCGCACAGGAATTGGAAACCGCCACCCGGCTGGGGCTGAACTCCACCCACGTCATCATGCGCGACAACACCTATGACATGGTCGCTTTCCAGGAACAGCTCAAGTACGGTCGCACGTCTGGGGTACGGCTGGGGGACTACGACATCGCCCACTACGCAGCGGCGTTCGGCGCCACTGGCATTCGGGTCGGCGGCATGAACGAATTCGAGGACGTCTTCACGCAATCGCTGGGCCGACCCGGCGTCACCGTGATCGACGCGTTCGTCGACTACAGCCGCAACACCGAGCTCTTCGCCGAGTTACACGAGGGCGTCCTCGACTAAATGATTCATCCGCCGAAGAGCAGATACAGGCCGGTGAAGGTGTAGCCCACCATGACCAGCATCATGGTGAGCTGGCCGGTGAGCTGATGTCCGGCCGGGAGCAAACGCAGCGCCTTGTCGTGGGCCGCGATCACCGCCACGATGTGCCCGCTGACCACGCATGTCACCTTGATGGCGGCCAACACCGGCGGATGCGCAGACAACACATAGGCGACGTGCGTGTGCGCCAGCCCCAACGGATTCCATCCGCGACCCAACAGATCGGCCAGCGCGATGACGGCCTGCTGGCCGCGCTCGACCAGGTAGGAGAGGTAGTGCGCGAAGATGTAACCCACGACGATCGGGATCAGCGAGTGCGCCATCTGGCCGGGCAACGCGCGACGTTGATCGCGGTCAACGCCGCCCGTGGCGCGGGCTGCAAGTGAAAAGGTCACTGCCACAACCGAAATGAACACGATAAGCCCAAAGGTTCGCAGCACCGACGACGACAGCGTCGGCGGTGCGCCGAAGGCGCGCGAAATCTGTTCGGCAAAGCCGCGCCACGTCGGCGACGACGAGAAACTGTCGAACGCCGTCGACCCGAGCAGCACCGCCAGCGTCATGACGACACCCGGCCGCACGGGTAACGACGGCAGATGGTCGAAAGGGTTACCGATGACGATTTTCCTGGTCGCCGGATTGCGGCGAAACGGTGAAAGCCTAGACACCGCCATGCTGTACACGCCGAACGGGTCGGCCCGCGCCAGCCAGCGCTGACCGCACAGCCACGCGCCGGCCAGCATCGTTGCGCCGTAGATCATCAGCCACGCCCTGACCCACGGCAGCGACGCCGAATCCGGGCTGGCCAGTTCCATCCATACGAAGGCGAACAGGCCCACCGCGGCCGGGCGATATCCCCAGCCTTCGGGATACGACAGCCGCGGCTCGCGCAGTCGCCCCAGCGGGATCCGGCGGAGCAGCAGATACACCGTGCGCATCGGTGAGATCACCCGCCAGACGGGTCCGAACAGCAACGAGAGCGCCACCAACCCGACCCACAACAGCACGTAGAACACGCCGAGCAGAGCATTCGAACTCGTCGGGGGACCCCACACGCCGGCCAGCACCACCCACACCGTGAAAACCAGCGCCACCGCGGCGGCCGTCCAGCGCGTCGCGCGGGCATCGACCAGTGTGGTCACCGCGGTCGGCAACGGGCGGCCCGGCTTGAGCGGGTCGAAACGTGGCCGCCGCCATGCGAACGCAACCAGGGCGAACGTGAACGTCAGTGCCCACGCGGCTCCGACCATCGCATAGGCGTAGGGGACCGGGAGATCACTGGACCCGCCGAGGCCGTGCGCGAGCACCACCGTCGCGCCAGCGGCGTTCACGGCTGGACTTGGATGGTCGCGATCGTGCGGTCCAGGTGGTGCAGTTCCACCTCGACATTGCCGGGGACGTCGACGGTGAATTGGAACGTCTGGTTGGGTGCGGCTGCGACCTGGAACTTGTGATCGGGCGACGAGTGCACGTGCAACTCATCGGTGGCGTCGCTGGTGACCCGCAAGGTGATCGGCTGGCCGACCTTGGCGCCCAGGGTGGCGTTGGTCGGGGTCACCTGGCCCTTGGCGATGGTGACGTCGAGCACCACCGCCGCGGCCGGTGGCTGGTTGGTCGATCCGCCGCAGGCGACCAGGGCGCACACCAGCGCCACCACCCACGCCGCGATTAGGGTGCCGCGAGCCGTCTTGGGCCGCATCTGGCCTCATGCCGCTTTCGGCAGCGGGTGTTTCTCCTCAACCGGCTCCGGCGCGGTGACGGCGTTGTTGATGCGACCCGCGCCCCAAGTCAGGGCCGCGATGACGATCAGCGTAAAGATCAACACCAGTATCGAGCCGGCGGTGAACAACCAGCCCGGAGCGTTCTGGTCGCGTTCGCGCTGCAGGATGGTGATCTCGTGCACGAAAGGCCGGTCGAACGAAGCCAGGGCGGGAACCTCGGGTGCGGGGATCGCGTCATCCGCCGGTTCGTAGATCGGCACGGCGGTCATCGTGTAGCCGTCTTGAATGCGCAGCAGCGTCTTCCACGATCCCCAGACCGGGACCGGCTGGGTTGAGCGGTAGTGCCCTGGACCGACCCGATCGAGTCGATCGATGACCAGGCCCCGGTGATTGTCCATGCGCCCCTGCCAGGACAGAATTGTCACCCAGTCCGGCTGCCCGCTCACCATATCGGCGGGCGTGAGCTGCACGTCGGCCGATACCATGCGCTGCCCGGCGGGGCTGGGCAGATCGGTCAAAGTGATTGTCGCACTGTCTTTTTCCGGGACGACGATGTGCAGCCCGTTGGCCACCGCGCCACCGATCACCACCACCGTCGCCGCGACCACCGCGATGCCGATTCCCCGGCCCGGGAGGCGTTGTCCGGTGAGCACCATGCCCATCAGCGCCCCGCAGAGCCCCATCAGCACCGCCACCGGGACGGCCATCGCCAGGCCTTCGCCCCACATGCCCGTCGGCCACGGGTAGTGGTAGACCGCGCCGATCCACAGCGACTCCAGCCACAGCCCGACGGTGCCCACACCCAGCCCGGCGACCGCGCCGAAAGCCATGGGGCGCTTGAACAGTGGAGTCAGGGCGAGCAGTTCGACGACCACCGCGGGGCCGAGGTAGAGCGGGAACCAGTTCGTCGGAGCCCCCAGAATCGGCCCCACCACCAGGGCCACGCCGCCGCGCAGCGCCAGCGCAAACAACGCCGCCAGTAAGGCCGCGCCGCGGCCCAGCGTCATGCGGGCCACCACCAACCCCAGCGACGCGACGGCGGCGATCATCATCGGCTGCAATACCAGGCGGAACTGTTCCACGCCGAAGTCGTATTCGATCTGATAGACCGACAAACCGATCAGCAATCCGCCGCAGGACAGGTAGCGCAGGAACCTGACGAACGGACGTTCAGCGGGCGCGTCGGGTAGCGCCAGCTCGCCCTCGTATTCGAGCATCAGCACCGCGAACAGGGAGAGCCCCGCGCCGCCGATCATCATCAAATGCGTTGGGCCCCAGAGCGTGACGTCTTGGCCGAAGATGCGGTGCCAGATGTCATCGAGCGGAAACCCGATCACTGCGTAGAGCCCGCAGCCGGCCATCAGCACCCCGCCGACGGGTGCATGCCAGTTTTGGGTGATGCGCACCGGCGCCGGGCCGGGTTTGTCGTAGGGCAGCACGATAGCCAACATGCCCGCGAGGAACACCCCGAACAGGCCGATGATGATGAAGTAGTGCGCGGGGTTGGCCAGCGGCCCGGGATCGCGGCCATTGCCGATGTGCCAGCTGACATCCCAGATGAACCCGAACAACGCGCAGATGATCGACGTGGTGAACACCAGGACGGGCAACGCGACCCAGGACGGCCGGTTGAACTTGCCGCCCAGCCAATCGGCGAACCGGGCCAGCCAGCTCAACCGATGGTTTCGGTATCTGTATCCGGCCCACAGCAGCACCAGCGTGATCACCATCGCGGCGACCGAGAGGCCGATCACCTGATTGAGACCGGCGCCGCGCGCCGGTGGGTCAGCGACAAACGTCAGCGCCAGCGAATCCACGTGCTCCATCGACCTCATTGCCATGTCCTCCCAATTGCGCCGGGCCGCCCCGGGAGACTAGTTCTGACGAGCGCTGGGATGCCCCATTTCAGGGCGTGTCAATCATCCTTTTCGCCGGTCGCGTCGGTGGGCTGTTTCGGAGTGTCGGGTATGCGGGCGCGGCGATCTCGAATGGCGATGTAGAGCACCACGCCGACGACGATCACCGCCGGCAAGAAGGCCGGGGCCGCCAGCAGAATCCAGTGGTGTGCCAGGTACTCGACGTGCGGAGTGGTCTCCGGGATGGTCATTGACGTCGTATACCCCGTGCGTCCTGATGTGCCGTGGTTTGTCTGTGGTCTGTTTGTGCCCGTGCGCACCGCTACCCTAGCCTGAACATCGTTGCGCCCAGGCTGGCGAAGAGCCTGGGGCAGACCTTCTAAAGGCAAGAATTCAGGAGACTACTGAGTGACTCAGGCGGCGACTCGGCCAGCCAGCGATGGCGTGGCTGACATTGTGACGCAGGCCCGGCTGCAGGTGCTGGAGCGCGGTGAGGGATTGAACAAGGAACAGGTGCTGCAGGTGCTGCAGCTACCTGACGACCGTCTCGAGGAACTGCTGGCGCTGGCGCACGAGGTGCGGATGCGGTGGTGCGGCCCCGAGGTCGAGGTCGAGGGCATCATCAGCCTGAAAACCGGCGGCTGCCCGGAGGACTGCCATTTCTGCTCCCAGTCGGGGCTGTTCGCCTCGCCGGTGCGCAGCGCCTGGCTGGACATCCCCAGCCTGGTCGAGGCGGCCAAGCAGACGGCCAAGTCGGGTGCCACCGAGTTCTGCATCGTGGCCGCGGTACGCGGACCCGACAAGCGGCTGATGGCGCAGGTTGCGGCCGGCATCGAGGCGATTCGCGACGAAGTGGACATCAACGTCGCCTGCTCGCTGGGCATGCTGAGTGCCGAGCAGGTCGACGAGCTCGCCGCGATGGGCGTGCACCGCTACAACCACAACCTCGAGACGGCCCGGTCGTTCTTTACCAACGTGGTCACCACCCACACTTGGGAGGAGCGCTGGCAGACGTTGTCGATGGTGCGCGACGCCGGCATGGAGGTGTGCTGCGGCGGCATCCTCGGCATGGGGGAGACGCTCGAACAACGCGCGGAATTCGCCGCCGAGCTGGCCGAACTCGGTCCCGACGAGGTACCGCTGAACTTCCTCAACCCCCGGCCCGGCACCCCGTTCGGCGACCTGGAGGTGATGCCGGCCAGTGCAGCGCTGAAGGCGGTGGCCGCGTTCCGGCTGGCGCTGCCGCGCACCATGCTGCGCTTCGCGGGTGGCCGCGAGATCACCCTGGGCGACCTCGGCGCCAAGCAGGGGATCCTGGGCGGCATCAACGCCGTGATCGTTGGCAACTACCTGACCACGCTGGGCCGCCCGGCCGAAGCCGACCTCGAACTGCTCGACGACCTGCAGATGCCGATCAAGGCGCTCAACGCCAGCTTGTAAAACCTTGTAAAACTAGAAATCGTGGCTGGAATGGCTGGAAAAGTGAGTGATCTTCCTGCTCCGGTCGCCGCCGGTATCTACAACGTCTACACCGGGGAGTTGGCGGGCACGGCGGTCCCCACTGAGCCCATCGGGGCGCGCCTGGGCCTCGAACCCCCTCGGTTCTGCGCGGAATGCGGGCGCCGGATGGTGGTGCAGGTACGGCCCGACGGCTGGCGGGCGACATGCTCGCGGCACGGAGAGGTGGATTCGGCCGACATGGAGGCACAGCGGTGACCCAACAGCCAGGGCCGGATCCTTCCGGCGACCACCTCATGTCGCGGGCGCGCGCGCTGCTCGTCGTGGTGCTGGGGCTATCGGGCATCGGTGCGTTGATCGGCGGCTGGTGGGCATGGATTGCCCCGCCGATCCACGCGGTGGCGGCACTCACTCACGCGGGCGAGCGGGTGTACGACTACCTGGGCAACGAATCCGATCACTTCTTCGTCGCGCCGTGCCTGATGTTGGGACTACTGACCGTGGTGGCGGTGGTGGCGTCGGTCCAGGTGTGGCAGTGGCGCGAGCAGCGGGGCCCGGGAATGGCCGTCGCACTCTCGATCGGTCTGGCAACCGGCGCCGCGGCTGCCCTAGGGGTGGGGGCGCTGTTGGTCCGGCTGCGCTACGGCGCGCTGGATTTCGGCGCGATACCGCTGTCGAACGACCACAAGGTTGCCTACGTCGTCGAGGCGCCGCCGGTGTTGTTCGCCCACGGGCCGCTGCAGGTGGCGCTCACCCTCAGCTTGCCAGCGGGCATCGCCGCACTGGTGTATGCCGTGCTCGCGGCCGCGAACGCTCGCGACGACCTCGGCGCCTTTCCGGCAGCGGAACAGCCATCGGCGGGGGAGTCCGCGGACGTCACAGTGGACGGCGGTGAACCTTCCTACCGGTGATGACCTTGGCCGCGATCTTGGCCAGCCGCGCCATGCCGACGTAGGTCATCGGGTGGAACATCGTCGGCCAGGTGGTCCTGATGAGGTGCTCGGTCAGCGGTCGGCGGGCGAATCGGTCCGTGAGCCAGCGCAGGGTCATCGGGGCAGACAGCGGGTGCAGGACCATGTGTTCGTTGAACGCGTCCCGATGGTAGGTGACCCTGGCACCGCCGGCCGCATAGGCGTCGGCCAGCGCGTCAATGTCGTTGACGTCGATCAGATAGTCGTGCACGGCCTGCACGATCAACACCGGCGGCGTCGGCACCGCAGCACCCAGCTTGATGCTGTCGAAGACATACCTGACCTCGGGTGTGGACAGGATGTCGTCGAGCGGCTCGTCGAGGTAGTCGCCCATGTCCTTGCCCGCCATCCGCAGGACCGCCTCCACGGTCGTCATCTTCTCCAGCTGCTCCAGCAGCGCGCGCCCTTGGTCGTTGGTGTGCTCTTTGATGACGCGGTCCAGGTCGGGATAGGCATGCGCCAGCGCGGCCACCACCATCGCGGGCAAACCGGCGAGGAAGCCGCCGTTGAGCCGGCGGAAAGTGTTGCCCAGGTCGCCGACGGGCGATCCCAGGACTGCCCCGACGATGTCCAGCTCAGGCGCGTACTGGCCGCACATCTCGGCAGCCCACGCGCTGGCGAGTCCACCGCCGGAGTATCCCCAGAGCCCGATCGGGCCATCGGGGGACAGCCCGATGCGTTCTGAGCTCAACGCGGCCCGGATCCCGTCGAGGACCCGGTAGCCGGGTTCGTACGGCGCGCCCCACAGTCCGCGCATACCTTCATGGTCGGGTATCGAGACCGCCCATCCTTCGGCCACGGCGGCGGCGACCAACAACAGCTCGAACTGGGACACCGACCCGAGGGCCCTCGCCCTCCGCCGCAACGCATAGGACGGAAAGCAGCGGGAGGACACGGCGTCGATCGCGCACTGATACGACAACAGTGGGCAAGGCTGCTCGCGGTCAAGCTGCGCCGGGACGATCACCGTGGTCACGGCCGCCTCGGGCTGACCGTTCATGTCCATCGTCCGGTAGAGCAGCTGGATGGCCTGCACGGGCTGGGGTATCAGCCCCAGAAACGCCAGCTCGACATCGCGTGTGCGCAGCACCGTGCCGGGCTCGGAGCACTCATAGCCGGACGGCGGCTGATAGAACGGGTCGTCGCACGGCAGCAGCGGGCGTACCTTGCGCTGCAGCTCCTCATGCGGCGGCCGGCCGATCCACTCCGCGGCGCGCGCCCCTGCCAGATTGCCGGGCTCAACCATTGAGGCTCCCTTCGTGGCCAACCAACATTCTCGCCTATGAACGACCGGTAACCAAAGCGCCACGGCCGCGCTGTGAGCTTGTTCGCGTGGGCGACGGCAGGTTGTGCACGTCACTTATTGCCGGTTCGGCTCCCGTTAAACGGGTTCAAAACTGGCCGGGCGGCTTGAGGGCTGCGAATTCGTCGGTAACCCTCAGCCGGGAGTCGGTGAAGCTGTACAGCGCGGCCGGACGCCCGCCGCTGCGCCCGGACTGCGCGACGGTGCCGGTCTGCGTGATGACTCCGCGGCGGACCAGTACTCGCTGCAGATTCGTCGCGTCGACCTGATAGCCCAGCGCGGCGCCGTAGATATCACGCAGTGTTGACAGCGCGAATTCTTTTGGTGCCAAAGCGAATCCGATGTTGGTGTAGGACATCTTGGCGACAAGCCGGGTGCTGGCGTGCGTCACCATCGGGCCGTGATCGAAGGCCATCGGCGGCAGCGCATTGACCGGGTGCCAGCGGGTGTCCGGCGGCAACGCCGGGGTGGCGGGGGAGGGCACCAGGCCCAGAAATGTGGACGCGATCATCCGGATGCCCGGCACCCGGTCCGGATCGGAGAACACGGCCAGTTGTTCCAGGTGTGCCAGCTCACGCAGATCGACCTTTTCGGCCAGCTGGCGCCGAACCGAGGTCGTCATGTCCTCGTCGCTGCGCAGCCGCCCGCCCGGCAGCGACCATGCGCCCTTCTGCGGATCTCGGGCACGTTGCCATAACAGCACGTTAAGCTGCGGTTTTTGTGTCCGGGGTGCGTCCGTAACCTGCCCAACCTGGAACACGACCGCAAGCACTTCGTGGGCGGTGCTACCATTGGGCATGTTTTCGATTGTAAGTCGAAAACCTCCTGTCGCGAAAGGAGCGGGCCAATGACGGTCCTGAACCGCACGGACACGCTCGCGGAAGAGATGGCGGCCGGCATCAGCAATTCACCCACCGGGTATGCCGGGGTGGACGGCGACGAACAATGGGCCGGCGAAATTCGTCGCCTGGCGCGGTTACGCGGCGCCACGGTGCTGGCGCACAACTACCAGCTGCCGGCCATCCAGGACGTGGCCGACCACGTGGGCGATTCGCTCGCGCTGTCGCGGATCGCCGCCGACGCCCCCGAGGACACCATCGTGTTCTGCGGCGTGCACTTCATGGCCGAGACCGCCAAAATCCTGAGCCCGGACAAGACCGTGCTCATCCCGGACCAGCGGGCGGGCTGCTCACTGGCCGATTCGATCACCCCCGACGAACTGCGCGCCTGGAAGGACGAGCACCCGGGCGCCGTCGTCGTCTCCTACGTCAACACCACCGCGGCGGTCAAGGCGCTCACCGACATCTGCTGCACCTCGTCGAACGCGGTCGAGGTGGTCGAGTCCATCGACCCCGACCGCGAGGTGCTGTTCTGCCCGGACCAGTTCCTCGGGGCCCACGTGCGCCGGGTTACCGGCCGCACCAACCTGCACGTGTGGGCCGGTGAGTGCCACGTGCACGCCGGGATCAACGGCGACGAGCTCACCGAGCAGGCCCGCGCCAATCCCGATGCCGAATTGTTCGTGCACCCCGAATGTGGCTGTGCTACTTCGGCGTTGTACCTCGCCGGCGAAGGCGCCTTCCCGGCGGAGCGGGTGAAGATCTTGTCCACGGGCGGCATGCTCGATGCCGCGAACCAGACACGCTCCCGCACGGTTCTGGTCGCCACCGAGGTCGGCATGCTGTACCAGCTGCGCAAGGCCGCACCGGCGGTGGACTTCCGCGCGGTCAACGACCGCGCGTCCTGCAAGTACATGAAGATGATCACCCCCGCGGCCCTGTTGCGCTGCCTGGTCGAGGGTGCCGACGACGTGCATGTCGACCCGGAGATCGCGGCGGCTGGGCGCCGCAGTGTGCAGCGGATGATCGAAATCGGCCAGCCAGCCGGGGGCGAATAATGTTCGTTCCCGAGTGGGAGGACACGGCCGACGTCATCGTAATCGGCACCGGCGTAGCGGGTTTGGCCGCCGCGCTGGCCGCCCACCGCGCCGGACGCAGGGTCGTGGTGCTCAGCAAGGCGGACCAGCGGCACGGGGTGACCGCGACGCACTACGCGCAGGGCGGCATCGCGGTTGTGTTGCCGGACAACGAAGATTCGGTGGACGACCACGTCGCTGACACCCTGGCCGCGGGGGCCGGGATGTGCGATCCCGACGCGGTGTACTCGATTGTCGCCGACGGCTACCGCGCGGTTATCGAATTGGTCGGTGACGGCGCACGTTTCGACGAATCTGCTCCCGGCCGGTGGGCGCTGACCCGCGAAGGGGGTCACTCGCGGCGACGCATCGTGCACGCCGGCGGCGACGCCACCGGCGCCGAGGTGCAGCGGGCGCTCGACGGCGCGGCCAAGCTGCTGGACATCCGCACCGGCCACGTGGCCACCCGAGTGCTGCACGACGACACCTTGGGAACAGGGGGAGTGAGCGGGGTAGCGGTGGTCAACTCGGACGGGTGGGGCCTTATCAGCGCGCCTTCGGTGATCCTGGCCTCCGGCGGCCTCGGGCACCTTTACGGCGCGACGACCAACCCCGAGGGCTCCACCGGCGACGGGATCGCGTTGGCGTTGTGGGCGGGCGTCCCGGTCAGCGATCTCGAGTTCATCCAGTTCCATCCCACGATGCTTTTTGCCGCCGGTCGCGGCGGGGGCCGACGCCCGCTGATCACCGAGGCCATCCGCGGCGAAGGTGCGATATTGCTTGACAGTCAAGGCAATTCGGTCACAGCCGGCGTTCATCCGATGGGCGACCTGGCGCCGCGCGACGTGGTCGCGGCCGCCATCGACGCGCGGATGAAGGCCACCGGCGATCCGTGCGTCTACCTCGACGCCCGCGGCATCGACGGCTTCGAGGCCCGGTTCCCCACCGTCACCGCCTCCTGCCGCGCCGCCGGCATCGACCCCGTCCGTCAACCCATCCCGGTCACGCCGGGCGCGCACTACAGCTGCGGCGGCGTCGTCACCGACGTGTACGGCCAAACCGAGCTGCCCGGTCTGTTCGCCGCGGGCGAGGTGGCCCGCACCGGGATGCACGGCGCCAACCGGCTGGCCTCCAACAGCTTGCTGGAAGGCCTGGTGGTCGGTGGCCGGGCCGGAACGGCCGCGGCGGCACACGCCGCGGCGGCCGGCCCGTCGCGCGTGACCCTGCCCGAGCCGATCGCCCACACGGCGCCGAAGCGCGGTGAACTGCAACGAACGATGAGCCGGGACGCCTCGGTGGTCCGCAGCGCGGCCGGGCTGCAGCGTTTGTCCGAGACGCTGTCAGCCGCGCGGGTTCGCGATGTGGCGAGCCGTCGCGATTTCGAAGACGTGGCGTTGGCGCTGGCGGCTCGGGTGGTGACCACCGCGGCCCTGGCCCGGAACGAGAGCCGGGGCTGCCACCACCGCGCGGAGTACTTCGACGCCGCGCCCGATCAAGCGTGCAGCAGTGTGGTCCGGTTGGCCGGCGACCACAACACAGTGTGTGTGGAATCGCTGGCGGCGGTGGCTTGCTGATGTTGTCCGACTGCGAACTGAGTGAGGCCCGCGACATCATCCGGCGCGGTCTGGACGAGGATCTGCGGTACGGGCCCGACGTCACCACCATGGCCACGGTGCCCGCCGAAGCAGTCGCCAAGGCGTCGGTGGTGCCCCGGGACGCCGGTGTGATCGCCGGGGTGGACGTTGCGCTGCTGGTGCTCGACGAGGTAATCGGTGCCGACGGGTACCAGGTGCTCGACCGGGTCGAGGACGGGGCCCGGTTGCAGCCGGGTCAGCCCCTGCTGACGGTGCACGCGGAAACCCGGGGCCTGTTGACCGCGGAGCGGACCATGCTGAACCTGATCTGCCACCTGTCTGGGATCGCCACCACGACGGCGGCCTGGGTTGACGCGGCGCGTGGCACCAAGGCCAAGGTTCGCGACACCCGCAAGACCCTGCCCGGCCTGCGTGCGCTGCAGAAGTACGCGGTGCGCGTCGGCGGCGGCGTCAACCACCGGCTGGGGCTCGGTGACGCCGCGTTGATCAAGGACAACCATGTGGTGGCCGCGGGATCGGTGGTGGACGCGCTGCGGGCGGTCCGCGACGCCGCACCCGATCTGCCGTGCGAGGTCGAGGTGGACTCGCTTGAGCAACTCGACGCCGTGCTGGCCGAGGGGCCCGAGCTGATCCTGCTGGACAACTTCCCGGTGTGGCAGACGCAGATGGCCGTGCAGCGCCGGGACGCCCGCGCTCCCGCCGTTCTGCTCGAGTCGTCCGGCGGGCTCAGCCTGGAGAACGCGGCGACATACGCCGCGACGGGTGTGGATTACCTGGCCGTCGGGGCGCTGACCCACTCGGTGCGCGTCCTCGACATCGGCTTGGATATGTAGGCGACATGTAAGTCTATCCGCGCAGCAATGCGCGCGCTGCGGGCTTGGCGGCGTGCAGCGCGGCCGGATCGCCCGCGGTCCGGGACAGGATCAGCGCCCCCTCGATCAACGAAATAACTCCTAGCGCAACGGTTTTCGCACCGTTATCGGGCCAGTCTTCGGAGCGCAGCCGCTCCTCGATCGCCGCACACCAGCCGGTGAACGCGCGCGCGGAGGCCTCGCGCACCAGCGGGCTCGCGTTCACCGACTCGGTGGCGATCGGCTCGATGGGGCACCCGTCGCGCTGGTCGCCGACCAGCCCCGCCACCAACAGGTCGATCCATTGCTCGACGATGTCGGCCACCGGCCGACCGGTGGCGAGGAACCGCCGCAGCAGGCGCTCGATATCGGCCCCGGCGGCGTCCACGACCGCGGCGGCCAGCTGCTGCTTGCCCTGCGGGAAGTGGTGATACAGCGAGCCCGCTTTGACACCGGCCTCGTCGAGGATCTGGTTCAGTCCGGTCGCCGCATAGCCCTGGCGGCGAAACAAGGTGGCGGCGTTCTCGACGAGGGTTGCGCGGCTGCGATCCGGGCGGGGCACGTATTGACAATACTTGAATGATCACTCAAGAATGCTGAGATGAGGCAGTTGACGTTCGAAGAGGCCGGCCGATACGCCTGGCGCGAGGTACCGGAACCCGAGATCGCCGCGCCCGAGCAGGCGCTGGTCCGGCCGCTGGCGGTGGCCTGTTGCGACCTGGACGTCGCGGTGTGTCATGGCCGTTTGCCGTTGCCGCCGGGGTACGCGGTGGGGCACGAGGGCCTGGCCGAGGTTGTCGCGGTCGGCGACGCCGTGACCGGTGTCCGCGCGGGTGACCGGGTCGTGGTGCCTTTTCAGATCAGCTGCGGAACCTGCGCTGAATGCCGCCGCGGCGTGACCGGTTCATGCGGCTCGGTGCCACTGATGGCGGCATACGGGATGGCCCCTATTGCCGGCCTGGACGGCGGCGGCTTCATGTCAGATCTGGTGCTGGTGCCCTACGCCGACGCGATGCTGATCCCGATCCCCGACGGCATCGACCCCGCGAAAGCCACCGCCATCGCGTCGCTGTCGGACAACATTCCCGACGCCTGGCGGGCGGTCGGACCGTTCCAGGGGGAGCTGGCCGGTCTTGATTCGGCCGATCGGCGCGTCCTCGTGGTCGGCCGGCTGTCGATCGGGCTGTACGCGGCGGCCATCGCGGCTGCGCTGGGAGCCCACGTCGACTACGTCGACACCGACCCCCAGCGGCTGGCGGCGGCCGAGAAACTCGGTGCGACGGTCCACGACCGGGCCAAGCCGGACAAGTCCTGGGGCAGGTATCCGGTCACCGTGAACACCTCTGCCGACGTGGAGCTGCTGGCCGCCACCCTGCGCGCGACCTGGCCGGATGGCGTGTGCACCGACACCGGGATCTATTACCAACCCGCGGTCGAGATGCCGTTGCTCGCGATGTACACCCGCGGCGTGAAGTTCGTCACCGGACGCGTCAACGCGCGCGTGGTCATCCCACGCGTGCTCGAGCTGCTGGCCGCCGGTTTGGACCTGTCGCCGGCCGTTGACCGCGTAGTGCCGTGGGAGGACGCCCCGTCTGCTTGGCAGGCGATGACCGGCAAGACCGTCTTTTACCGGAAAAATACAATTTAGGTGTGCCCCTACACATCATCGGGTAGCACCGATCTACTCGTAGTCCCGGGATCGGTGAACGTGCGCCGTGACCCGGTGTTGCGCGCACCATACGAGGACACCAGCGCCTCGCGGGGGCCGGCCAGCGCCGCCACCCGCGCGCGGTTGACTCGCAGCCCTTTTCCACCTGATGGGGCAGGATTTGATGGAGACTGGCGCAAACCGTAGGGCTTGAAAGAGGCGTCGCCACAAGCGAGCACCGCTTCTGATGTGGCGTCCCCGAATTGTCCACGCCGCACTCTGCACCCGAAATGGCATCCTTGCCCGCCCGCCACCAACTCACCAGGGAGCAGCCCAGGATGCCGATCATGGTCGGATACACTTGTTGTGGCGTCTATCTCCCCTTCGGCGCATAACATCCCAAACTCCTGGGTTCCGACATACCGACGCCGAGACGCGCCGGCACCGCGATCTGGCTGTGGTAACCGCGAGGCGGCGCCGATGAGCACTTTGACCTCCGATGAATTCGTACGTCGGGCGCTGGCTGCTGCGGCGCCCCCACAGCGGGTCAGTGAAGTTGTCGCGCGACTTGTTGGCGACGAAATCAGAATTGGACCCATCTCCGCCGGACCTTGCGAGGCGGCGTCGGCGAACGCCGTCGGGGTACCGGGTGCGGTGCGTGCTGAGGTGTGCGACGACGCGGGCTGGCACCAGATCGTGATCATCCCCATCGACCTGTCGGTCCTGGTCGAGGTGGCCGGCGGAATCGCGAGGTTCCACGGCCCGGTGCAGGTGCAGACCCGCATCCGGTTGCAGATCGAGCAGCCATGCGACGTCGTCGTCCGTGTCGAGGACGTCCAGGAGCACAACATCACGACGGCAGTCGAGGGGATCGGCCTTTCGGCCCGCGTCGTCGGGCGGTTGGGACGGATCGACGACATCGTCGCCGACCAGGTACTCAGGTACGTCAACGACCTGATTCGCAGCCCCGAATTCGAAGCGGCGTTGCATATTGATGTGACCGGTCTTCTCGGGCGGGCATGGGACGCGGACCTGGTGATCAACGTCCCCGCAGCCGACCACCAGTGATCGGAGATGCCGTCTCGGCCGTTGCCATCGCCGAACTCGCGGGCCGGCGGCGACGCCAGAGGGTGACCGTGTTTGGTGGGTACCGGCGAGACACGTCCAGCCGCGCTAGCCGAGCGGCCCCGTCAGGCGATATCGCTGACCAGCACCGCCATCCGCCCCAGCTGCACCCGCGCCAGCCACGGCAGCCCTTGAACGTCCGGGCCGTCGTAGCCGGCCGGCAGTATCCGGGGGTTGGTGATGTGCACCTCGTGGCGCGCGAAACGCAGGTCCGCCTGGCCCGCGGCCAGCACGTTCTTCACCCAGTCGGTCTTCCCGTGGGCCAGCGCGATCGCCAGCACGTTTCCCTTGCGGTAGGCCGTCACGATGGTCTCGTACGGCTTGCCGGACTTACGACCGCGATGCTCGATGGTCCCGGTTCCGGGCAGATAGCGCGCGATCGGTTTGAGCGCCTGGTTGAGGTATTTGACCTGAAGGTTCTCAAACCAGACCGGAAAGACCATCGGGACGCCCGGGGCATTGTTCGGATGATCCTTTTTGGACATGAACCGCACTGTACCGGTCGAATATCCAGTTGAGTTGCTCTGGGACAATGGTCTACGTGACCAGTTCGCCAGCCCTGATGGCCCGCATCGACTTACGGGGCGCGGCGTTGACGCCCGCCCGTCTGCGGGCCGCGTTGCCGCGCGGTGGCGCTGACGTGGAGACCGTCTTGCCGCAGGTGCGGCCGATCGTGCAGGCCGTCGCCGGGCGCGGGGCCGAGGCGGCGCTGGAATACGGAGCGTCGTTTGACGGCGTCCGCCCGCCGGCCGTCCGGGTGCCGGATGCCGCGCTGGACGCCGCCCTGGCCGGCCTGGATCCCGACGTCCGCTACGCACTGCAGGTGATGATCGAACGCACCCGCGCCGTGCACGCCGACCAGCGCCGCACCGACGTCACCACCGTGCTTGGCCCGGGCGCCACGGTAACCGAACGGTGGGTCCCCGTCGAGCGGGTCGGCCTGTATGTGCCCGGCGGCAACGCCGTGTACCCGTCCAGCGTGGTGATGAACGTCGTGCCGGCACAGACCGCCGGTGTCGACTCGCTGGTGGTGGCCAGCCCGCCGCAGGCTGCATTTCAAGGCTTGCCGCACCCGACGATCCTGGCCGCCGCCCGGCTGCTCGGCGTCGACGAGGTGTGGGCCGTGGGCGGGGCGCAAGCGGTGGCGTTGCTGGCCTACGGTGGCACCGACACGGGTGCCGAATGGCCCGGCTTTCCCCCGCAAGCGGGAGGTGCCCCCACCTCGGACCGTGCACGGTCCGCATCGTCGCCGGGCGAAGGCGCCGAGCTGGCGCCCGTCGACATGATCACCGGACCAGGCAACATCTACGTCACTGCCGCCAAGCGGCTGTGCCGCTCGCAGGTCGGCATCGACGCCGAAGCCGGTCCCACCGAGATCGCCATCCTCGCCGACCACACCGCCGATCCCGCGCACGTGGCCGCCGACCTGATCAGCCAAGCCGAGCATGACGAGATGGCCGGCAGCGTGCTGGTGACCCCGAGCCTGGAGCTAGCCGACGCCACCGACGCCGAAGTGGCCGCCCAACTGCAGGCCACCAAGCACCGCGAGCGGGTGACGACGGCGTTGGGTGGACGCCAATCGGCGATCATCCTGGTCGACGACGTAGACGCCGGCGTTGCAGTCGTGAACGCTTACGCCGCAGAACATCTCGAGATACAGACCGCCGACGCACCGCGGGTGGCCGGCCGGATACGTTCGGCCGGAGCCGTTTTCGTCGGACCGTACTCGCCGGTCAGTCTCGGCGACTACTGCGCCGGATCCAACCACGTGCTGCCGACCTCGGGCACCGCCCGGCATTCCAGCGGCCTGTCGGTGCAAACCTTCCTGCGCGGCATCCACGTCGTCGACTACACCGAGGCGGCCCTCAAGGACGTCTCCGGGCACGTGGTCACGCTGGCCAAAGCGGAAGACCTGCCTGCGCACGGCGAGGCGGTACGGCGGAGGTTCGAGCAATGAGGCCCGAGCAGCCCACCCTGGACGACCTGCCGCTGCGCGATGACCTGCGCGGCAAATCGCCCTACGGCGCACCACAATTGGCGGTCCCCGTGCGGCTGAACACCAACGAGAACCCGCACCCGCCGACCAAGGCACTGGTCGACGACGTGGTGCGATCGGTGCGCGAGGCGGCGGTAGACCTGCACCGCTACCCCGACCGCGATGCGGTGGCGCTGCGCCGCGACCTGGCCGCCTACCTTACCGCGCAGACCGGCACTCAGCTTGGCGTCGAAAACCTCTGGGCCGCCAATGGTTCCAACGAGATCCTGCAGCAGCTGCTGCAGGCTTTCGGCGGGCCGGGGCGCAGCGCGATCGGGTTCGTCCCGTCCTACTCGATGCACCCGATCATCTCCGACAGCACCCGCACCGACTGGCTCGAGGCCGCCCGCGCCGACGACTTCAGCCTCGATGTCGACGCCGCGATCGCCGCCGTCGCCGACCGCAAACCCGACGTGGTGTTCATCGCCAGCCCCAACAACCCTTCGGGGCAAAGTGTTTCGCTGCCGGACCTGCGCAGGCTGCTCGACGTGGTGCCGGGGATCTTGATCGTCGACGAAGCCTATGGTGAGTTCTCCTCGCAGCCCAGCGCGGTGGCGCTGGTCGAGGAGTATCCGACCAGACTGGTCGTCACCCGCACCATGAGTAAGGCGTTCGCCTTCGCCGGCGGCAGGCTCGGCTACTTGATCGCCACACCGGCGCTGATCGACGCGATGCTGCTGGTGCGGTTGCCGTATCACCTTTCGTCGGTGACCCAAGCCGCGGCCCGGGCCGCGCTGCGGCACGCCGACGACACCCTGGGCAGTGTGGCGACCCTGATCGCCGAACGCGAACGGGTGATGACAGCGTTGAGCGGCATGGGTTTTCGGGTTATCCCCAGCGACGCAAACTTCGTGCTGTTCGGGCAATTCGCCGACGCGCCGTCGGCATGGCAGCACTATTTGGACGACGGCGTGCTGATCCGCGACGTCGGCATACCCGGCTTTCTGCGCGCCACCACGGGTCTGGCCGACGAGAACGACGCCTTCCTCCGGGTAAGCACCCGGATCGCTGCCACCGAATTGGCCCCCGTCAACGTAGGAGCACCATGACAGCCACCGAACCACGCATCGCGACACGTCGCGCGCGTATTGAGCGCCGCACCAAGGAATCCGACATCGTCATCGAGCTCGACCTCGACGGCACCGGGCAGGTCCACGTCGATACCGGCGTTCCGTTCTACGACCACATGCTGACCGCCCTGGGCACTCACGCCAGCTTCGACCTGACCGTGCGCACCAAGGGTGATGTCGAGATCGAAGGACACCACACCATCGAGGACACCGCGATCGTCCTGGGCACCGCACTCGGGCAGGCGCTGGGTGACAAGAAGGGCATCCGCCGGTTCGGTGACGCGTTCATCCCGATGGACGAGACGCTGGCCCACGCTGCCGTCGACGTGTCCGGTCGGCCCTACTGCGTGCACACCGGCGAGCCGGATCACCTGCAGCACACCACCATCGCCGGCAGCTCGGTGCCCTACCACACCGTCATCAACCGGCACGTGTTCGAAACGCTGGCCAACAACGCCCGCATCGCGCTGCATGTCCGGGTGCTGTACGGGCGCGACCCGCACCACATCACCGAGGCGCAGTACAAGGCCGTCGCCCGCGCGTTGCGCCAGGCCGTCGAGCCCGACCCCCGGATGTCAGGCGTGCCGTCCACCAAAGGTATTCTGTGACAGCGAAATCGGTGGTAGTGCTCGACTACGGCTCGGGTAACCTACGTTCGGCGCAACGCGCGCTGCAGCGGGTCGGCGCCGCAGTTGAGGTGACCGCCGACGCGGGCGCCGCCGCAGCAGCCGACGGGCTGGTGGTGCCCGGCGTCGGTGCTTTCGAGGCGTGCATGACGGGCCTGCGGAAAATCGCGGGTGAGCGGATCATCGCCGACCGCGTTGCCGCCGGGCGTCCGGTGCTGGGCGTCTGTGTCGGCATGCAGATCCTGTTCGCCCGTGGGGTGGAGTTCGGGGTAGAGACGACAGGTTGCGGGCAGTGGCCGGGCGCCGTCACCCGGCTGGACGCCCCGGTGATTCCGCACATGGGTTGGAACGTGGTGAACGCGGCCCCCGGCAGTGCGCTGTTCAAAGGGCTGGACGCCTTCGAACAAGGCACTGCCCGGTTCTATTTCGTGCATTCGTATGCCGCGCAGCGCTGGGAAGGCTCGTCGGAGGCACTGCTGACGTGGGCCACCCACCAGGTGCCGTTTCTGGCCGCTGTCGAGGACGGCCCGCTTTCCGCCACCCAGTTCCACCCGGAAAAGAGTGGGGATGCCGGTGCCGCCGTGCTGAGCAACTGGGTCGAGGGACTGTAAAGATGCCGCTGATCTTGTTACCCGCCGTCGACGTGGTCGAGGGTCGCGCTGTGCGCCTGGTGCAGGGCAAGGCCGGCAGCGAAACCGAGTACGGCTCGGCGCTGGACGCCGCGCTGGGCTGGCAGCGCGATGGTGCCGAGTGGATCCACCTGGTCGACCTGGACGCCGCGTTCGGCCGCGGCTCCAATCGCGAACTGCTCGCCGAGGTGGTGGGCAAGCTCGACGTGCAGGTCGAAATGTCGGGCGGTATCCGCGACGACGATTCGCTGGCCGCGGCGCTGGCCACCGGCTGCGCGCGAGTCAACCTGGGGACCGCCGCCCTGGAGAACCCGCAGTGGTGCGCGCGGGCGATCGCCGAGCACGGGGACAAGGTCGCCGTCGGCCTGGACGTGCAAATCGTGGAGGGTCAGCACAGGTTGCGCGGCCGTGGCTGGGAGACCGACGGCGGTGATCTGTGGGACGTGCTGGAACGCCTTGACAGCGAAGGATGTTCGCGGTTCGTCGTCACCGATGTCACCAAAGATGGCACGCTGGGCGGCCCGAATCTGGACCTGCTGGCCCGGGTCGCCGATCGCACCGAAGCCCCGGTGATCGCGTCGGGCGGCGTGTCCAGCCTGGACGACCTGCGCGCCTTGGCAAATCTAGCCACTCTGACCGAGCGCGGCGTCGAGGCCGCCATCGTGGGCAAGGCCCTCTACGCCGGACGATTCACCCTGCCGCAGGCGCTGGCCGCGGTGCGGGAGTAACCCCAATGGATCTGGACGCATTGGTCGCCCCCCTCGTTGAAGAGGCGTCGGCGATCCTCGACGCTGCGACCGTGCCGTTCCTGGCCGGCCACCGCGCCGACTCGGCGGTGCCCAAGAAGGGCGACGACTTCGCCACCGAAGTCGACCTTGCGATCGAGCGACAGGTCGTCGCCGCGCTGGTGGCAGCCACCGGAATCGAGGTGCACGGTGAGGAGTTCGGCGGCCCGGCCGTCGACTCCCCGTGGGTGTGGGTGCTGGACCCCATCGACGGCACGTTCAACTACGCCGCCGGATCGCCGATGGCCTCGATTCTGTTAGCCCTGCTGCACGATGGCGATCCGGTGGCCGGATTGACGTGGTTGCCGTTCACCGGCGATCGTTACACCGCGGTGGCGGGTGGTCCGCTGATGAAAAACGGCGTACCTCAGGCGTCATTGGCTCCCGCCAAGCTCGCCGATGCGCTCGTCGGCGTCGGAACGTTCAGTGCGGATTCGCGGGGCCGGTTCCCGGGACGCTATCGGCTGGCGGTGCTGGAAAACCTCAGCCGGGTGTCGTCGCGGTTGCGCATGCACGGTTCCACCGGCATCGACCTCGTGTATGTCGCCGACGGAATCCTGGGGGGAGCAATAAGTTTCGGCGGCCACATATGGGACCACGCCGCCGGGGTCGCGCTGGTACGAGCCGCGGGCGGGATCGTGACCACTCTGGCCGGCCAACCGTGGACCCCCGCGTCGCGGTCCGTGCTGGCTGCGGCACCCGGCGTGCACGCCGAGATCCTCGAAATTCTGCGCAGCACAGGCGAACCGGAGGACTACTGAATGTACGCAGGTACCAGCCTCGCGGTTCGGGTGATCCCCTGCCTGGATGTCGACGACGGGCGGGTGGTCAAGGGAGTCAATTTCGAGAACCTCCGCGACGCCGGTGATCCCGTGGAACTTGCCGCCGCCTACGACGCCGAAGGCGCCGACGAGCTCACCTTCCTCGACGTGACCGCGTCCTCGTCGGGACGGGCGACCATGCTGGAGGTCGTGCGGCGCACCGCCGAGCAGGTGTTCATCCCGCTGACCGTGGGTGGCGGGGTGCGCACGGTGGCCGACGTCGACGTATTGCTGCGCGCGGGAGCCGACAAGGTCTCGGTCAACACCGCCGCCATCGCCCGTCCCGACCTGCTGGCAGAAATGGCAACCCAATTCGGCTCGCAGTGCATCGTGCTGTCCGTCGACGCCCGCACGGTGCCGGCCGGATCGGCGCCCACACCGTCGGGCTGGGAGGTCACCACACACGGCGGTCGTCGTGGCACCGGCATCGACGCGGTCGAGTGGGCGGCCCGCGGCGCCGAACTCGGCGTGGGGGAGATCCTGCTCAACTCGATGGACGCCGACGGCACCAAAGCCGGGTTCGACCTCCCCATGTTGCGGGCGGTGCGCGCCGCGGTCACGGTGCCGGTCATCGCCAGCGGCGGCGCCGGGGCGGTCGAACACTTCGCACCCGCGGTCGCCGCCGGTGCCGATGCGGTGTTGGCGGCCAGCGTCTTTCACTTCCGGGAGTTGACGATCGGGCAGGTGAAGGACGCGATGGCCGCAGCAGGGATCACCGTGCGATGACACTCGACCCGGCTATCGCGGCGCGGCTGAAACGCAACGCCGAAGGATTGTTCACCGCCGTCGTCCAGGAACGGGGCAGCGGCGACGTGTTGATGGTCGCCTGGATGGACGACGAGGCACTGGCGCGCACGCTGGAAACCCGTGAGGCGACATATTTTTCACGTTCCCGCGGCGAACAATGGATCAAGGGCGCGACCTCGGGCCACACTCAGCACGTCCACTCGGTGCGCATCGACTGCGACGGCGACACGGTGCTGTTGACGGTCGACCAGGTAGGCGCGGCGTGTCACACCGGCAACCACAGTTGTTTCGATACCGCCGTGTTGCTGGAACCTGAGGGCTAACGCGGCGCGACCTGTCGGTTCTATGGGGTGAGGCGCCGTCAAACGGGTTCGTCGTCGTCGGGTGCCAGAAGTTTCTCGGGGTGATGGAACGTATTCGTTCTGGGTTGGCCGTGATCTAGGTGCGCCGGTGGTATCCATTCGGTGTCGCCGTGGGCGTTTTTGCGGGTGGTGAATCCGCCTTGTTCGACGAGTCTGTTGTCGGGTCCGCAGGCCAGGGTCAGTTCGTTGATGTGGGTGCGGTAGGTCCTGGTCCAGCCTTGGACGTGGTGGACCTGGCTGTGGTAGGCGGGCGCGTCGCAGCCGGGCTTGGTGCAGCCACGGTCCTTGGCGTAGAGCATGATTCGCTGCGCGGGGGAGGCCAGCCGCTTGGTGTGATACAAGGCCAGAGGCTTGCCATTGTCGAAGATGGCCAAGTAGTGGTGGGCGTGGCTGGCCCAGCGGATCACATCCGACATCGGCACCAGGGTGCCCCCACCCGTCAGTCCCTTGCCGGTGGCGGCCTCCAGGTCCTTCAACGTTGTGGTCACCACGATGGACACGGGTAGGCCGTTGTGTTGACCCAGCTCGCCCGAGGTGAACAGGCCGCGCAATCCGGCGAGGAACCCGTCATGGTTGCGCTGGGCTTCGCCTCGGTGATCGCGGCGCACCGCATCCTGATCGGGTGTCGCATCGACCACCGGTGTTTCGTCGTCGGGGTTGCACGCACCGGGGGCGGCCAGTTTGGCCAGCATCGCCTCAATGGCGGCCCGCAGCTCTGGGGTGACCAGGCCGCTGATGCGCGACATCCCGTCGAATTCCTGCTTGCCCAGCATGATGCCGCGCTTGCGCGCCCGCTCCGCGTCGCTGAATTCCCCATCGGGGTGCAGCCAGTCCATGATCCGTTGGGCGTATTTGGCCAACTCATCGGGGCGATACCCGCCGGCCTTACCGGCCAGGTCGGCCTCGGCGGCCTCCCGGGTACCCAGGTCCACCTCGGCAGGCAGGTGGGCACAGAAGTTGCGAATCACCTTTACGTGTCCGTCACCGACCAGGCCGCCGCGTTGGGCGGCCGCGGTATGACTTAGCCGCGGCGCCAAC
>NZ_JBKQQD010000479.1:0-3446 GCF_052144515.1 Mycobacterium sp. | reverse complement strand
CACTATCCTTTCAAATCATCCCCCAAATCCGGATCAGATCGGCCGGGCGGATGGTCCTTCCCGGTCCATGGGATTATCATCGACGGCTGGACGGTATGGTTCGCCGGACTGGGCAGCAGAGGGCAATCGGCCACTTGGATGAAGGCCGAGCATCTCGCGAGGGAATATGGCAAGGCACGTGCGCTCGACCTGACCGAGGATGACTATATCCGACTGATCGAGGCGTTCGATTTTGCTGCTCACGAATTGGTTGGGGCTTTGGAGCGCGCATGCGCGGACGGTTTGCGTCGTTCCCCTTGAGACCGCCTGGGGGATGCGCCCATACCACCTGTCGAGCAGGTGATGTGGCACCGCATCCCCACCAGAAACGGGCTCACCGTGCCTGTCGGGCAGGCATCTGATGGGCTGGGTTCCCCGACCCGCTGCGCGCGCAGCGCGATCGGGAGAGTAACCAACGTGGCGGCTGAAGCGTCTTCATTGCATGCATCGAAGCCGGGGGCATCATGCGCCAAAAAGGTTAACAACTTGTTACATCAGCCGTCCGAAAGATTGACGTACGGCACGGTCCGCCCCCATCCGTCAATCTTTCGGCCGGTTGGTATTGGCGCTACGAGCAGATCGCCCAAGGCATGCCACCGGACTGTTTTGGCCACCTTGCGCTCCGCGTTGCAGACCGAACGCCTGTGGCGGACAGGCTCTGGCACGATCCCCGAGCCTCCGGGTGCGCTGCCGGCAGGCGGCGGTTCAACTGTAGTTCGGGAAACAGGCGGATGCGGGAACAGTGAAACCGTTGACCATCGCCGTCAGCAGAACCGGCGCGACGGTGACGAAATCGTAGTTGATGGAGACCTGCGAAACGCCGCCGACTCCGCCACAGGTCGCCGTGTTGCTAAGTGAGACCATCCCCGAGGCGATGACGCCGCCGCGCGAGGACGCCAGGCTCACGACGTAGTTCGTGGTGTTGGCGGAACTGTAGGCGCCGGCGCTCACGGTCACCGTCGCACCTGCCCGGGCAGCGTCATCGCTGTTGGCGACGATGCCGCGGTTCGCCGGTAGCAGTGCGAATGCCCTGAGCTCCCGCGGTCTCTGCTAGCACCATCCCGGTGGCGGGTTTGCGAGGCAGGCGTTGGGGATCAGCCGCGGGGTTGTCAGGGAATACTCGATGTTCAGGAATATCGAGTTCAGGGCGGTGATGCTCGGGTGAGCGCTCGATGAGCAGCCGTCCGCGTCGTCGGCGTAGAACTTCGTCGGATCGTTGACATAGGTACCTGCCTTGGCCCCCGGAACATTGGCGATTTGGCTCATCACGTAGCACGCGTTGGCGTAAGATCCCGAGTCTGTGGTGCAACCGCCGGACGACGCCGTGCCATAGGAGATCGTGTACACCCAGGTGCCCGCACTCGCCGCGTGTTGCGCCGCCGTGATCGCCGCTTTGCACTCGTTGCTGGCCGTTGTTGTCGTTCCTTGCTCCACCATATTGGCGGACGTAGCATTCGCTTCCCCGTCGCTCATAAGGATGATCACGTTCCTCGCGCCCGACCGGGCGCTGGCTGTCAGGTTGCTCTGGGCCACGTTGATCGCATCGGCGTAGAAGGTGCCGTACCCGCCTGGCGCTGCGATAGACTTTAAGCAAGTTATCAGGCTGGAACTCGCGTTAAGAGTGGTCGCCGTGTCGGACGTCCGGTAATCGCTCGACAAAGGGACGACCTGGTAGATCGGCGGCCAAACACCAATGGAGTCGCCATTCGCGATGGTGTCTTTCGATGTCGGTGTCGTGCTCATTACCGCCGTCGTGGCGGTCGTCGACGTGATGGTGGTACCGGTCTGGATGTACGACGGGTGCGTCTCGTCGGTCACCAATGCCTGCAATCCGGTGTTGAAGGCCGGCGTCGCTGCGAAATGCAGCGTGCTCGATGTGTCCGCGGTCGTGGCGTTGGTTTTGCCGTTGATCCCCGCGTACGCCGTCGTTGACAGGCTGGCACAATTAAAGCTCGCCGGCGGGGCGCTTTGCAACCCTGGAAACTGCAGCAATCCTGCCTCGTCCACCGGTTTCGTGACGTTGTGATTTACCACCGCGCCGCAACTGGTCAGGTTGGATGCGCAGGGCCAAAGCTCGCCCAGCAGTGCCTCAAAGCCTTCTACCGCACACTGGATTTTCGTACTGCCGCAGGTGGCGTCGGCGTCGCCCATCGATGCAGTCGCATCGACGATGAAAATCACGTTGAGCGGCGGCGGCGCCTGGCCCGCCGCGAGCGCAGCCTCGCTTGCCGTCATATTCACCGAAGAGAATCCCAGAATCTTCGCGAAAAACTGCGGGATGGTCGCCGTCTGCTCCACCTGGATGCCGTTCGCGAGCGTTGCAGGCGTCTGGTTGGTGGTGCATGCAGGTCCGATCTTGAAACACTGCAGCGCCGGGTATCCCGCCGCCATCACGGTGGTGACACCAGGGATGTTGTTCATGTTCGGAGGCGAACTCGTCACGGAACTGTACGAAGTCGCTGTGGCGATCGGCGTCCCGCCGACACCGATGTCCTTCGCTCCTGCCAACGCCGCCGCAGTGGTTGACTCCTGGAGCGCGTTCTTGGCCCATAACACATAGCCTACGTCAACCGATATCGAGGCGAAGCCGAGCAGGGCAGTCATCCCGACCGCCGCCAGTATGGCAACGGAGCTGCTTTTGTCCCTGAGCACTCGGCGAAAACAGGACTCTGTGTCCCGGTTCATTGCACGCGCTCCGTCTGTTGGGCCATCAGGGTGCAGCCAGGCATCAAATCATAGACGACTTGCGACGACGCACACGGATATGTTGCCTTCGCCGTCACGTACCCGGTGCCGGCCGACAGCGCCGGCGCGCATGCAACGTCGGTCGTGCATGGCGTCCCATTGACCGACAAGGTAATCGTCAGCGGCGTCAGGGTCGGCGCCGCTGTCGTGATCGCGCTCACCGCGTCGGTATAGGGCGTCGCGTCCACTCCGGCGCTGAATGCGAACTGCATTGCACCGGAGCCGACGGCATTCGCCAGCGTGAAGTATTCGCTCAGGACTATCACGAACTCGGCCTCTCCAAACACGACAAGGAACAGCACCGGAGCGATAATGGCGAACTCCAGGGCGGATGTGCCCCGCCTGTCCTTCCCCCGCAAGCCGCCGAGCAGACTGAACCGGCCCATCGTCATGTCACTTCACCATCGTGATCTGTATTCATCGTGGTGGTGGAACTGCTGGCATTGCACGCGAGTGCATCGGCATAGGCGGCGCTATTCGCCGTGCGCTGGTCCGCCATTTTGACGAGACAGGCCGTGAGCTGATGCACCACGCCCGACCCAGGCCGGTCGGCAACCCAACTCAGGCGGTGGTGGAGGGTGGCGAGCCACCCGGTGCGCCTTTGGTCACTCATGGCTCGGTCAGTTGGCATGGCTAGTTCATTTCTCTGTAGCATCGAGGGC
>NZ_JBKQQD010000478.1:0-2585 GCF_052144515.1 Mycobacterium sp. | reverse complement strand
GAGTGTGTCGGCAAGTGCGCGAGCCAGTGTCGATTTGCCGACCCCGCTATCGCCGACCAACGCCACGCCATGGAACTCCGCGCCGCCGTCGAGTGCTGCCAACGCTTGACGCAGCTCGTCGTCGCGGCACACTATCGGCCACCGCGACCCGCTTCCCGTTTCCACCGGACGTCGAACCTCCACCGCCAGATCTTTTTGCAGACGCTACTGAGTCCGCCCACGGTTAGTGCCAGATTTCGATTTTCCGGGCAACACCTGGTTACCCGGACATGTGACACGCGTTCCCTAGATCATGCCTTTTGCAGGGTTTTTGAGCGTGCGCCGTATGCGTAGACCACTGCTCTGGCGCAAATCATCCTGGCGTAATTGCAGGATCGGAAATCGCGGACGGTATGGTTGCTAAGCAGGTCATCTTGTCCGTGTCGTCGCCTTCGCCAAGGTCGACGCGGCACCACCCGGGAAGTCGCCGCGGATCTGCTGGCCGCGGCCGACGAGTTCGACGCGCTTGAAACCGGGTTGGTTGCCGACGTTGAGTTACATCCCGGAGAGAGCGCCACTCACTAAGTGGATGAGCTGCTCGCGGTGCTCGATGCCGAGCTTTGCGAAGATGCGATAAACGTGTCCTTCCACCGTTCGCACTGAGCCAGAAAGCCTTTCGGCGATCTGACGGTTGGATAAACCGGCCGCACCCAGCATCACGTTCTCACGTTCACTGTCGGTAATCGGCAGCGGTTGGGCCACGGAATGGACTGCGGCGTGGACTCGACCACCGCCACCAGGGCGGCGGGGGCCAGTGTCCACTGCCTGAAACCTTTTGGCAGGGCGCGTTGCCCACAGTGCGGCACGGTTGCAGGGGTTGGGTGGATGTTGTGACCAGGTCGCGGCGAACGAAGATCGCACCGGACGACAAGCGGCGGGTCGTGTTGTGAGTATTGGCCGGCGAGATGGCTGGTAGCAGGGAACCCCCGAGCAACGCCGGCTGCAGCTGGAAAACGAGCAACTCAAACTGGCGCTGGTCGAAGCCACGGTGCAGCTGCGGATCTGGCGGCGTGGAGCGGCACTAGCCGATCAGGTCCCCTTCATCGACCTCGAAGCCCTAAGAGAGACAGCGGGTCTGCCGGTTTCGAGGTTCTATCGACGGCCAGTAAACATTTCATCACCGAGCTGGGCCGAAACTTCCAGGTGATCTACGAGCAGGCCAATGCGCACGGGCAGAAAGTGCAAACCGCCGGGGTAAACATGGCCAACACCGACACCGCCGTCGGATCCAACCGGGCCTAGGGCGTCACGAGAATTTTGCAGTGCCGCTCGGGGTCGGTGAGGTCGTCGAACGCCTTGCCGACCCCGTCCAGTCCGACCTCGCCGGTGATCAGCGGGGCGACGTCGATGTCGCCCTCGGCCAGCGCGCGCAGCGAATCGACGAACTCGTCGGGGGTGTAGGCCAATACGAATTGCACGTTGATCTCTTTGGCAATGGCGTAGAACGGGTGCACTGTGTCGGGCTGCATGCATACCCCGGCGACCACCAAACGGGTGCCCGGCCGGGCCCGCAACAGCACGTCGTCGATGATGCCCGGCACACCGACCGCCTCGAACACGACCGCGGGTTTCACAGTGTCGAATGGTGAACCGTGCGCAGCATCCAACGTCCGGTGGGCGCCCATCGCGGTGGCCAGTTCCCGACGTTTCGGTGAGAAGTCGGCTGCAACAATGGTTTCGACGCCTCTCGCTCGAAGGGCCGCGATGATCGCGATGCCGATCGGGCCGCACCCGAGCACCAGGGCCGTCTCGCCTCGCTGAATGTCTGACTTGTTGACGGCGTGCAACCCGACCGCCATGGGTTCGGTCAGCGCGGCATGTCTGAAATCGAGGCCATTGGGGATGGGCAGCAGCAGCAGCGCCGAGAGCAGCATCCGCTCGGCGTAGCCGCCAATGGTGCTGTTGCTGTAGACGATCGGCTCTACGCCGTTGGCGGACAGCAGCACCGGAATCGACGTAACCGGGGTTCCGGGCGGATGGGTCTCCGTGTCGGGGCCGGCCTCGAGCACTTCGGCGCTGAACTCGTGCCCCATGAAGACATCGTGGCCCAGATCGATGCCAGTGCCCCCGGTATCGGGGGCCACCTGAGCGGTCATCGCCACCACCTCGTCACCGTGGGCGGCGAAATGCAGGTCAGAACCACAGATTCCACACGCGCGCACATCGACCAGCACCTGGCCCGGTCCGGGCACCGGCTCGGGCACGTCATCCCGGTACACCATGCGGCCGTCGCGCAACACCGCGGCGCGCATCAGTTGGCTCCGCTCGATTGTTCCGCCACATGTTCTGTGATGGCTTTCACCACGGCCTCACCGGCGCGGCCGATCAGCTGGTCACGCCTGCCCTTGGCCCAGTCATGCGACGATCGTGAAGCTTGGAGCTGTCCCTTGAAGTGGGGAATGACCTTGCGGGCCATCAGGTCATAGCAATGGTAGGTCGCCTCGGGGGTCGCCCAGTCGTGGCCGAGCATCAACAGCGTCCCGAAGCCGCCGGACCGTTCGAGCAGGTCTTCGATGTGCGCGATCGCGTCGTCGGGCGTGCCGATG
>NZ_JBKQQD010000477.1:0-5647 GCF_052144515.1 Mycobacterium sp. | reverse complement strand
CAGCGTTCAGATTGCCATAGCTGAAATGAGCAGTCAAGGCCGGCCCGGGCCACCCGCCGGCACTTGATCTGGGGCGTGCGCTGGCCCGGCGGCTGGCAAACAGCACGGCTCCCCACGGTGGTCAGCGCTGGACCCCACCGCAGCGGCCATACCATAGCCACGGCTCAGTACCGCCCAGATGCACTCCCCTACCCCGCCGCCTCGCCCAGCACAACCGAATACGCCGGAAACGAATATGGGACTTTACGGGTAAACCTCGCCGTATTCGGTATTGCGTTGTGTTACAGGGTGTTCCGTCGCAACAGTTATCCCTGACCGTCGGCTCGGTCTCGTAACATACTGCAGCACATCCGTATTAGGCGCGAACTATGTCGCAGTCCAGAAGCTTAGGTGATTCATAAGATGGATCACCCGGTCGACGCGCCAAGGTACGTGAACTCCGCTGCGGGGCCCTTGGTGCCGGGTCGCTCGGTGGCGCCACTCCCCCGCCGGGGGACTCAGCCGGGGTCCCTGCCAGACGACAGTGCCGGCGATCCGGCTTGCTGAATTGCCGTGGTTGAACTGCGTCGCGCCATTGGATACTGAATTGATGCCCGTCATGCCATTCGCCCCACAGACTCCGGTATCTTTTCAGCCATACCCGCCAAATGTAGGCCCCGGCCCCAACGAGCCGTGCCCATGCGGCTCGGGATTGGCCCCCACGGCGTGCCATGCCGACATCGCCGCCGGTGGCTGGGTGTTGCCGAAGTTCGAACCGCTGCTAACGGATTCGCGCACGGGGGTTTCTGTGCCCGGGTGCTATGCCGCCTTCACCAGCGACTGCCAGCCGCCCCTCAGTGACGAGCATTGGTTGTCCGAAGTAGTACTGCGGGAGGCTTCGGACAATGACCGCATCCGTCTTTTGGGACTCAGCTGGGCACCGGACCGAGAGATTGCGCTGTACCCACGTTCGGTTGCCAACAAGGTTCTGTGCGAGCGGCACAATCATGCTTTGTGGCGACTCGACGCGACTGCTGGCGCCACCTTTGCGGCATTGCGGCGTTACCAGCAGGACCTCAACGCTGCGGCTGATCGGCACGGCAGCGAGTTCTTCCTGGCCAGCGGCGAAGAGTTGGAAAGGTGGCTCCTTAAAATGCTGTGGGGGGTCACCGCTGCAAAAATGATCACCTCGCGAGGACAACCCGTATCGCGGCTTCGACGCGACGTCGACCTCCACATGCTCGCGGACTACCTTTTCCGCGACGGCGCGCTACCCCAGGGCTGGGGCTGCCATGTCATCGGTCGTACGGACGAGTCCGTTCATGCGGTCGCTGAAATCGCCGTGAGCCTTCAACCAGCTGAAGACGGCGGTGTGACGTTCGGAACCGCAGATATGGGTATCGTCACCTTCGGATTCGCGTTCGGGCCGCTAGCGGCTGGCCCCGGCCACGAACTGCGTTGGCACCCCAGCGCAGTTTGCCTGACTGACCGATCCAAAACCATCCAGAAAGTCCTCGCGCTCGCGTGGAGTGAGCCCCCGACACCTCCGTGCGTCTGGAACTTTGCAGGTAAAGTCGACTTGGGCTCGTCAGGCCAACGACGACCGCAGAGCGAATAACCCGTGTCCGGGAAGCCGGCCGCGTAGACAGGGCGGCCGTGATCGCCGCGATTGTGGTCGCGCGAGTGCGTCGCACAGTTGAAGGCCTGCGGCGAGTACAGCTTTCACCGCTACGAGCTGCGCCGACCACACCACATAACGGGACGACGCCAAGCTGCGCGACTACCTCACGCTCGGCGCCGACGACCTGCTGAGGTTGGCCTAGATACCTTGAGAAGCCGAATCACCTTGCGGCTGTTGGTCACAATGTGGTCGCTAAGGGGCAGGAGTGGGAACTGTTGGCTAAGCAGGAAGAGCTGCAGAGACGCCAGGCCGTATTTGGAGGCCCCGGTGCGCCATTTCGCGATCAGATCGATCATGTCGGGATTGTTGCCGTACTTCCGCCCGACGTCGGCCATCCCTTCAAGCAACTGGAGGTCTGATATCGGGACGATGCCGGGGGCGTACCCCTGCGGCTGAAGATGGCCGAACACCTTGTAGCCCCGGATATTGATGTCGAATTGAGTCAGCAATCCATTGACGACTCCGGCGTCGGGCACGACGATAAGCGGGGCGTACATCGTCGTCGTGTCGACCTTCTCGTCGCCCCAGCCGCCGTGCTTCTGGACGAGGTCGATCGTCGAGAGCAGCTGCCCGAATTTGCCGTGGTCGGTGTCGGTGAAGATCGCCTCGACATCTGCGCTGTAGTCATCCCAGCTCGCCAACCCTTGTGCCGCACCTTCTTTCACCGCATGATTAGTCGCATCGATCACAATGCAGTGGCCTTCGCCGAAGAGCATCCAGTCGCACACCGACGGCTTCTCGCCTTTCTTCTTCGTCCAGGCAGCCTGCATTTCGTCTTCGCCGACGATCGCCCGCAGATGAGGACTTTTGTCGAAGATGCGGTGCAGAATCCCACCGGCGAAGACCTCGAACGCGTCGCACATCGCGATCTTGAACCGATTCCTGAGTCCTCCAGAGCTGAAGCTGGCCCACGCCTCGAAGTAAAGCTGCCCGCCGCACAGCCGATCGAGCGCCCATTGATGACGCAACATGACGAACGTGTTGTCGTCGACGGCTAGGAACGGGAACCGCGTGAGCGTGTACCGCTGATTGCCGACCGCCCCTCTGTCGCGATCGCGCTGCAACTCGACCTTGTAATCGTCCAGCGGCTTCGACATGTTGGCGAACAGCAGGTCGATCGCGCCCTCGGTGGCACCGTCGGCGAGCAGTTCATTGCGGGTGAACCGGACCTGATGGGCGTCCCTGCTGCGCTCGATGATCCGCGCGCCGAGACGCATCACATCGAGCAGTTCGACACCGGTGGCGATCTTGAAAGCCTCCGCGGGCGTAGCGCCCAGCCCGTTGGTGTTCGATCTCGATAGCCACGCGGTAAACCACAAGTCGTAGGTGTTCGACAGCACCATCTCGTACTTCAGTGGCTGATTGAAGAGTGAAGATGCGATTTCGTTTTGGATGTGAGGCTTGGCGTATTCGTGAGTTTCCTCAAGACCCATCTTCGGCAGCTCACGCTGGAGCTTCGCGACTTCGGCGGCGGTGGGCACATCGCCCGCGAACTCTGAATCCATGTTCTGCTCGGATGTGATCGACAGCAGCATGTGCGCCAACGTGTTGCGGTCGATCACCGGCGCGGCGCTATCCGCTGCGGCGTACTCGATAATCTCCCGCTGCAGCTGGGCTGTCGCACGCGGCGAGATGAGGTGATCGCCGTAGATGACGATGCGGTTGAGGACCCTCTCGCACACTCCCCCAGTGCCGCCGCCCGCGAGGAAATCGCCCTCAACGAGGTCTACGCGCTGGGTGGTGGTGTACGCCACGTCCCACTGCCCCTGTACGCGAGCGACGGCTTCGAGTGCGTCGAGGAGGTTGACGCCGGCGAGCAATTCGCGCCGCTGGTCGTCTGTAAGTGGCTTCAACCCGAACTGTCCGCAGACGATCAGCTGCGGCTGTTTGCCAAAGAATTGCATCAGCTGGGAAATCACGTCGCCACCCGTACCGGGCGTCCCTGCTCCCGCGTACTGCTGCATCAGCTGAGACATGTCGACGCCGCCGCCAGATATCCCCGGCATGGGTGGTCGCGGTCGTGCGGGCGTTGGCCCACCCTGACGGGCGCCCCTTCTCTGCTGGCGACGAGGACGACTCGTTCCCCGGCGGCTCTTATTGGACACGTTGCGGAGTCTAAGTCGCCGGGGTGACATCTATCGAACACTTATTCGTCTGCGGGCAGCGTGTCGGCGTAACGCTGCATTTGAGCCGCGGCGAGCAGCACGCGCTCGGGCTCACGCCTGGACGTTTATGCGTTTCTTCCCGCTCACGGTCACCCAACATGAGGCGTCGCCAGCAAGCAAGCGCGTAGATTACTCGTTTCGTCATCCGCGGCCGCTCGCCCCACCGGCAGACCACGATGATCCGCCCCCTTCGACCGTTATCCGCCGTCCTTTGCCCCTGTTCGACCGGGGAGGAATACGGCGAACTCGAATATGGAGAGTTACCGGTAAAAACCGCCGTATTCGTTATCACGCTGTGCTGCAGCGTATTTCAACTTTGGGCTGCTTGCCGATAACTTGTGCGTATCGGTACTGTGCACTCGCGCAACCATTTTCGATTTGACGCCATTATCCACATACGTCGCCGTTGATTCGCCAGATGAATCGGTTCGGTGTGGTCAGAGGTCGATGATCGGGAGGGCTTTCGCCGCGGTTCGGCCAGCAGCGCCACTCCCCCGCCGGGGGACTGACGCCGGCGGGGCACCACTCGACCGCGACGAAACGTCAGGACGCGCAAGCCCTCTATCGCTACTCCCCCGGCGGGGAATACGACGGAACCGAATACGGCGGGTTACCGGTAAAACTCCTGCGTGTTCATCAGATGAATCACCTGGTACGCCCTCGGCCATGGTGCGGTGAGTCCCGCTTCATTCACCGATGATGTTGTGCTCGTGACGATTCCGTGACCGCGGCCCTGGACTTCCCCTTGAAGCTACAATTTTGAGATGGCAACGGCCGAGGAAATACAGTTCAACGCACGCTCACAACCGTTGGGCTACGAAACCACAATTACTCGTGGCTACTACTTCATTCATCGGTTAGACAATCCCGACCGAATGCGCGTCTTCCCTCTTCGAGGCGGTGATTGGGTGTGGCTCGCCCAATCCCTGTCGCCTTCTGGCTGACTACTTACTGGCTTGCCAGCCCGGTCACCGCCGACCCACGGGGAGTGGCTGAAGAGAGGCCTGCGTTGCCGAAAGTTGGTGTGCCCTCCTCGCTTTCACGCTGGATCGAGTGAGGAGAGGCTGCTAGCAGTTCCCCCACTGAATGCCGCTACTTAACCCGTTGCAGCCGAATGTGGCCACCCGTCGTATGTAGATCAAGTCAGTATCTGCCGAACGCAAGCGCGACGTTGTGCCCGCCGAATCCAAACGAATTGCTGATTGCGTAGTTGTAGTTGCCCGTTCGCGGCTCCCCAGCGACCACGTCTAGATCGATCTCCGGATCGAGGTTGACCAGGTTCAGCGTCGGTGGGATGACCCCGTCGTGCAGTGCCATCACGGTCAGGATGGACTCGACCGCGCCGACCGCGCCGACCGAATGGCCGAGGGCCGCCTTGGGTGCGTAGACCGCCGGCTTGTGGCTGCCCAGCGCAATGTTGATCGCCTTTCCTTCGGCCACGTCGCCGACGGTGGTGCCGGTGGCATGCGCGTTAACGTGGTCAATGTCGGCGCGAGTCAGCCCGGCGAGCTGAATCGCCCGTGTCATCGCGTACCCGGCCTGTTCCCCGTTCGGATCCGGGGCCACCATGTGGTAGCCGTCAGAGGTGATGGCGGCACCCATCAGCCGCGCGAGGATGGTGGCGCCGCGTACCTTGGCGTGCTCCTCGCGCTCGATCACCATGAGCGCGCCGGCCTCGCCGAACACGAAGCCGTTGCGGTCCTTGTCGAACGGCCGACAAGCGCCGACCGGATCCTCGTTGGTGGTGGACAACACGATGCGCATCGCAGCGAATGCGGCGATGGGCACCGCCTCGATCTTCGTCTCGACGCCGCCGCAAATC
>NZ_JBKQQD010000476.1:0-39479 GCF_052144515.1 Mycobacterium sp. | reverse complement strand
ACCTCGCAACAAGGAAAAGCTGGTACAGGCCAGCGGATCACGCATGCGCCACAGCCAGACCCCGCCGAGTTGAGGGCAACCACGTCGACGACCACACGAAATCACCCATCCACGGATTCAGGCTTAGCTGCGCGGCGGCCGCGGGTCGTTGGGGTCGTCCGGGTCGGGCTCACCAAACCATCGTGAGGCCACGTGCTCGGGGTACGCGTCGTGCCAGGCCCACCACTCGTACGGCTTGGTCTGGGGGTAGCCCTGCGGCGAGTCCTCCCAATCCTCTTGGCGCCCAAGCGCAGTCATGTCCAGGAAGCTCCAGGTGTTGCCCAGCACCTCGTCGCCGCGGTTGTTGATGAAGTAGGTGCGGAACACGCGGGGGCCGTCGTGGATGAACGCGTTGGTGCCGTGCCATTCGTGCACGCCGAAGTCGACGTCGAAGCTGTCGGTGATCGTGTACCACGGCATTTGCCAGCCCATCCGTGCCTTGAGTCGCTGAATATCCGCCTGCGGCGCGGGTGAAGCAAACACCAGCGTGGTGTCGCGGGCGTTGAGATGGGCCAGATTGCCGATGTGGTCGGCGATCATCGAGCAGCCCGGGCACGCGTGGTCCGGCCAGCCGTGCACGCCCGGCTCGAAGAAGGCGCGGTAGAGCACCAGCTGGCGCCGCCCATCGAACAGGTCCAGCAGGTTCAGTCTGTTCTCGGGGCCGTCGGGACCCTCGAACTCGTAATCCTTATCCACGGCCACCCATGGCATCCGCCTACGCATGGCCGCCAGCTCGTCGTGGGCGCGCATCACCTCCTTCTCCTTCACGAGCAGTTGCTGGCGCGCGGCCTCCCACTCCTGCGCCGACACGATCGGGGGTGTATCCATTTGCGTCGTTCTCCTTTCTGTTTCGCCCAAACTTCAGGTCAGGCCCGCCAAGCCTGCCGCTGTCAGTAGGTACGCGAGGTGTTCACCGCGATCACCGTCGGCGATCTGCAGTACCGACTTGCCGACTTGTTCCGCACTCAACGCGGGTCCCGACGACGACACGAATGTCTCGACATCGACGCCTTGCCGCTCGGCGTAGGCCGCGACCGCCTTGGCGCCCAAGTCGGTGGCCGGGGTCAGCTGCGGGAGAACGGAGATGAAGTCGATGTCCAGCCCGGCCCGTTGTGATTCCATGGCGGCATAACTGGTGATGAACCTGACGGTGGACTTGGCGCCGGCGTACCCACCGGACAGTGGCGACCCTTTGACGGCGGCGCCGCTGGACATCGCGATCACCGTGCTGCCCGGCGCCAGCGGGCGCCGCAGTGCATAACGGGTCCAGTGAAAAGCCTGCGCGACGTCCATATTCCAGTTCTGACTGAAGCTCTCCCAGGTCTGGTCTTGCAATGGGGCCATCTGCGGAGCGGCCCCGGCGCACAGCACAAGCGTGCGCGGCCGATACTCGTCGAGCAACCGGCTGGCCGTCGCGGGATCGGCGGCGTCCGCGGCCACGGCGGTGAAGGTCCCCATCGAGGCAGAGCCCAACTCGTCGCGCAGCTCGTCAAGCGCGGAGGCGCCGCGCGCGACACCAACTACGTGGGCGCCGGCCGCCGACAGCGCCGTGGCGATGGCGCGGCCGAATCCGCGGCCGGCCCCGGTCACAATCGCTGTCGAGCCGGCGAGGCCATCGGCGCGGGTTTGCAGGGACGTGTTCATGCTCGTACTCGCTTTCAGGTGATGCGGATCGGTGTTCACTACTTCAGATACGGCGGGACGCCACGATTCATCGCCGCCCACGTCAACCGATGAGTTCGGGCCGCTGGGCGTATCTATATGAATGTCGGAAGGAGCCTGACCGTGCCAGCTCAGGAGCGTTTTATGGAGCAGGCGGCGCCATTTCGCGCCGAGCTGATTGCGCATTGCTATCGCATGCTCGGATCGTTGCATGACGCCGAGGATCTGGTCCAGGAGACGTACCTGCGCGCCTGGCGCGGGTATGAGGCCTTCGAAGAGCGCGCAGCGTTGCGGACGTGGCTGTACCGGATTGCCACGACCGCATGCCTGCGGGCGCTGCAGAACCGTACCCGCCGAGTGCTGCCGGCCGGACTGGGCGGCGCCTCGACCGACCCGGACGCCAGTCTCGACGGAAGCGGTGGTGCCCATGACTGGCTTGAGCCAATCCCTGACGCGTTGATGTTCGAAACCCCGGAAGAAGCCGTGACCGTAAGGCACAGTGTCCGGCTGGCTGTGATGACGGCCCTGCAAGAACTTCCGGTGCGTCAGCGGGCCGTGTTGATTTTGCGCGATGTCGTGCAATTCAGCACCGCCGAGGTTGCTGAGCTCCTGGAGACCACGCCCGCCGCGGTCAACAGCTCGCTACAGCGGGCCCGAGCCCATCTCGCCGAGGTCTCCCCCACCGAGGAAAACCTGGTCGAGCCCGATAGCGCCGGAAGGCGCGACCTGCTTGACCGCTACTGCGCGGCGTTCGAAAACGCGGACATGGCCGCCCTCACCGCGTTACTGCAAGCCGACGTCAAGCTCGAAATGCCCCCTCTGCCTATATGGTTCACCGGACGGGACACCGTGGTGCGCTTCCTGGTCGCGCGCGCGTTCACCACGCCGGGCGATGTCGTGCTGCTCCCGACGGCCGCGAACGGGCAGCCCGCCGTCGCCGAATACCGGCGCACCGCCGATGGCGTGATGCGGGCGCATTCGATACATGTCCTGACGGCGGGCGTCACCGACGGCACCACGGGGATCGCCGCTCTGACCGTCTTTCTCGACCCGGCGCTGTTTAACGCGTTTGGTTTACCGCCTACCCGGTAACCTTCTAATGTCGCAGCGATCGGCGCCCTCGTCAGTTTCCGAGATCCATCGCTTCCTGCATATCCCTGCGCATGTCGGTAGACATGTGGCTAAGACGCCATCAGGATTAGGCGCGTATTCGTACTTGGAAGGTGACGGAATGAAGATTCCGGGCGTGCCCGGCCTAGTAGGTAGTTTGGCCGGTGGCGTGACCGGTGGCGCGGCACAGGTGGTGCGCGCCGGGGTCAACGCCGCGGCCGGAGCCGCGGGCACGGTGCAGATGCTGGCCAGCCCGGTGGTGGAGCTGGCCGGCCCGGTGATGCAGTCGGTGGCGCAATCGACGGGCCGGGTGCTCGGCAATTCTTCGACCGGCTCCGTCAATCACGTCGAGCCGCCGGTGCGCTGGCAGAGCGGCCGGCGGGTGCACCTGGACCTGGATCCGCTGCTGCCGTTCCCGCGCTGGGACGAGCATGCGGCGGTGGTCGAGGAGCCGGTTCGCAGGATTCCCGGCGTGGCCGAGGCGCACGTCGAGGGCTCACTCGGCCGGCTGGTTTTCGAAATCGAGGAAGACCTCGAGGGTAGAGACGCCGACGCCGTCTTGGACGAGGTGCGTGAAGTCGTTGGTGCCGTGGCAGCCGACTTGACCTTGGCAGGAGCGACAGGGGGACCGAAGACTGCGCCCTTCGCCGACCCGGGCAACCCGCTGGCGATCCTGGTGCCGCTCTCCGCCGCGGCGATGGACGTGGTCGCGATAACTGCCGCCGTTACCGGCTGGGTCACCCGGCTGCCCGCGGCACCGCAAACCACCCGGGCCGCGGCCGCTCTCATCAATCACCAACCGCGGATGGTGTCGCTCCTGGAGTCACGACTGGGTCGAGTGGGCACAGACATTGCGCTCGCTGCGGCGACGGCGGCGGCC
The DNA here is from genome assembly GCF_052144515.1 of Mycobacterium sp. GTDB lineage: Bacteria > Actinomycetota > Actinomycetes > Mycobacteriales > Mycobacteriaceae > Mycobacterium. Next base: position 35,788 of record NZ_JBKQQD010000476.1, on the reverse strand, counting down.
AACGGGCTGACCCAAGCGGTCGGCACACCGCTGCTGGATCTGGCGCAACGCAGCTTTCAACTGTCCGAGGCGACGGCTCACCGACGGGTGTGGCGGGACCGGGAGCCTCAGCTGGCCTCGCCCAAGCGGCCGCAAGCGCCGGTGGTCCCCGTCATCTCGTCGACCGGGGCAAAGTCGCAGGCGCCGCGGCACAGCTGGGCAGCCGCAGCCGCGGGCGAGGCATCGCACGTCGTGGTCGGCGGATCCATCGATGCCGCAATCGACACCGAGAAAGGGTCGATGAAAGGGCCCGTGGAAAGCTACGTCGATTCGGCGGCGAACGGTTCGTTGATTGCCGCGGTGAGTGCGTTGGTGGCCGGCGGCGGCACCGAAGCCGCGGCCGGCGCGATCGAGGCCGGGGTACCCAGAGCGGCGCACATGGGCCGTCAGGCGTTCGCGGCGGTGCTGGGTCGCGGGCTCGCCGATGCCGGGCTCCTGGTGCTCGACCCGGGTGCTCTGCGCCGCCTGGATCGAGTCCAGGTGGTCGTCATCGACGGCGCCGCCCTGCGCGGTGACCACCGCGCCGTGCTACTCGCCCGCGGAGATGCGCCCGGCTGGGACGACGACCGCGTCTATGAGGTCGCCGACGCGCTGCTGCACGGCGAGGAGGCACCCGAGCCCGACCCGGATGAGTTGCCGGCCACCGGTGCGCGCCTGAGATGGGTCCCGGTGCAAAGCCCTTCGGCCACGCCCGCCCAGGGCCTCGAACACGCGGACCTGGTAGTCGATGGCGAATGCGTCGGCGCCGTCGACGTCGGGTGGGAAGTCGACCCCTACGCGATCCCGCTGCTACAGACCGCGAACCGCACTGGAGCGCGGGTGGTCTTACGCCATGTCGCCGGCACCGAGGATCTTTCCGCCAGTGTTGGCGCGACACATCCGCCCGGTACGCCGCTGCTGAAGTTGGTGCGTGACCTGCGGGTGGATCGCGGACCGGTACTGCTGATCACCGCCTTGCACCGGGACTTCGCCTCGACCGACACGCTGGCCGCGCTCGCCATCGCCGACGTCGGGGTCGCGCTCGACGATCCCCGTGCGGCCACGCCGTGGTCCGCGGACATCATCACCGGCACCGATCTGGCCGCCACGGTGCGGATCCTTTCGGCGTTGCCCGTGGCCCGGTCGGCCAGTGAATCCTCGGTGCGGCTTGCCCAGGGCGGCACCACCCTGGCCGGGCTGCTGCTGGTCACCGGTGAGCCCGCCACCGGGACCTCTAACCCGATTACCTTGCGACGCTGGTTCAATCCGGTCAATGCGGCCGCAGCGACCGCGTTGATGACCGGCGCTTACTCGGCCAGCAAGGTGATACGGCTGGCTGATCCCACTCCGCAACCGCTGACCGCCTGGCACGCGTTGGACCCGGAGATTGTGTACTCCCGCCTTGCCGGCGGCACACGACAGCTGGCGGTCGAGCGCGGTACTTCGGACTGGCGGCGTCGTCTCGACGACCTGTCCTACACCCCGCTGCTCGCGCCCCTGCGCAAGCCGGCAAGCAACCTGGCGAAGCTCGCGGCCGCCACCCGGCATGAGCTCGCCGATCCACTGACCCCGATCCTGGCGGTCGGGGCGGCGGCGTCGGCGATCGTCGGCAGCAACGTCGACGCGCTTCTGGTCGCCGGTGTGATGACCGTCAACGCGATAACCGGTGGGGCCCAACGGTTGCGGGCCGAGGCGGCGGCCGCCGAGTTGTTCGCCGAACAGGACCAGATGGTGCGGCGCGTCGTGGTGCCGGCGGTGGCGACGACGCGGCGCCGCTTGGAGGCGGCTCAGCACGCCACGCGTACGGCCACGGTGTCGGCGAAGTCGCTGCGGCCCGGCGATGTCATCGACCTGGCCGCGCCCGAGGTGGTGCCGGCGGATGCCCGCATCTTGGTCGCCGAGGACCTCGAGGTCGACGAGTCGTTCCTCACCGGCGAGTCGCTGCCGGTGGACAAGCAGGTGGAGCCGGTCGCAGTCAACGACGCCGACCGCGCGAGCATGCTGTTCGAGGGCAGCACGATCGTGGCGGGACGGGCCCGCGCGATCGTGGTCGCCACCGGGGTCGGCACCGCCGCGCAACGCGCGATCTCGGCGGTCGCCGACGTCGAAACGGCGGCCGGAGTCCAGGCCCGGTTGCGCGAGCTGACCAGCAAGGTCCTTCCGCTGACACTGACCGGTGGCGCCGCGGTGACCGGATTGGCATTGCTGCGCCGCGCGACGCTGCGCCAAGCGGTCGCCGACGGCGTCGCGATTGCGGTGGCCGCCGTCCCGGAGGGCTTGCCGCTGGTGGCCACCCTCTCCCAGCTTTCCGCCGCCCAGCGCCTGACGGCGCGGGGAGCGCTGGTCCGCGCTCCCCGAACCATCGAAGCCCTCGGCCGCGTCGACACCGTGTGCTTCGACAAGACCGGCACCCTCACCGAGAACCGGCTGCGCGTGGTGTGCGCCGTGCCGGCCACAGCCAAGCCAGAAGATCCGTTTCCTGACATCACCAATCCGCACTCCGCGACGGTGCTGCGCGACGCCGCGCGGGCGTCGACGCAGCCGCACGACGGGCAGGGCCACGCGCATGCCACCGACGAGGCGATCCTCACCGCGGCGAGTTCACTGGCCGGGCCGGCCAACACGAACGGCGAGTCGGGCTGGACCGTACTCGCGGAGGTACCGTTCGAGTCCAGTCGCGGCTACGCCGCCGCGATCGGCACAACCGGCTCGGATGGCAAGGACAAGGCGCCAACGCTGATGCTGAAGGGCGCACCGGAGCAGATCCTGCCGCGGTGCCGGTTCGCCGACCCCAACGCCGACCGTGCGCACGCAGAGACGTTGGTGCACAGCCTCGCGGAGCAGGGCTTGCGCGTGCTCGCGGTTGCGCAGCGCTCCTGGGAGCTTGAAACCGATGACGACGACGACACCGATGCCGACGCCGTCGACGCCGCCGCGCACGACCTGGAGCTGATCGGCTATGTGGGATTGGCGGACACCGCACGGCCCTCCTCGCGCCCGTTGATCGAGGCGCTGGTGGAAGCCGAGCGCAATGTGGTGCTGATCACCGGGGACCACCCGGTCACCGCTCGGGCGATTGCGCGTCAGCTGGGCCTGCCGTCGGATGTGCGCGTGGTGACCGGAGCGGAACTCGTCGGACTCGACGAGGACGCGTCCGCCAAACTCGTTGCCGATGTGCAGGTCTTCGCCCGGGTCAGTCCGGAACAGAAAGTGCAGATCGTGGCGGCGTTGCAGCGCTGCGGGCGAGTGACGGCGATGGTCGGTGACGGCGCCAACGATGCCGCCGCCATCCGGATGGCCGACGTGGGCATCGGGGTGAGCGGTCGCGGTTCTTCGGCCGCCCGTGGGGCCGCCGACATCGTGTTGACCGACGAGGATCTGGGCGTGCTGCTAGACGCGCTGGTCGAGGGCCGCAGCATGTGGTCGGGTGTTCGCGATGCGGTGACGATCCTGGTCGGCGGCAACGTCGGCGAGGTGCTCTTCACGATCATCGGGACGGCGCTGGGCACCGGGCGGGCGCCGGTGGGTACCCGTCAATTGCTCTTGGTGAACCTGCTCACCGACATGTTCCCCGCACTTGCGGTGGCCGTCACCTCGCAATTCGACGAACCCGACGAAGATGAATATCAAACCGACGAAGAGGCCGAAGCGGCGCGTCGCGCATATCAGCGCCAGGTGCTGACCGCGCCCACACCGTCGCTGGACGCGCCGCTGATGCGCCAGATCATCAACCGCGGCGCCGTCACGGCCGCCGGCGCAACGGCGGCATGGGCCATCGGGCGCTGGACGCCGGGCACCGAACGCCGAACGTCGACAATGGGATTGACCGCAGTGGTGACGACGCAGCTGGCGCAAACCCTGCTCACCCGCAGCCACAGCCCGCTGGTGGTGGCCACGGCGCTAGGCAGCGCGGGCGTGTTGGTGGGCATCGTTCAAACCCCGGTCATCAGCCAGTTTTTCGGGTGCACACCGCTGGGGCCGGTGGCCTGGATGGGCGTGTTGGGCGCCACGGGGGGAGCCACCGCGATCTCCGTGCTAGCGCCGAAATGGCTCAATAGGACGGTCGGGATGATCGTCCCCGACCAGAACGAGGACCAGGACGAGGACCAGGAGTGAGACCCGGGCTACGCCCGAGTTGTACTACTAGACCGTCCGAACACGCGTCAGCTAACTTGGCGTGATGCGGCGCGCCTCATTCGAACAGATGAAGTGCTCGGTCGCCCAGACACACCTACGCGTGCCGGAGTTCGTTCCGGATAACCTTCCCGGCGGGATTGCGTGGAATGCTTTCGACGATGTGGATGTCTCTGGGCTGCTCGAAGCGAGATACCTTGCCCTTCAAGTACTCTCGTATCGCCTGCTCGTCGAGTTCGCTCCGCGACCGGAGCACGATGAACGCGGCAAGCCGTCGGCCGAACTGCTCGTCGGGCACGCCGACGACCGCGGTTTCGGCGATGCCGGCGTGTTCGGCGAGCGCATTCTCCAGCGCGCGCGGATAGACGTTCTCGCCGCCCGAGACGATCATGTCGTCCTCGCGGCCAACGATGTACAGCCGGCCGGAGTTGTCGAAGTATCCCATGTCGCCGGTGCTGGTGAACCTGTCGATGACGGCTTTGGCGTCACCACCGGTGTAGCCCGCGCCCAGTTCACCGCCGACGAAAATGCGTCCGGTCACGCGCGGCGCGACGGGCCTGCCGCTTCTACTGTAGATGCGCACCGGGCATCCGACGACCGGTTTGCCCACGGTTTCGGGGGCGTCCCGCAGTTCCAGTGGTGTTGCCAGCGAACCGATTCCGACCTCGGTGGAGCCGTACCCGTTGTAGAGGATGTCACCGTAGGCGTCCATGAACCGTCGTCCCAAGCTGGGATCGAGCCGGTCGCCGCTGGATATCACCGCCCGCAGCGACGGCACCGGGTTGCGGGCCCGCACGGGCCGGGGCAGATCCAGGAGGCGCGCCAGCATGATGGGGACCACGCTCATCGCGTCGGCCCGCTGCAACGACGCCCGCGCGAGTGTGGTTTCGGCGTCAAAGCGGCGATGGGTCAGCACCGTGCCGCCCAGGCTTACCGTCAGCATCAGCATACCGAGTCCCAGCCCGTGAAACATCGGCACTGCCACCGCGATTCGCGATCCGACCCGAAGCTGGGTGCGTTCGATAAGTGTCACGCCGACGCCGATACCCGAATTCAATCGGGGCACGCGCGGCACGCCCTTGGGTACGCCGGTGGTGCCCGAGGTCAGCAGCACGATGCGCCCGGACGGCGCGACTTTGGGTCGCGGCTCGCCTCGCTGTTGGGTCTGCACGGTTGCCGGATCGATGATCCGGACCGACTCGTGCGCGTCGCGTATCCGCTCGGCAAATTCGTTGTCGCAGAACACCGTCGTGACTTGGTGCGAACTCAACGCGCCGCTGAGCGCGTCGGAGCGAAACTCGGTATTCACCAGCACGATGTCCGCACCCACCAGTCCGGTGGCGAACACCGCCGCAACGAAGTCGCGTCCGTTGCGGCACATGATGCCGACCGCTTGCCGCGCGCCAAGCTCGTCGCGGTAGAGCTCGCCTGCCAGCGATTCGATCTTCGACTGCAGCTCGCGATAGCCGAGCGCGCCGTCGTCGTCGATGATCGCGGTCCGGTCCGGCCAGCGCGCCGCCGCGATCGCGAACAGGGTGTAGACATTCGTGCCAGCCCGATACACCTCGCGGATCAGCCGCAACGCGGCGGCCGGCGAAGGGGGACCGAGCAGTCCGGACGACACCAGCGCTCGCGCCGCCGTGGCTGCCACGTCAGCCGTCATCGCTGGTCCTTGCCGAGCGAGTTGTCTGGCGCCGTGACTCGGCGAAGAATCTGCGGTGCCACAGCTGCGCCGCGCGATCGGCGGGCCCGGCCAGCAGCACTGACGCCAGTTCGGCCGGCCACATCCACGGTGGTTCGATCGTGCGGGGCCGCTCGATGATCGCTTTGGCGATCGCGTCGGCGGCCTCATCCGGATGCATGCCCGGAAGCTTGCCCAGCATCGGCGTGGGCTCGATCATGCGGGTGCGGACCAACGCGAAGTAGACCGACGTCACGTCCACGCCGTCGTCATGCAGTTCCGGTGACACGCTGCGCAGCCAGCGGTCGAAGGCGCCTTTCGATGCCTGGTAGGCACCCCACTGCGGGCCTGGCACGACGCGAACGCCGACGCTCGACACGTTCACGACGTGTCCGCCGCCGCTGTCGCGCATCGCGGGCAGCAGTCCGAGCAGCAGCCAGATCGGGCCCAGGTAGTTGATGTCGATGGTGCGCTGGAAGTCGTGCGGCCGGTCGTACTGGTGATGCAGGGACCGGCGCAACGACTTGCCGGCGTTGCTCACCACGATGTCCAGCGGGCCGTGGTTTTCGGTGATCTGCTTGGTCAGCACGTTGACGGCGGCCTCGTCGGTGAGATCGGTCGGGTAGGCGACCGCTCGCCCACCGCCCGCGTTGATCGCCGCCGCGAGGTTGTCGAGCCGTTCGGCCGATCTGGCGACCACCAGCACGGTCGCCCCGGCCGCGGCCAGCTTGCGCGTGGTGGCCTCGCCGATTCCGTAGGAAGACCCGGTCACCAAGACGGTCTTGCCGGAGACGGCGCTGCGCAACTTGTCGGGATCGGTTACCCGCGCGGGGTTGGCCAATCGATCGGAGGCCTTTTTCAAGGCCCCGGTTAAGGCCTGTGTTATCACGTCCACCTTCACTGCCGCGTTGGCAAAAACCCACCGAGGTGCGGCTCTGGCTTAACCGTGCTCCTCGACCCCTAAACCTACAGGTAGCCGACCACATCGCAGTCCGGGTGCGGATCCCGGCCTGACGTTGATCACTGCGTCGAGACCATCGCCGAATGTGCGGCCGCCTCGATACTCGAGGCACCATTATTTCACGATTCTTCATGGCCGTCCCGTTGGGATGAGACTTCCTCTCCCACAAGTGATTTAGAGATCGTGCACGACGACCGAAAGCACGCGAACCGTCTCACTCGTGGGATTGCGGTAGTGATGCGGCGTTGCGGGGTCGAAGGCCATGGAGTCCCCTGCTACCAGTCGCAGCGTCTCGAATCCGACGACGGCTTCGAGCTCACCCCGCAGGACGTAAAGGTATTCGCGGCCGTCGTGGCGCAGCGCTCGCCCATTCTCGGTGGATTGTCCGCCGGGTTCGTAGACGATCTCGATGAAGTCGACCTTGCTGTCGTGGGTCGGCGTGAGGCGCTCCCAGCGGACGCCCGTCGAAAGTTCGATGGTGTTGCGGTCACCGGCCCGCTGCACTATGCCTGCACCGTCGGGGCCGGTGACATGACCAAATGGTCGGCCCTCCGGGTGCGGCGCCGCTCCCGGTGCGGTGCTGATACGCGGCAATCGCGGCAGCTCTCCGGGTTCCACGTCGCCTGCGCCGAACAGGAAATCCAGTGAGATGCCCAGCTCGTTGGCCAGCGAATACACCACGCCCGCAGAAGGTGTGGTCACTCCACGCTCCACCTGGGAGACCAGGCTCGCCGAGCATCCCGCCCTGCGCGCCAGTTCCCGTACGGACATGCCCCGCGCGGTGCGAATCTCACGGAGCCGTCCGCCCAGGCCGCCCGGCGCCCCGGCTGCTCGGGACACCGAACCGTCCGTCATAACCCTCCGACTGTGCAGTACAACGCACGATTATTTGGTCGATGCTACACGGGGTTCGACAAAGCTACTGGACCACCCGCGCCACAGCGTGACAATCCTCACTTAACTTGACAGCGGGACTACACAACGCGTGCACTATGTTGCACACCCTGAAAGGAGAACGCCATGACCACTTTCAAGACCAACCGTCGCGCCACCGATGGAGTGCAGCTGTTCCACGCACCGGACAGCCTGGCGCAGAACTTGCAGAAGGTGCTCGTCGACTTGATCGAGCTGCACCTGCAAGGCAAGCAAGCGCATTGGAACCTTGTCGGTACCAACTTCCGAGACCTGCACCTGCAACTCGACGACGTCGTCGACATTGCGCGCGAAGCCGCTGACACAATCGCCGAGCGCATGCGCGCCCTGGATGCGGTTCCCGACGGGCGTACAGACACGGTCGCAGCCACCACATCGGTGCCGGGCGCACCGGCGGGCCTGGTTGGGACCGCGGACACGGTCGACATCATCACCGACCGGATCTACGCCACGGTGGACACGATGCGCGTCGTCCACGATGAGGTCGACGCCGCGGACCCGTCGTCCGCGGATCTGCTGCACCTCATCATCACCGACCTGGAGAAGCAAGCGTGGATGCTCAAGTCGGAGAACGGCAAGGTCTAAGAAAAACTCCATTGCGATGGGACCAATAGGCGCGAAAGAAACGGAGATTCACGGAATGAACATCGCAGGTGCCCGCGTGCTGGTAACCGGGGCCAACCGCGGCCTGGGCAAGGCGTTCGTGGAGGAACTGCTGAAACGCGGCGTGGCCATCGTGTACGCCGCGGCACGTAACCCTGAGACCATCGACGTCGGCGACAACCGGGCCATCCCCATCCGTTTGGACATCACCAATCCCGACGATGTGCGCGACGCGGCCTCGCGCTGTGCCGACGTCACGTTGCTGATCAACAATGCCGGCGCGATGCTGCGGAGCCCGCTCTTGGCCGCGACCGACGTGGGCGCGGCGCGCAGCGAGATGGAGACCAATTATTTTGGGACGCTGGCGATGTGCCGCGCGTTCGCACCCGTGCTCGCAGAAAATGGCGGCGGGGCAATAGTCAACGTGTTGTCGGTCGCCAGCTGGTTGGCGTCGCCGTTCAACGGCTCTTACTCTGCGTCGAAATCCGCCCAGTGGGCCTTGACCAACGCGATCCGCACCGAGCTGCGCGCATCCGGCACCCTCGTCGTCGGCGTGCACGCGGGATGGATCGACACCGACATGGCAGCCAACGTGCCGGAGGCCAAGATTTCGACCGGCGACGTCGCCGCCCAGACACTGGATGCCGTCGAGCGCGGAGATGAAGAGGTTCTCACCGACGACGCGACGCGTCAGGTCAAGGCATCGCTACCCACCGACCAATCGTCGCTCTACCCCGAGGTCCAGCAACAGTGGGACGCGAACGACTGGCCTTGGAAGGACTGATAGCTCAGTCCCGGATAAAACCCTTGTTGCGCATCAGGACGTCGGCCAGGAACCCGTCGTGCGGGATTTGCGGTGCTCCGTAGTAGGTCGGGCGGCGGCCGCGGTACACGTTGGTGACCGTCGGTTCGCCGAGTAGGTCGTCAATCAGGTCGTCATCGCCGGTAATCGCGTTGACTACCAACGAATGCCGCAGTGGCTCCGTGCCGGCGGCGCGCGACCACGGCGCCACCCACACACACGGGAAGGGCAGCTCGATGTTGGGCTTGTCGGCGAGGGCGCCGGAGCCGGGCTCAGTCAGAAGATGCACCGCCGGACGCAGCGCGGCATAGCCGTCACCGACGGGTGCGACGACCTGATCGGCGCCGAGCAGCGGGGTGCTCCCCGCCGCCTTGGCTGCCAGGTGATTCGCCAAAGCCCTTGCCTTGTCGAGGGATTGGGTGGGCAGGATCGCTCGCTCGTCTTCGCTCGGCAGCGGCTCGATCGCCGCCAACCGTTCGGCGATCGCCTCCGCGAGCGGGGCGGGATCGCCCTCAACGAGCACCGCGGTGGTATTGACGCACGCCATTCCGCCCAAGTTGGCGATCGAATCGACGATGACATCGATGTATTCGCGCCAATCCTGGTCGGCGGTGATCAGGATCTTCGCGCGTCCCGGTCCGTTCACCACCACCGTCGGATCATGCGCGTACTTGTCCACGACATCCTGGCCCCCGTACACCATCGCGATGTCAGCCCACCGAATGATCTCGTCGGCGCCGTCATGGTCGGTGGGCAGGTACACCGCGTCCTCGGTGCGAAACCCGGCCTGGCGCAGGGCGTTCACCAACCGGTGGGCGGTCAGCGGCTCGCGGCGCGAGGGTCGCACCGCGACCCGGTAGCCCAGCGCGAGCGCCTGTGGCCAGAGGCCGTGCACGCCCGGGGCGTTGGCCGCGGCGTGCACCGCGAAGATATGGCCGCGCCGTGCCCACACCGCGCTGCCGTTACGGGTGCGCTCCTCGCGCCAGTCGACGGCCGCGCCCACCGACCGGGCCGGCTGCACCGCGTCGACCGCCGAGGCGACGGCGTCCGCGACGCCGCGCGCTCCGGCACGCGTGATCGCGATCGGCAGCCCCGAAACCCGGCTGGCCAGGCCGACATAAGCCTCGAAGTCGAGCCCGGCAATGACGGCCGTCGCGAAGATGTCGGCCGCATCGGCCAGTGCCGCTTCGCGCTGCGGCGCCGGAAGCGGCCTGATCTTGCGTTGCGCGCCGATGGTACGCGAAACATACAGCGGCGGAACGATACTGAGCTCGACCGCTGGCGCACCGGCCGTCGTCGCGATGACCTCGCGGTTGCGGGTTCGGTACTCCCCGTTGGGCCCGAGCGCGTCGATGCACAGCAGATCCGCCGTGAGCGTCATGGCTAGTACACGCCTTCGATGACGGCCTCACCCTCGAAGCTGGCCACGGGCCGCACCTCGCTCACCGAGTCGCTGAGTTGTCCTGCGGGACCGGCCATCCGGATCGCCTCATCGCGTTCCAGGTTGTTCGGAATGAACATTCCCTTGCTGATGTGGTTCATCACCACCTGGCCGCGCTGACCGTAGGGCACGTGTTCGCCGGTGTCGGGATCGATCACCCAGAAGACGACGTAGGGAGTCCGCGGATCGAAAACGAACGAATCCCCGTCGCCGGTGCGGGTGACCGCTTGGGAAAGAACCATGGTGCTACCGAAGGCCATGGTGATGGTCGTGTTCGGGAAGATGTCGCGCAACAGGTCGAGGGTGTCGGCGTCCACGTGGGCGCCGCTGAGCAACAGGTAGCGAATCTTGGCGTTCACCAAGTCCACCACGGAGTCGTCCCGGGCGATCGCCGCCAGCAGCGGCGGAGTGGTATGCAAATTCGCGACATGCTGCGTCTGCAGGACGAACACGGCCTGCTCGATGACGTGGTCGATGTAGGCCGCCACTTCCGAGGCGGCGTTGCGGGCGGCGAGTTTCTTGACCCAGCGGGGGTCGATGTCGATCGCGTGGAACACCGAGCCGAGTCGCTCGGAGACTAAGCGGGAGAAGTAGCCCACACCGTGCGGGCCGCTGGGCATCAGGCACAGGAAGCCCTGCCCGCGCAGGAAGCCACCCGTGGCGAAGTCTTCTGTTTGCCAGTCGACGACTTGCGCGACCCAATCCGGCAGCTGCACAGTGCGTTTCGGAGCCCCGGTGGTGCCACCGGATTCGAATATCTGGGGCAGCGGCGGCTGTGATCCCTGGGATCCGTACCCGCGAGGTATCAGGTCCTCGACCGGAACACTTCGCAGCTCGCTGAGGAGGTTGGGAAACAGACGAAGATCCGTAAAGGTGTTGATGTCGATCAGCGGGTTGAAGTTCAGTGTCTGGGCTGTGCGCAGCCAGAACGGCGAGCCGGTGTCCTCGCCGAAGTGCCAGGCCATCGCCGCGCGCAGGTAGGCCTCGGGGTCGTCGATCGGTACCGATCGCGGGACGTCCAACAGCGAGAAGTCGATATCGGCCATGCCACCGATCCTGTCGCATCCTGGATCCCACAAGCAATGTGATTGCGCGCCGTTCAGCTGGCGGCAAGTTCGGCGAAATAGTCCCTTAACGATCGGGGCTCGCGACCCAGAATTGCGCGCAACACCAGTGCGTTGCCACCGGGCAAACCGTGCCGGTCGTAATGCGCCATCATCCGCGTCATGCCATCGCGGAACGGTCCCTCGGGCAATTGCGCAGCGAACTGATCCAGCGGCGTCTGCACCGCGGCGATCGGCCGGCCGAGAACCTCACTGAGGATCGCGGCGGTCTCATGGCTGTCTTGCATTCCGGGCGCACACAATTCGAATGTGCCGTAACTGAGTTCGCCGACGGTCATCGCCAGCGCGGCGACCTCGGCAACGTCGCGGTAGTCCACCGAGCACATCTTCACCGTCAGCGAGTACGGCTGCGCCAGCCGGTCATGTTCGACAACGTCATTCCGGGGTCATCCCAGGACCGCTCGAAATTCTGCATGAAACGGGCCGGCTGCGGCACCGTGAAATCCAGCTCGGAGCTGTACAGCGCCTCCTCCACTGGCAGTTTGGCGGCCGCATGATTCCTCATCGCGGAGATCGACGGGTGAATAACCCCGGAATAGACGAACTTTCGCACACCGGCCGCCCGGGCGGCATCGACCATCGCCAGCCCCATCTCCGCCTCCCCCGCCGCGTGCGCCGGCCCGATGTGGAAGACCCCTTCCATTCCGGCGACCGCGTCCTTGAGACTGGCCGGTTCCGTCAGGTCGGCGACAACCGTTTCGGCGGCGCCGTTACGCCGGGCCACCTGTGCCCGTTCCTCATTGCGAACCAACGCGCGCACCTCGACGCCACGTTGGATCAGCTCGCGCAGCACCCAGTGGGCATGGCGTCCTGTTGCGCCGACCATCAGGACTCGCATCGCGGTCTCAGCTCGACGTCATGGCCTGGTTGAAGGCGGGGTAGATGTCGTCGTACGCCCCGTCCCGCTCGGCGAACCGCCATCGCTTGGCATTCTCGACGACGATCTCGTCGGGCTGAGGCTCCGTCTGCAACAACGTCATCGTCTCGGTGACGTACTCGTCCAGCGGCATCGCCCTGGGGTCGAATCCGCGCTCGCCCTGCAGCGCCGTCTGCACATGCGGCGGAATGATTTCGATCACCGCAACCGCGGTATCGCGGAGCTGAAAGCGCAGCGACTGGGTGTAGGAGTGCAGCGCGGCTTTGGTAGCGCAATACGTGGGTGTGAGCGCGCTGGGCATGAACGCCAGGGCCGAGGTGACGTTGATGATCGTCGCGTGCGGCTTTGTCCGCAGCGACGGCAGCAACGCCGCGGTGAGCCGGATCGGCCCGAGCAGATTGATTCCGATGCTCAGCTCGGCTGTGCCGGGGCCGCCGGTGGTGAGGTCCTCCACCCGCTGGATGCCGGCATTGTTGACCACGACGTTGAGTCCCGGGTAGTGGTCGGTCACCTCGGTGGCGAATCGCCGGATGTCGGCGGGGTCCGACTGATCCAGCGACATGGCCCGCATGCCCGGGTTGGCCTCCGCGACGGCCTGCAGCGGCTCGCGGCGGCGAGCCGCGATGATGACCTGGTTGCCTAATCGATGAAATGCCTCGGCCAGGCCGCGGCCGATTCCGGTGCCGCCACCGGTAACCAGGATGGTGTTGCCCTCCATCTGCATCGCCTTCTCCTCCGCTCGACCGCTTCTTGACCGGGTGCGGGATGCCCCGGTTGGCAAGCCACAAACCCCGATTCTCGTCCTGGCGGCAGTTCACTTTCGTGGCGGTGTCCCCGCGGCGACAGTGCGCACGATCCCGCGAAGCCACATGTGGGACGGATCTTCGTCGACGCGCGGGTGCCAGACGGCGTGGAACTGCACGGCGCCGAGCTCGCGCGGCGCATCAAAGACCCGCACGCGACTCGAGTCAGCAAACTGGGAGACGAGTCGAGCCGGGACGGTCAGTATCAGCTCAGTGCCGGGCAAAATGCTGGATCCCACCACGTGGTACGGCATGACGACCGCGACGCGGCGCGCCGTATCGAGCGCCTCGAGACTCCGGTCCAGCCCGGGCTGGCCGATGTCGATGCTCACGTGCGGCCACCGCAGGTATTGCGTCAGCGACAGCCTTGACGCTGATTTCCGCTGCGCCAGCGGGTGGTCGGCGGCCACGACACAGACGAACCGATCGGTGAAAAGGCGCTGGCTGACGTATCGGCCGGGTGCACCGCGGCCGTAGATAACCAGGTCGAGCGTGCCGGCGTCGAGCTTGTCGAATGCTCGCGCGTCGAGCGGTTCGCACGTCACCGTCGACTTCGGCGATTGCATCAGGATCGTCCGAACCAGCGCGGGGCCCAGCGCCGAGATGGTGAAGTCGCTGACCGCGAGACGAAACCGTTGGTCCGCGGTGGCCGGATCGAAGGTTTCGGTGGCGAACAGGTGGTTCAGCTCGGTGACAACCGTTGCCAGCTGGGCGCGGATGCGTTCGGCGCGGGCCGTCAGTGAGTAGCCTTCGGGTCCGCGGACCAGCAGCTCGTCTCCGAAGTGACGCCGCAGCCGCTGCAGAGCTCGGCTCATCGCGGGCTGGCTGAGCGCGAGGCGATCGGCGGCGCGCGAGACGTGACGCTCGTCCAGGAGGGCCACCAGCGGCGGCAACAGGTTCAGATCGACCCGGCCTATATGCGTCTGCACCATATAGCTGATACTAACTATTCATTTCACAAATGGTCGGCTGAGGCGCAGAGTCGAAGGGAAAACAATCGCGACGACAGTGAGGAAAACCGATGCGTTACATCGCCTTAGAGGAAGCGTTTTCATCCCCGAGTTGGCCGAGCGCCAGCCGATGTCGGATCTCCAGCGCTTCGCCCCACTGCTGGGGTTCAAGCCCGGATACCTGGACAAGTGCGCAAGCCGGCTGACCGACTTCACCGAATATCGCCTCCCGGAGATGGACGACGCCGGCATCGACATCCAGGTGCTATCCCTGACAGTCCCCGGCCTGCAGGTCGACATCGACGCCGAGCGGGCCGTCGACAACGCGCGGTTCGCAAACGACTACCTGGCCAAGGTCATCGCCGAACATCCGGATCGGTTCCGCGGCTTTGCCGCTCTCCCGTTACAGGATCCGGCCGCGGCCGCGGCGGAATTGGAGCGCGCCGTCACCGAGCACGGGTTCTGCGGGGCCCTGGTGAACGACTGCATATCCGGGCCCGGCGGCCGCTACCTGGACGCACCCGAATACGACGAGGTGTGGTCGGCGGTGGAATCCCTTGGCGTGCCAATGTATCTGCATCCCGGCGCCCCGGCAGCCGACAATTGGCGCGTCCTCGACGGCCGTCCGGAACTGTATGGGGCGGCGTGGAGTTGGGCGGCCGAGGTCGGCGGGCACGCGCTGCGAATCCTGTTCGGCGGGGTGTTCGACCGGCATCCTGGCGCGACAATGATTTTGGGGCATATGGGTGAGTTCCTGCCGTTTCAGCGCAGCCGGTTGGACTCGCGCTCCGCGGCCGGCGCGACGACCGCGCTGAAGCGCCTGCCGTCCGAGTACCTGGGCACCAACATCGTTTTCACCAACAGCGGGGTGTTCTCGCCGGCGGTGATGCTGGGAGCGGTGCTGGAAGTCGGTGCCGACGCGATCATGTTCTCCGTCGACTATCCCTACGAATCCTCGTACGAGGCCGTCGAAGGATTCGAGCGGACCACCCTCAGCGCCGCCGATCGGGAGAAGATCGCCCACGGCAACGCCGAGCGGCTGCTGCGGATCAGTTGAACGAACGGTTGTGGAGTTCGCGCGGGTCGACGCCCGCACGGCGCCACGCCTTGGCGGCCCAGGGCGCGTAGATGAACCAGACGGGAAGCCGGTTGATGAGCGGATTCAACGCACGCACGGCGGCGGCGAACCGCTGGAATCGTTTCTCCCGCTTGTCATCCCAGTCCAGCCCGCACACATCGCGCATCTCCGGGGGCATGGTTCCGACGAGGACCAGCCGGGTGTAGGCGTTGAGCGGTGCAGACAGAATTCGCCAGAGCGGCTTGGGAACACGGCGCGGGGCCGGGATCCCTTTTCGGATGTAGCCGGTGCCGTAGAGGACGGTTTTGTGCGGGACGAACCGCTCCAGCATGTCGTCCCAGTAGGCCACGAAGTCGGCATAGGTCTGCGGCTGGCCGCGGTCACTGACCCCGTACAGGCTGTACCAGATCTTGCCGTCGTTGAAGATCTGTTCCTTCTCGGCGTCGGACAGCCGGCGGATGAACATGTCGGCGGTGTAGATGACCTGGTCGACGAAAGTTGCGTGCGCCCAATAGAACAACTCCGGGTTCAGCGCGTGGTACCTGGAGCCGTCGCTGATGGTGCCCTTGATGGGCTTGTGGAAGTCCCGCACCTTGCGGCCCCACTGGTGCGGATCGTCGGAGTAGACGGTTTTCATCAGCGGCGGTGCGGTTCGCTTGGCCCGGCCCAGTGTGTCGCTGAAAATCACGGAGTGATCGAGCACCCCCTGGCCGAGTTGTTCGATGCAGTTCTCGACGCCGGCGACGCGCTGGAATCCGAAGAATTGGGTGCGGTGGTCTCCGTAGAACTTCCATATCAGCGAACCGGGCCCCAGCCGCGTGGTGGCGTCGGCGATGTCGTCGTCGATCGGCATGGGTACCGCTTCGCGCACACCGGCGTCGAAACGGGCTCCGGGCTCGGCAAGCTGGTCGTTCTGGGCGGTCATCCAACCCTCACTTGTGAAGTACTGAAACAAAATTGTATCTTTGTTCCGAACATAGCAATCGCTGGCGATGGCCGCAAAGCGGCGTGAGGCGGCCCATGATCCAGTCGGAAACCGAGTCGGTCACCGAACTCGACCGCTTAATCCTGGACACCGCCCGCACCGTCTTCGAGACCTACGGCGTGCGCCGCGCGAACATCGAAGACGTCGCCGCCCGCGCCGGGGTCAGCCGTAGCACCATCTACCGGCGCTTTCCCACCAAAGACGACCTGTTCGAAAAGGTGGTGCGGCGGGAGGCCGAAACTTTCTTCACCGCGCTCGATCAGGCCACCACCGGGCGCAATCCGCAAGAGGCCGTGATCGAGGCGTTCGCGCTCGGTGTGCGCCTCGTGCATGACTCGCCGCTGTATTCGCGCATCGTGGAGAGCGAGCCCAAGTTGTTCGGTCTGTTTTCGCGGTCGCGCGTCTTTCCGATCGGCCGGTTCGCCGACGGAATCTCCTACACCCTGCGCCGATGCGGGGCCGAGATCCCCGAGACCGACCTGGCCAACATCGCCGACATCCTGCTGCGCGTCGCCCTCGGCATCATCGTGTTTCCCACCGACCGCCTCGACACGACGGATCCCGCGGCGGTGCGGGAGTACGCCGCCCGCTACCTGGTGCCGATCATCGGTTGACCGCCGCCGGGATCGACCTGCCGCCGTCGGTCTCAGTTGCCGGGGCTGCCGGGGCTGCCGGGGCCGTTGCTGGTGCCGTTGGTGCCGGTGGTGCCGTTGTGTGTGCCGCTGCCGCCGTGGGCGCCATCGGTGGGCGCCCCGCCGTCGCCGGGGCTGCCGGCGCCACCGCCCAGGCCGCCGCTGCCGGGGGTGCCCGAGGAGGTGTTGCCGCCGTCGCCGCCGTCGCCGGCAGAGCCGCCGCGGCCGCCGGGACCGCCGTCTATCCGGTGACGTCCCCACCGTCGGAGTTGTGATTTTGGCCATGCGTACCACGTTGCTGCGGCGGATTTTCGGTTTTGAGCAAGCTTTACGCCTCCGTCAAATCTGGCGGCAAGCGGAAGCCTGCGACTGCGGAGAAGGTGCTGCGGCAGCGCGGAAATTTTCGCGTCGGGAATCTGTCGGCACCCTGAACTAATCTGTAGCCGTGACCCAGCTTTCTGGGGTTCCGCGGACCCGGTATGCCAGTTGCGGCGAGATGGACATCGCCTATCAGGTCTTCGGCGATGGCCCGATCGACCTGCTCGTGCTGCCGGGGCCGTTAATCCCGATCGACTGCGTCGACCAAGAGCCGTCGATGTACCGCTTTCATCGACGCCTGGCGTCCTTCGGCCGGGTAATCCGGTTCGACCAGCGTGGAATTGGCCTGTCGTCGCGGGTCCCCTCGGTGGACATGATGGGGCCGAAGTCGTGGGCGCAGGACGCGATCGCGGTCATGAACGCGGTTGGATGTGAGCGGGCCACGATTTTCGCCCCGGGTTTCACTTCGTTGGCCGGACTCGTCCTCGCGGCCGACTACTCCGAGCGGGTGAACAACCTGGTGATCTTCAACGGCGGGGCGCGTACTCTGCGCGGGCCCGATTACCCGATCGGCAGCGACGAGAGCGGCGCCGATCCATTCACGACGGTCGGCGTCCAGCCCGACGCCGTCGAGCAGGGCTTCGACATGCTCGGCATCATCGCTCCCTCGGTGGCCGTCGACGACGCGTTTCGCGCGTGGTGGGATCACGCGGGCAACCGTGCCGCGTCTCCCAGCATGGCTCGTGCCTTCATCAAGAAGATCAGGGAAGGCGACGTCCGCGACATCCTCGACCGCATCGCCGTGCCCACGCTGATCCTGCATCGCGACAACCCGGAGTTCAGTCCGATCGGGCACGGTCTCTACCTCGCCGAGCACATCGCCGGATCGCGCTTCGTGGAACTGCCGGGCGAAGATTCGCTGTACTGGGTCGGCGACACGGGACCGATGCTCGACGAGATCGAGGAGTTCATCACCGGAGTGCGAGGCGCCTCCGATGCCGAACGCGTACTCACCACGATCGTGTTCACCGACATCGTCGGCTCCACCGAGCGCGCCGCCCTGCTCGGCGACAACCGATGGCGTGACCTGCTGGACAACCACGACAGAATCGTGCGCCACCAACTTCAACGCTTCGCGGGTCATGAAGTCAACACCGCCGGAGACGGCTTCGTCGCGACGTTCACCGGCCCCAGCGCCGCGCTGGCGTGCGCCGACGAAATTGTCTACGCAGTAAGGGTTTTGGGTATCGAGGTGCGGGTGGGCATCCATGCCGGCGAGGTCGAGATACGTGGCGCCCTGAAAAGTGATGTCGCCGGCATGGCGGTGCACATCGGTGCGCGGGTGGCGGCGCTGGCCGGTCCCAGCGAAGTGCTGGTGTCCTCGACGGTGCGCGACATCGTCACCGGATCACGGCACCGGTTCGCCGACCGCGGCGAGCATGCGCTCAAGGGGGTGCCGGGTTACTGGCAGCTGTGTGCCCTGGTGCGCGAGCACGCGGACGTCAGGAGATAACCCCGCTGGTTCGGCGTAGGCTGCCAACAGGGAAAGCTGCCCCCACACGTTGATTTACTGTCCACCTTGGCTTTTGAGCAAAGGAAGATCGAAGGAGTACGCATGACCGACGTGCACATTTCGCTGCCCCCGGCGTTGCGCCGAGCGCTGGACCTGCTTGCGGATCCGCCTGTCGATCCCGACGTGAGCAAGGGTTATCTCGATCTGCTGGGCGCGGCCGGCGACGAGACCATCCCGAAGAACACCGGTGCGATCCAAGCGGCCTGGGCATCGCCGATCGGGTCGATGCTCTACGACAACGCGCAGGCCATCTCGCGACGGCTGATCACCGCGTGGCAACACCCCGTCGAGTGGTTGAACATTCCGCCGGACGGAACGGCGCTGGACGTCGGCTCGGGTCCGGGCAACGTGACCGCATCGCTGGCGCGCGCCGCCGGCCCCGGCGGACTGGCCTTGGGCGTCGACATCTCCGAGCCGATGCTGGCGCGCGCCGTCCGCGCGGAATCGGGGCCACAAGTCGGCTTCCTACGGGCGGATGCGCAACGACTTCCGTTGCGCGACAATACTATCGACGCCATTACCTCACTCGCAGTGCTGCAGCTGATCCCGGATCCAGCGGCCGCCCTGGCCGAGATGGCACGCGTACTGCGACCGGGCGGACGGCTGGCCGTCATGGTCCCCACCGCCGGACCCACCGCCCGGCTTTGGCGCAACTTGCCCAACGTCGGGGCCCATGTGTTCGACGACGACGAAATCGGCGACATCTTGGAAGACAACGGTTTTGCCGGCGTGCGGGTCAAGAACTACGGCACGATTCAGTGGGTGCGCGGCAAGCGCTGAATCATGGCCGATTCTTCCGACTTCGGGACCTTCGGTCGCTTTACGGAGACCCCTGTCGACCGCATGCCCGACAGCATGAAAGCCGCCTACGAATTCACCCGGAAACTACGCGGGCTGGTTCCGGGCCCGCATAAGATTTGGCTGGCCAACCCACGCTTGTCCCAGACGATCGTCCCGACCGGAGCGTACTTTCAAACCGAATCGACGCTGACCAAGGCAGAGATCGAGATCGTCACCAGCCTCACTACCGGCCGCTGGGGCGCCCCGTACGCCAACTACGAACACGAGAAGATCGGCGTGGAGCAGGGTCACCTCGCGCCTGAAACGGTTGAGGCTTTGATCAGTGGTCACGCCGTCACCCTCGACGACCCACGCCAGCAGGTCGTGTACGACCTCGCCTCGACGCTGGTCACCCCGCGCTACGTACCGCTGGGACTGTACCAGCGCGCCGAGGCACTGCTCGGCGACGCCGGCATCGTCGATGTCACCGTCCTCATCGGATGGTTTACCGCTGTCTCGATGACGCTCGCGGCATTCGACGTTCCGGCCGATGCCGTAGGTCTGGACCAATAGACCATTCGAATCGAGGCTCATGGCGTTAACTCCCTTCCCAACAGTCACTTTGACTCCGGTCGCATATTTTCCCGAATGGTATTTCCCGGAGAACCTCGCCGTCCGCGGCGACCGTTCGGTCCTGGTCACAGCGGTTTATCAGAAGGAGCTCTGGTGCGTTCCCGGCCCCGAACCTCGCGCCGAGATCAGCCCGGTGCTGGTTCACACGTTCGATCACCCCGTCACCGGCATCGTCGAGGTCGAACCGGACGTGTTCATCGTTTGTCTGACTGAGGGCTATACCACCCACGAATCTCATCTGGCGCGTATCGATTTCAACGACTGGACGCAGGGTGACCCGGTGTCACCGGAGATCATTTTCACCTTCGATGAGCCCGTCCGCGCACTTAACGGCTGCTGCCTGATCGACTCCGGGGTGATGCTCGTCGCCGATTGCTTCGCCGGCCTGATCTGGCGAATTGACCTGGGAGACAACGCTCGCAGCGCCAACGCCAGGATCTGGCTGGCCCACGACACAATGGCGTGGGACCCGGACAGTGGAGTTCCGCCACCACCGCAGCCAGGGATCAATGGCATCCGCTACGGGCCACGGACCGGCTACGTGTATTACACGTCGACCGCTCAAAAAGTGTTCATGCGGGTCGCGGTCGACCCGTCAACTCTGAATCCCTCAAGCGATGCCGAGTTCGTCGCCGCTATCGACAACGCCGACGACTTCTGCCTCGATGAAAACGTCGGTTTTGCTTATGTCACCCGGCACCGCGCAAACACCTTCGACCGAGTCCCGCTAGAACCCCGGCATGGCAGCGAGGTCCGCCACATCGCCGGCGATCCGCTCAACGAGATCCTGGTGGGGCCGTCCAGTGCGGTCTGGGGCAGGGGCCCTGGCGACTACGGCCGAGTGGCTTATGTTACGACCGACGGCGGGACGACGGCGCCTCCCGATGGGATCGTGCGCAAGGCCGCGCTCCTGCGCGTCGAACTCCACCCGGTGCCGGCTTAGTCGTCGGCAAGCTCGCGGTGCTCGATCAGCTCCCCCAGCCCCGACACACCGAGCCGCTGACGGAACGCCTGGGCGGTATAGCCGATGACGGTCGCGTCGGTGTGAGCGCGCACGGTCGCCGAACGTGGCATGTGAAACAGCACACCGATTTCGCCGAAGTAGTCGCCCGGCTTGGCCACCTTGACCAATTCCTCACCGCCGTCAGCTAATTCGCGCACAATATCGAGCTCGCCCTCCGACACCAGATAAATCAGCTCGCCCATCGTGCATTGCTCGAACAACATTTCGCCGGCCTTCAGGCGCACGGTTTCGGGAGGCCGATTCGTCGATGAGACCGCCGGCGTGAGTTCGACGACACGATCGGCCAGCGGCAGCATCCGGCTGTCGTGAGTGGCCACCACCACCACGCGTTCGCCCTGCGCAAGCGAGCGGATCAGCCGCAGCACCTCCTCCACCTGAATGAAGTCGAGGTGCGCGGTCGGTTCGTCGGCGAGGATCAGCAACGGGTCCAGTGCGATCGCGCGAGCGACCGCGACGCGTTGCTGCTGCCCGCCGCTCAGGTCGCCCGGGCGGTGTTTCATTCGCTCTGCGAGGTTGACCCTCGTCAGCAGTTCCTCGGCACGCTCACGCGAGGCCGCACGCGAGTTACCGGCCGCGCGCAGCGGAACCATCACGTTCTCCAGCGCGGTCAGGCTCGGCACCAGGTTGAACGCCTGGAACACGATGCCCACCTTGTTGCGCCGATACTGCGCCAGCGCGCCGCCCTCGAGCTTGGTGATGTCGGTGCCATCGAATTCGACGGCCCCGGACTTGGGCCGCAATATGCCACCGAGGCAGGACAACAGCGTCGTCTTCCCGCAGCCGCTGGGCCCCAGCAGGATCACCAGCGATCCGGCCGCCACGTCGAGGTTCAACCCGTTGATCGGGCGGACCGCGTACCCGCCGCTGGAATATTCGACGACAAGGTCTTTGATGCTTAGGTCGCTCATCGCTCAGGGCCCCCCGAATGCGAGTGCCGGATCGACGGCGACCGCGCGCCGGAACCCGGCCAGGCTGGCCAGCAGACCGATCATGATCGCAGCGAGCGGTAGCGCCACATAAGCGATGGCAGGGACCACGACGATCATCGGGAACACCGGCGCAAGCAGCAATGAAAACACGACGCCCAGCGCCGCCGCGAGCAGTGCGACGAGGACCGCCTGCAGCGCGAGCCCCGCCAGGATCGACCGCGTCGGCACGCCGATCGCCTTGTACACCGCGAAGTCGCGCAGCCGCTCGAGCGCGGAGAGGTACACCACCGACCCGACGATCAGCACCGCCACGATCGACATCATCGCGGCCACGATCGAGATCGCTCCCACGGCGACGTGCTCTGGGCGCAGCAGGTCGTTGACACCGGCCGCGCGGTCGACGAGCTGGTATCCGGCCGGGATTTGCTGCGGGCTGCCCTTGATCGCGATCGACGTGACCGTCGGCTGCCCGTTGTACGACAAGCGCTGCAGGCCCTCGGTGGTCAGGAAAATGTTGGGCGTCTTGGCCAGTGCTGTGGAGTTGGGCACGATGCCGACGATCCGCAGCGTGCGCGCACCGACTCCCAGGTCGTCGCCCACCACCCGGCCCAACGTGCTCGAGACCGCGACCTCGTCCGGCGTCGACGGTGGGCGGCCCTGCGACACCTGCGGCATGCCCGGTCCGCGCTCCGGCGCCCCGAACGCGGTGACGCTTCGCCTCGACGTGCCCTCGACGACCGTCGTCGCGGCACAGGCCAGTGGTGCCGCAGCGGTGACGCCGGGCGTGGCGGCCACCCGAGCCACCTCGGCTTCGGCGAATGGTGTGGCCCCCAAAAGCGGTCCTGCGGCGCCTGCCTTGATCACGAATGTGTCGACACCCATCGAATCGACCGCGCGCTCGGCCTCGACCCGAAAGCCATTGGCCAGCCCGATCATGACGAGCGTCATCGCGAAGACCAGTCCGGTGCTGACGATCGCAATCACCAGGCGCCGCCTTCGCCACTGTATGTCCCGCAAGGCCGCGAACAGCATGGCCGAAACGTTACCGACCTGCACGCCCTCCGGTGCCGAATTTTCCCAGCGTTCTTGTTACGGAGATGGTCTCAGTGGCGTTTCATGGCGGGGTGGTTGCGGCGCAGCACCGGCAGTAGCAGCTCGGGCGGCGCGACCCGAAAGACGGCCGAAGCAACCCGGTTCACGCGCCCGGGCACGACGACGGCCTTGCCGGCGGCCAGGCCGTTGATTCCGGCCTGTGCCACCTGATCGGCGGAAATCCACATCACCCGCGGCAGGGCCGATTCGGCTTCCTCCTTGGTGAATCCGGCCGTGTCGCTGAATCCGGTGTCGACCGGCCCGGGACACAGCGCGGTCGCGCTGACCCCGGTGCCGCGCAGCTCACCACGCAGGCTGTGGGTGTAGGACAACACAAACGCCTTGGCGGCGCCATAGGCCGCCTGCCCCGGCAGGGGCCCGAACGCCGCTATCGACGCCACGTTCAGCACCGCGCCCCGCTTCCGGTCGACCATGCCGGGCAGGAACCTGCTGCACAGGTCGACCACCGCGGCCACGTCCACCTCGACCAGGTTAAGTTCTTTCTCTGGAACCGATTTCGCGACGAGTCCGAGCGTCGACAGCCCGGCGTTGTTGACCAGGATGTCGGGGACAAGTCCCAGCGCGGTGACCCGGTCCAGCAGGGCCGCCCGGTCGGTTCGGTCGGACAGGTCGGCGGGCAGCGGGTGCGCCTGCGCACCCAACCGCCCGGCGATGTCTTCAAGGCGGTCGACGCTGCGTGCCACCAGCACGACCTGGTAGCCGCGCCGAGCAAGTATCTGGGCGAATTCCTCACCGATGCCTGACGAGGCACCGGTAACGACGGCCGCGCGGTCTTTTCCTGGTTGAGGGAGAGCCATATGGCGACCGTACCGCCTCTACCCTCCAGTGCTCTGGGCCAGCGTGGCCAGACGGTCCATTGACTCGCGCAGCATGTCGGGCGTCGTCGAACGAGCCTTCTCCAGCCGGGTTCGATCCGTCAGCGAGGTCCAGTCGTAGGTGTGCGTCACGCTGGTGAGTGTTGGGTTGATCTCGCTGAGCTCCCAGCGCCAGAGGTGGCCGGGCGGCTGCTTTCCGGGCTCGGCCGGACGCCAGGCGATCTTGCTGCCTTCGATGAACTCCACGACGTGGTTTTCCCGCACGGCACCGTTGGTCAACGTCGTCTTGAACACGTCACCAGCCTGATGGACCCGCTGCCCCGGAGCCGCCGATGCGAGATTGTTGTTGCCGTCCCAGCTCGGCTGGATCGACGGATCGGCGATCAGATCGAAAATCTTCTCGGCGCTGGCAGAGATCATTCGGGTCGCAGTCACGATTCCTTCAGGCGGTTCGGGTTCCATGAAACCAATCCAAACACCAATGTGTGGGGCCGTCTCGTTACCGGCCCCACACTGGTTCAGTTTCCGGCATCAGTTTCCGCCGTCAGCTGACCCGCAACGCCTCGACCGGCCCAGACAGCGCCGCCTTGAAGTGGCGGGTGAGGTCGTCGGCCAGCACCTCCGCCTCGCCGCGGTCGATGGCGTCGACGATCTGGCGTGCTACGTCCCGCGGGTCGTTCTTAGGCACGTCGAAGTCCGAGACCATCTCGGTGTCGGTGTAGCCCAGGTGCGCCCCCGTGACCAGCGTGCCCTGCTTCTCGAGCTCGATGCGCAGCGAGTTGGTTGCCGACCACAGCGCAGCCTTGGAGTCTCCGTAGCCACCGAAACCGCCCACCCATGACAACACCGAAGCGATGTCCACCAGGGCGCCGCCGCCGTTGTCGGCCAGGACCGGCGCGAATGCCTTGGCGACCCGAAGCGCGCCGAAGTAGTTGGTCTCGAAGACCTCCCGGATTTCCTTGATGTCGCTGTCGAGCAGCTTCGACGCACCGAGGACACCGGCGTTGTTCACCACGATGTCGGCGTCTGAGGCCGAAACAGCCAGCGCTGCAACCGAATCCGCCTTTGTGACGTCGAGCTCGATACTCACGACACGCGGGTCCTCGCTGGGCTTCGGCGCCCGCGCCGTGGCGTACACCTTGGCCGCGCCGCGCTGCAGAAACTCGTCCACAATGGCCTTGCCGAGTCCGCGCTGCCCGCCGGTGACCACCACTGTCGATCCCTTGATGTTGACCATGACCAGTTCTCCTTGACTTAGGTAAAGTAGTTTTGACTCTGTCACAGTAATTGACCGCATAGACATAGTCAAGTAATCTTTGCCTATGTCTTCTGAATGGTCTGCATCACACCGGTACCGAAAGGTGCCGGCGCCCGGCGGCCTAGGGCTGGTGCACGATTTCCTCAACACGATCGGCATCGCGACCTACGGCCCGGATCTGCTGGCCGACACCAAGCTGGCGCGCGACTGGGCGGGGAACGCGGTGCGGACGTGGTCGGCGTTGCGCGGAGTCGAAGCGCAACCACCGGCGCTCGACGACGCGGATCTATCGAAGCTTCGTGCCTTGCGCACCACGATCGCCAAGATGGTCGCCGGCGAACCGCCAGACGAGCGGGGGATCGGCTCCATTCGCTCGGTTTCCGGATCCTTTGCGCTGTCGGACACCGGCGAGGTGCGGCTGGAACCCGCGGGTAGCGGCTGGCGCTGGATGGCCTCGGCCCTGTGGGGTGAGATCTTGCTGAGCCAGCAGCACGACACCTGGCGCCGGATCAAGACCTGCCACAACCACCAGTGCGGCTCGGCCTTCTATGACCGCTCGAAGAACAACAGCGGCGTGTGGTGCGACGTCAAGGCGTGTGGCAACGCCGCGAATCTGCGTGCTTCCCGGGCGCGCCGGCGCGAACGTGAACAAAAAGCGGAAAGTGGTCAGCCGCCTCGCGTCTAATCCACGCCGAAGTCTTGCCCGAAGGCGCTGTCAGCAGCGCTCAGCGCCTTTGCGCATGATCTGCGGGTCGCCGCCGGGCTTGCGGGGCTTGCTTCGCACCACGGCGGACAACGCGTCGCACGCGCGCGCCTTGATCGGAGCGACCAGATCGAAGTTCGTCGAGCTCTGTCGTGTTGGCACAGCTTGTTTCCTTCGTTTGTGCGGCCAGGGGGTCGCCGCACCTGAATTAAATTTCACCGTGACTCTTTTACGACCGCGCCGCGCTCGGGTAAACGGTAAAACGCTTTTGTGGCATGAGACACAGCACCGCCGCTTCGGGCGGATCGTTACAGAGTTGATGCCGTTACGTAATCAGCGCTTGTTGGAGCGCTTCGTTGCGTCCGTATGCGAAACCCCCTGTCTCGCAGTGTATCGGACTTGCGGTGTGCCGCGCGCCAACTTGTCGAATTCGATCGGATTACGACTGCTGCCCTGGCGTGCTCTGGCCGGTGAAGGGAACCGCCTGGCCTGTTCGAACAGCGGTGATGGCAGGCTCATCTCTGGCACCGACGATGATGGAGGCTCCGTGGCGCACTCTTCTGATCTGACGACCGGCCTTGATGAGGGCTTGCACGAAATCCACACTCCGGCCGGGGCGTTGCGCTATTACGACACCGGCCATGATCTCAATGGACCGCCGCTGTTGTTCCTGCACGGCTCGGGACCCGGCGTCACGGGCCACCGCAACTTCCGCGGGGTTTTGCCCACGTTCAGCAGGCACTTCCGTTGTCTGGTGCTGGAATTTCCCGGCTTCGGCGTGAGCCCCGACCTGGGCGGTCATCCGATGATCGCCGCGCACGGAGCGGCCATGTCGTTCATCGACGCGCTCTCGCTCGACCGCTTCGACATCATCGGCAACTCGATGGGTGGCGCTGTCGCAATCAACCTGGCGATACAACATCCCCAACGGGTGCGCCGGTTGGTCACCATTGGCGGCATCGGCACGAATCTGTTCACCCCCGGGCCCAGTGAGGGCATCCGGCTGCTGCAGGAGTTCACCGAGGACCCGACCCGCCAGCGGCTGATCGACTGGCTGAATTGCATGGTGTACGACCCCGCGCTGATCACCGACGAGCTGGTCGAGGAACGCTGGAGCCTGGCCAGCGATCCGCAGGCCTTGCAGGCCGCCCGGCGGATGTACAGCAAGGCTGCCTTCGCCAAGATGACGTCGATGATGGCCAAGTCGGACGCGCCGCTGCCGTGGGCGACGATGCACAAGGTTGCGGCCCCGACCCTGTTGACGTGGGGACGCGACGACCGGGTGAGCCCGCTGGACATGGCGATCATTCCGATGCGCACCATCCCCAACGCCGAATTGCACGTGTTTCCCAATTGCGGGCATTGGGCGATGATCGAGGCCAAGGAAGCGTTCGAATCGACCGTGCTGGCGTTTTTAGAGCGCCAATAGCAGCCAAAAGCAGCGCGGCACTTGGCCGCAACACGGTGTCCCGGTCAGCGGTCCGTGACACGCATGCACCGTGAACCGTGTTGTTAATCTGGCGACGTGGACCCCGCCCGCGAAAAGCCGACCACCGCGGCACTTGCCGCCACCAGTCGGGCGCTGCTGTGCATGATGTCCTACGAGGAGGAGATCTCCGGCTATGACCTCAAGAAGTGGATCGACTGGAGCGTCGACCTGTACTACTGGAGCCCGTCGTATAGCCAGATCTATACCGAGCTGAAAAAGCTGGAGAGTCTCGGTCTGGTGACATCACGCGTCGAGCGTGACGAGGGCACACGTAGCCGCCGGCTCTACAAGATCACGCGGGCCGGGATGGACGCCGCCATCGAGTGGGTCAACGATGCGCCGGTGGACCCGCCGGTGCTCAAGCACAGTGTGCTGCTGCGGGTGACGTTCGGCCACCTCACCAACCCGGCTCGGCTCAAGGAAGTGTTGCAGGAGTATGCGGCATACGCCGAAGCCCGCCACCGCAAGGCGGTCGAGGACGCCGACGGAGCCGAAGGCGAACCCGCCTGGGCGTACTCGGTAATCGCGTTGCGCTGGGCGGCCAAGTACTACGCCGCCGAGCGCGAGTTCGCCCTGGAACTGATGAAGGATATCGACGAGGCGGACGCCACCGTGCACAAGGCCGCCAAGGGTGGTTTCGGCAAACCGCGCCCAAAGCCAGGTTACTGGCGCGAGATCGAGAAGCAGGTCGAGGCGAAGCGCGAAGCCGACTAGCGCCCCTAGCCCTGATGGTGGCGACCCGCCGCATCCCGGGCCGCGATGTAGCCGTACACCAGGCCTTGCGCGATCGTCGCGCCCGCTCCGGGGTACGTTGCGCCGAACGCATTGGCGGCGGTATTGCCGATCGCGTGCAGGCCGGCGACGACGCCGCCGTCCTCGCGCAGTACCCGCGCCCGTTCGTCGGCTTCGATCCCGCCGCAGGTTCCCAGGTCGCTGAGCACCATTTTCACCGCGTAGAACGGGCCCTTGAGCAGTGGACGAAGGTTGGGGTTCGGGGTTATCGTCGGGTCGCCGTAATAGCGGTCATAAGCGCTGCGGCCTCTGCCGAAGTCCGGATCCTTTCCGGCAGAAGCGTTTTCGTTGAAGCGGGTCATCGTGTGGGTGAACTCCCACACCGGAACGCCGATCTGTGCGCCCAGCTCGGCGAGGCTGTCGGCCCGCTTTGCGATGCCCTCGTCGTACCATGCCGGCGGAATCTTCATCCGCGGGAACAGGGTGGCGCCAAAGACATAACTGTTGCGGTGCTGCTGGTCGAAGATGATCCACATCGCTTCGACCGGGCTGCCGGCGCGTTCCAGTTCTAGCAAGCGCTGACCGAACGACATGTAGTCCGCCGATTCGTTGGCGAACCGGCGGCCATTGTGGTCCACGATCAGGCAGCCGGGCAGTGACCGCTCGGCCAGCATCACCGCGGGCTCCTTGCCGGGCAGCGGCGCGACGGCGGGAAACCACCAGGCCTGGTCCATCAAACCGATGTCGGCACCCAGTTCCTGCGCCGCGCGGATCCCGTCGCCGGTATTGGCCGCGGCACCCAGGCTCAGATTGGCGCCCAGCGACTCGGATTGGAATTTCCACCGCATGTCCATGCTGTGGTCGAAACCGCCCATGGCCAACACCACGCCGCGCCGCGCGGTGATCGTCACCTCGCGGCCGCCGTGCTCGACGACGGCCCCGCGCACGCGGTTGCCGTCGCTGTCGAGTCGCAGCAGCGCGGTGTCGGTCCACACCGGAATGCCGGCGCGCAGCACACCCGCGAACAGGCCGGCCATCAAGCCCTGGCCGCCCGCGGCGTAGCGCCGGCCCAGCAGCAGGCCGCCCACGCCCTGCGCTATCCGCTTGGCGAATACCGGGATTCCCTTGCGCGGCACCCGGGCTACCAGATTCATCCAGCGATAGTCGGCGCCCGTCGTCGGCACCGGCACGCTGGCCTCCATCACGCCGGGCTGCAGCTTGCTGCGGTACTCGCCGAGAATCGAGGTGTCGAAGGGGCGGCATTCGCAGGTGCGGCCCGCTGCGCTGCCGCCCGGCTCCTCGGGGTGATAGTCGGAGTAGTCGCGCGCCCAGAAAAGCCGAAGCGGAGTCATTCGGCGCAGCATCTCGACCGTCGCCGGTACGTGGTTCAGAAACCCGGTCGATCGCAGCCGGGGTGCCGACCCCGCGACCACCGAGTCCAGGTAGGTGGCGGCGCGCTCGGCGGTGTCGTTGGCGCCATCCTCGGCCAGCACAGGGCTGGCGGGAAGCCACAGCGCCCCGCCGGACCGGGCGGTGGAGCCGCCCACGTACGGCGACTTCTCCACGATCAGCACCGATAGCCTGAGTTCGTGGGCGGTCAGCGCCGCGGCCATGCCGGTGCCCGAGCCGACCACCAGCAGGTCCACCGCGGTGTCGGCCACCGGAAGGCCGGCCGGGATCGTGCTGCTGTCCAGGGTCACGTTGGAAACGGTAGGCCGCCGCGGCGCAAGCGAGAAAGAGCCGTCCTAATGAGCGGAACAGTCACCCCATTGGCCCGCTCATAGGAGTTAAATCGTGGGGTATGACGTCGTCTGGCGCCGACGAGATTCGGCTCATTGAAGCGCAGGCCGCGCCGACGCGGTTCGCCCGCGGCTGGCATTGCCTCGGATTGATCAGAGATTTCGGTGACGGCAAGCCGCACGCGATCAACGCATTCGGCCAGAAGTTGGTGGTGTTCCGCAGCGGAGACGGCAACATCAACGTGCTCGACAGCTACTGCCGGCACATGGGCGGTGACCTGTCGCAGGGCGAAATCAAGGGCAACGAGATCGCCTGCCCGTTCCACGACTGGCGCTGGGGCGGCGACGGGCGGTGCAAGCAGGTGCCCTACGCGCGGCGCGCGCCCCGGCTGGCCCGCACCGCGACCTGGACGACGCTGGAGCAGGACGGCATGTTGTTCGTGTGGAACGACCCCGAGGGGCACCCACCCCCGCCCGGGGTCACCATCCCGCGCATCGAGGGTGCCACCAGCGACGACTGGACCGACTGGCATTGGTACACCACCGTCGTGCAGAGCAATTGCCGCGAGATCATCGACAACGTCGTGGATATGGCGCACTTCTACTACATCCACGGCGCACTGCCGACCTACTTCAAGAACATCTTCGAGGGACACGTCGCGACGCAGTACATGAACGGGGAGGGCCGCCCCGACATGGGCGGCACCGAAGGCGCGCAGATGCTGGGCAACACCTCGGTGGCGTCCTACTACGGCCCGTCCTTCATGATCGACGACCTGACCTATCACTACGAACACGGCGACGCCAAGACGATCCTGATCAACTGCCACTATCCGATCGACTCGAATTCCTTTGTGCTGCAATACGGCATCATCGTCAAGAAGTCGGAAGCGCTGCCCGGTGACGAGGCCATGCGGACCGCGATCAAACTCGGCGACTACGTCAAGCTGGGATTCGAGCAGGACGTCGAGATCTGGCGGCATAAGGCGCGCATCGACAACCCGCTGCTCGTCGAGGAGGACGGTCCGGTGTACCAGCTGCGCCGCTGGTATCAGCAGTTCTACGTCGATGTCGCCGACGTGCAACCAGACATGGTGGACCGCTTCGAGTTTGAGCTGGACACCACCCGGCCCTACGAGGCGTGGATGAAAGAGGTCGAGGCGAACATGGCCGCCCGGGCGGTCGGCGCGGGCTCGGTGTGATGTCGCTCGATTCGTCGGTCAGGGAAGACAATCGCCTCGACGCGATGCCCATGGTGCCGGTGGCGTGCCGCAATTGCGGCGCACGGGTGGCTGGCGCGCAAGAGCACCTGGAACCAGACCAGTGTGCAGTGGAACGCCGACGCGACGGCACGCTGCGCCGAGCGCGCCGACGCGCAAAAACTGGCGGCGCCCGGGAGCTGCGGCGTCTTCCTGGTGTGCTCGGCGCTACGCGAGTCGATCCTGGACGCGGTGCGGCACGGCGACTTGGCTATCGTCGACGAAATAACCGGCATCACACCGTAATTCGGGTATTCTCGCCGGAGAGGTCGTCATTTTCTGGGCTTCGCCTACGTCTCACCGCTGCTGCCGCAGCCGGCTACGGCCGCAACGCCGGATGACCCCAATGAGGCGGGACTTCCCTTTTCCAGCGTGAACTGGCACAAATCGGTGTAGCCATCGCGGAACAACTCGGCACAGCCGGTCAGGTACTTCATGTACCGGTCATAGACCTCTTCCGACTGGATCGCGATCGCCTCGTTCTTATGGGCCTCCAGCGCCGCAGCCCACATGTCGAGCGTCCGCTTGTAGTGCGGCCGCAGCCGATGGATCCGGCTAACCGTGAACCCGGCCTTCGTGGCGTGCTCCTCGACCATCGCCACCGTTGGCAGCCGGCCGCCGGGGAAGATCTCCTCCAGGAGGAATTTGACGAAATGCGCATGGCGCATCGTCAGCGGCAGTTTGCGCTCCTGGATCTCCTTGCGGCTCAACACCACGATCGTGTGGAGCAGCATCGTGCCATCGCTGGGCAACACGTCATAAGCCCTCTTGAAGAAAGGGGCGTAGCGGTCGTAGCCGAAATGCTCGAGCGGGCCGATCGCCACGATTCGGTCCACCGGCTCGTAAAACTGCTCCCAGCCCTCGAGCAGCACCCGCTTGGAACGCAGGCTATCCGAAGCCGCGAACTGCTGCTCGACGTAGGCAACCTGGTTCTTGCTCAGCGTCAGGCCGACGACGTTGACGTCGTACTTCTCCAACGCTCGCAACATCGCCGGCCCCCAACCGCAGCCGACGTCGAGCAGCGTCATGCCCGGCTGCAGGCCAAGTTTGCCCAGCGCCAGGTCGATCTTGGCGTTCTGAGCCTCCTCCAGCGTCATGTCGTCGCGCTCGAAGTAAGCGCAGGTGTACGTCCGCGTAGGGTCCAAGAACAATGCGAAGAAGTCATCGGACAGGTCGTAGTGGGCCTGCACATCCTCGAAATGCGGCAGCAGGCTCTGCGCTTCTCTTGGCAATGTCATCCTCCCGTCACGGCTGGGACGGGGAGCCCTCGTCGGCTTCGATGCCCGCGGATTCCCCGCAAATAAATCGCATCACCCGGTAAGGGAGGTTACACGCATTTGGCCCGGCAAAGCGGTAGGTCAACCCGGGGATTTCAGGCGTGCGCCGCCGTCGACCCGGATCTTTGTGCCGGTGGTGAATGCGCCGTCGTCGCAAGCCACCATGGCGATCACCGAGGCCACGGCGCAGCGGGGAGTCGATCGCGGCACGCACCGCAGCCGAGCCCTGTTGGCGCATCGGCGGAATGTCGCCGCGCCACGCGACCCGCGCGGCGGCGTCGGGATCCAACGCGGAAGTCATCTTCTCACCGTCGGCGGCTCGTGCGCGGCAAGCGCGTTCGCGCGCTCCACCATGGCCGAGCCGACCGACGGTTGGGTGAGCAGATAGAAACGGCCCTCGGCGGCCTGCTCGAAGATCGTCTCGGCTGCCGCCAGCGGATTCATGGCCGCAGCCTTGACGTCCAGCATGGCCGAACGCTGCTGTTCGGCGACCGCCGCATCGGTGGCATCGGACGGGTCGACGCCGCCCGCCGAGTCGAAGATGTTGGACACCACCGCCCCGGGCAGCACTGCCTGCACGTGAATGTGGTTGTCGTGTCCGGCCGACTGAACATCGAGATACAAGCACTCGGTCATCGCGAGCACCGCGTGCTTGCTCATGATGTAGGGCCCCTGCAACGGAATCGCCAGCACCCCGCCCACCGACGACAGGTTCCACACCCACGCCCGCTCGTCGGTGGCGATCATCTTGGGGAGAAAGGCCCGCACCCCGTAGAAGACTCCGCTGACATTGATGTCGACGACCCGACGCCAGTTGTCCACCGGCGTGTCCCAGAGATAGCCGAATTGCTCTACACCGGCGTTGTTTACCAGCAGCCGCACCGGACCGATTTCGCGATAGGTCCGGTCGGCGAGTTCCTGTACCGCCAATGGGTCACGCACGTCGCACACGACGTCCACCGCTGAGCCTCCGGCCGCGCAGAGTTCGTCGCGCAGTGCCGCGATGGCGTCGGCGTCGACGTCGGCGAGAACCGCCGTCATGCCCAATGTCACGGCCTGCCGGGCCAGTCCGGCGCCGATGCCTGCGCCCGCACCGGTGATGACGGCAACGCCGCCGGAGAACGTTTCGCGGGCACTCATCGATCTACCGGCTTCCGAGCAACCATCTCAGCTCGCCGCTCGCCCGCCGCCGCGCTTCCCGCGCGATGCCCAAGCTGGCCATAGTCATGAAACCATGTATGGCACCGTCGAACTGGGCGCGCACGACACGCACCCCGGATGCGTCGAGCTCGGCCGAGTAGGCCAGCGCCTCGTCGCGCAGCGCGTCGTGCCCGGCGATCACCACCACGGCGGGCGGCAGATCATGCAACTTACCGTGCAGCGGCGCGGCATAGGGATGAACGCGATCCGCCTTAGACGGCAAGTACTGGTCCCAATACCACTGCATGGCCGGCTTGGGGTTGTAGTAGCCGCGGCCGAAAAGCCGGTAGGACTCGGTGTCGAAATCGGCTGCCAGCACGGGATAAAGCAGGAGCTGGGCGGCCAGAGTCGGGCCGCCACGGTCCCTCGCCATCAGCGCGGCGACGGCGGCCAGATTTCCGCCGGCGCTGTCACCGCCGATGACGACGCGGCCCGGGTCGCCGCCCAGGTTCGGCGCATTGATCGCCGCCCACTGGGTGGCCGCGTAAAAGTCCTCGGCGGCCGCCGGCCAGCGATGCTCGGGAGCCAACCGGTACGCCACAGAAACAACAACGGCGGGAACGCGATTGGCAATCTCGCGGCATAGTCCGTCGTGGCTGTCCAGGTCGCAAAACACGAAACCACCACCGTGCGCGTAGACGAGAACCGGGAGGCCCGAGCCGTCGGGCCGGTAGATCCGCACCGGGATGTCGCCTCCTGGCCCCGGGATGGTTTGGTCGCGCACCTCGGCGACCGGCTCGGGCCGGGCCGCCGGCACGAACCGGGCCCGGATCACGGCCCTTGCCTGCGCGCCGGTCATCGTGTGGACCGGGGGAAAGCCGGCGTCCAGCTCCTCGATTAGGGGGGCGAGCTGCGGATCGAGGTTCACGCGTACTGCAGGGCGGGCCGTGCGGATCGCAGCGGCCGCAGCGGCTGCAGCGTCGGTGCAACCCGCTGCGGGCCGTCTTCGATGTTTCGCCAGATGCCCATCGCGGTCATGCGCACCGGGGCGGCCAGTCGCTGATCGAACATCATGCGATTCATCGGTCCGCACACCGACACCGCAGCGTGCGCCTCGCCGGGACCACCGATTGGGGCTGCGACACAACCGAATCCGAGCAACGACTCCTCGCGCTCGAACGCGACACCATGGGCTCGCGCCTTGGCCAACTCGGCGGCCAGCTGGGAGCTGGTCGATATCGAGTACTTGGTCTTGCGGACCCGCAGATCAACGTCAGCGTCCTGGTCGCAGTACGCGAGGATCGCCTTGCCGACCGCAGTGCAGTGCGCCGGCTGACGTCCGCCGACCCGGGTCGGGATCGCTCCGAGCGCGCGGTCACCGATCTTGTCCAGGTAGACGACGTCGGGACCGTCCAGAACCGCGAGGTGTACGACAAGCCCGGTGGCGCGGTGTAATTCGCCCAGCAGCGGAGCAGCCGCCCGCACGAGGCGATCCTGGTGGACGGCCAGCGAGCCCAGCTCCACCAGTCGCATGCCCAGCTCGTAGTCGCGTCCGCTGCGGCGCAGCCAGCGCAGCTGCACCAGGCGCTCGAGCATTCGGTGCGCCGATGAGCGCGGCAGACCGGTGCGGCGCACGATCTGGGCCAGCGTCAGCCGTCCCGGTCCTTCGAATGCGTCGAGGACCAGTGAGATGCGGTCGATGACGGCGTTGGGGGTTTCGACGGGCGCGACGGTCCCTGACATCGGTCCTCCAAGGGCTGGAAATATCCGGGTATATCTGGCTGCTATATTCCTATTAGGAAGATAGCAGCCAGCCGAGCAGACGCAAAAAGCCTCCGACACGCCGAGTGTGCGGGGGCTTTTGTGTCTCAGTGTCAGGGTGACATTGCCGCGTTGCGGTGGTTGGGTCTGGATCACCTGGTGTTTGGCTCATTTTGTGTCTGTCGCCTTCGGGTTGGCTTGGAGCGGTAGTGCCGGCACCAGG
>NZ_JBKQQD010000475.1:0-4191 GCF_052144515.1 Mycobacterium sp. | reverse complement strand
GCCGGCGTCCGCTGGGAAAACAATCTCTGCGGCCACATCCCGGAGCGCCACTTTCGTCCACCGCTCGTCGTCCGGGTTCATGAGGATCCCAGCGAACCGGTGGCCTTCCGACGACAGAAGCTTCATTGCGCCAGAAATCTCGTCGGCCAACCTGGCTGGATCGTGCCCCCAAAGATCGTCGCCAAAACCTAGGTTTACCCCTATCAGGTCATCTTCTGGCGCTACATCGGGTCGTGGGAGGAGAAGTGCCGGGTCGCCCGATACCTCCACATCCAGCCCTATCCCGGAGAGAAGTTCAGCGCTTCTCGGCCCCCGCACCGAGAGCGCCCGAAACTCCGAAAGTATTGGTGCCCATCGCTTCAGCTCGTCTTTTCCCGAGCCGCTATTGCGTCCGGTGAACACGGGGTCTTCGACACCGACACCGATCGCGTAGGTTCCATTGTCTCGTGTGCGCGCCACGCCGCGTTTGACCAGCCGTCTCCAGAATCGCCTTCCAACGAGCGTGCCGCCACCCAGCACTTGGGTGCTGTGCCGCAGCGAGCGATTCAAACCTGTTTCAAAGGCACGGATCATCTCGTTTGGAAGGCACGGCATATCGACAAACGTTGCTCCAGGGAGCTGCGACCGGACCGCGTCGTAGATCGCGTCATCGCCGAGATTGCTCCTGCCGTGCCAACCCAGATAGGCAACAAGGGGGGCCTCAGTGCCCGTCATGTCGCGGCTCCACATGCAACCACACGGTACGGGCCTCGGCCTTGCCGTCGCGCTTGGCGGCAGCC
The DNA here is from genome assembly GCF_052144515.1 of Mycobacterium sp. Classification (GTDB taxonomy): domain Bacteria; phylum Actinomycetota; class Actinomycetes; order Mycobacteriales; family Mycobacteriaceae; genus Mycobacterium. The sequence goes on along the minus strand of NZ_JBKQQD010000475.1, from coordinate 3,412 downwards.
AGATTGTGCATCGGAACGACAACCGTCACAGCGTCTCGATCGGTTGCCGGGCTAGGGCTCATGTGAAGACTTTCTGGCGGTCGGCGATGGTTGGTCTCGACCTGAGCCTCGACCATCGTGGATTGTCGCAGAGGCTCTGATGGGCAAAGTGCCTTTTCAGTCGGGATCGTTAGGTAAGGAAGCACTTACTTGGCCCGCGCCATGGACTCGAGCTGATCGCGGCAGGTCCCGACGCGAACCGCCTGATTCTGGGCGTGCCGTCGCCGTTGATCCGCCCCCATCAAAACCCTACTTGAATGGGCAATTAGCGAAGAAAGCACAGGACATGCCGCGACGCGAAGCTCGTCTGCCGAAGGCGAATGTCCCCTTGTCGAGACGGGTGGCCAGTGACAGATTCACGGCCGCTAGTTCGACGGTTACGCCGCGGGGCACGCGCCGGCAGAGTAGCATCGCCACAAATGTGGATCTACGTGTTGTACATGGGATTCGCGCTGGCGCTTGACCCCTTCCGCCTGGGATTTGCCCTGGTCTTGACGTCCCGGCGTCGCCCCATGCTGAACCTGTTCGCTTTCTGGCTGGGCGGCATGGCGGCGGGTCTCGGCCTTGCAATGTTCGGGCTGCTACTGTTGCGCGACTTCACGCAAGGGGCTCTCAAAAACGCGATGTCGGTCATCGATCATGTGAGGTCCTCGGTCGTGATCTTCACGGGCGGGCGCCTTCAGATCACCTTCGGCGTGCTCTTGCTGCTCGCCCTGGTCATCATCAAGGTCCGCGAGCGGGCCCGCGTGGAGAAACGCGTTGTGGTGGGCAGCGGCGGCTTGTCGGAAGTGGTGCACCAACCGCCTGCATCGGGAGGCCTATTCGCGTGGTTCGCCACCCGCACGGAGAACATGCTGAAGTCCGACTTGATCTGGCCCGTGTTCGTGGCCGGTGCCGCGTCGGCGATCCCGCCCGTGGATGGTGTGGCCATGCTGGCCGTCATCATTGCGTCGCGCGCTGACCTCGGGACGCAGTTCAGCGCATTCCTCGTCTTCGTCCTGATCATGCTTGCAATCGTCGAGATTCCGCTGATCAGTTATTTGGTGTGGCCGGAAAAGACCATAGGGCTGGTGCAGCAGGTGCAAAACTGGATACAGGCCCACCTTCGGCAGATCATGCAGACATTACTGACCATGGGCGGGCTCACCGCCCTGGTCCAGGGAGTGGCCAGTCTCTGAGCCGAGCAGCTCGGGGTGACTACCCCTGGATCTCTGCGGTCAGACCGAATTCGGCGAAGGTGTGTAATGCGTCCTGCCGCAGCGCCTCTTGCGAGTTTGCCCGGTCGGCAAGGTACGCATTGATCGAGATCCACACTCTTGTGCGGCTCCGCGCCGAGACCACGAACAGCTGCCCACCCATGCGCTCGAGGGTGCGCTTGCTGATGCCGGGCTCGATCAAGCGCCCGCCGCTGCAGTCTGCCTCGCTGCCATCCGGGCGGTTCACCGCTGGATGCTGCTGACCGAGATTGGAGCAACCGATCGGAAGAGCGGCAGCGCCCAGACCCATGCCCGCCGCCCTGCGCGCCACCCACGTGGGAGTCATCGGCGTCAGTGGCAGCGGTGCCAACAACTCCTCGGTGACCTCCGCCAACTCGGCGAATGCATGCTTGAACTTCAGACGAACTTCGCCGAGATCCGACGCCAAGTTCGTCGGGTCGACAGCAACGGTGGGGAACACCAACGCGTTTCCGCGCGTATCGTCCTCGGTCCGTTCGCTGATCGGAAAGGACAATGTGACTGTTCCGTCGGGACTAACGCGTCGCATCCGCACGCCGAGTCGGCCGGCGAACCCAGCGAACAGTGTAAAGCTATTTCCGCCAATACGTTCCGCGCAGGCGTCCCATTCCGCCACGTCGACGTAAGCGGTCACGGTAGGCACCGCGACGGGCAAATCGTCGCCGGCCACTCGCGGCGAAGGCGGCGCCGAACCGATTGACGCGGCGACGTCCTTGCGTCTTTTTCGGGCGACGCGCGCGGTCCCTCTGAGCGCACGTGCCAGCTCAGGTGTCGATGCGATCGTTTGCCAGGCGTCCTGAAGCACAGCGCGCCCGCGGTTGCGCGAGCCGGGTTCTGGATAGCCCAGGTAGCGAGTCCTGCCCGTGGCCGCATCCGTGACCGCCACCAGGAACCCCTGCCCATCGGCGACGGTGTGCGAAGCCACCAGGGTGACCGCGGTCCCGCCGTCCTCGAGCGGAAGCACTCCCAGATGCCAGCTGGGCCCGTATTCCGGATCGAGAGGCAGGCACGCCCGCTCATAGGTCCACGCACTTACTTCGGCACGCGGACGCGGTCTTTCAGCGATATCGATGTCCTCGGGCCCCCGGAAGACGACCCATCTATCACGCGCGAAAGGCAGCGGAGACCGTTCGACTCGTCGCCCCAACAAACCGTACCCAAGGTTTCGGTGGAACCGGCGCAACCCGTCGATATCCGCAGGGCGGTCATATATCCAGAAGTACTGCACCAGCGCCCCATAGCCGAGCGCCCGCAGACCGAGAAAGGACGCCTGGTCCATGTGTGCCAGTCGATTGTCCACCGCGCATACGGTAGCTGATTCGCGCTCCGACGTGCAGCGCTTTGGGTTCGGGGCGCCGCTGCGACAACGCGCTGGTCCGGTCGTAACGCGCCGTTCCTGGCTGGAAACGCCAACGACGAAGGTATTCTGATGTCCGTGGTTGAGACTTCGATTCCTGCCGTGCTGCGCGAACGCGCCAGCTTGCAGCCCAACGATCCGGCGTTCACATATCTGGACTACGACCACGATTGGGACGGCGTGGCGACCACCCTGACGTGGTCGCAGTTGTATCGGCGAGTGCTGAACCTCGGCGAGCAGCTCCGGCTCCGCGGGTCGACCGGTGATCGGGCGCTGATCCTGGCGCCGCAGGGACTCGACTACGTCGTTGGTTTTCTTGGCACGCTTCAGGCCGGACTCGTCGCGGTCCCGCTTTCGGTGCCCTATGGCGGCGCCCACGACGAGCGCACGATTTCGGTGCTGGCCGATACTTCGCCCGCTGTCGTCCTGACGACATCGGCGGTGATCGACAACGTCCACGGGGCCGTGCAGCCGCAGCAGGGCCAACCCGCACCATCGATCGTCGAAGTCGATCTGCTGGATCTGGACGTCCGATCCAGACCGGCCGGGCCGAGGCCTCGCAGGACGGGCGACGACCGGCCCGACTTCATCTATTTGCAGTACACTTCGGGCTCCACGCGCACGCCGGCCGGTGTGATGGTCTCGAACAGGAATGTCTTCGCCAATTTCGAGCAGATCGTGAGCGACTTCTTCGGGCCCGAGGGCCGGGTCCCGCCGTCGGACCTCAATGTGGTGTCCTGGTTGCCGCTCTACCACGACATGGGTCTTCTGATCGGAGTCA
>NZ_JBKQQD010000474.1:0-14546 GCF_052144515.1 Mycobacterium sp. | reverse complement strand
TGGCTTGCCAGGAGTTCATCACCCAGTTGGGTCGCAACTTCCAGGTGATCTACGAGCAGGCCAACCAGCACGGCTCGAAGGTGCAGTCGGCCGGCAGCAACATGGCCAGCACTGACAGCGCCGTTGGGTCCAGCTGGGCCTAAATCGGTTCACGGCGGCGCACTGGTACCCAGTGCCAGTGCGCTCGCCCTGACCGCAGATCGCAAAAACACCCGCCCACGGGATCCGTGGGCGGGTGTTTTTCATTTCATGTTGTTCAGGTGCCGGTTCAGAACCGCCCGCCGCCACCCATGAAGCTTCCGCCCGACGGGCCCCCGGACGAGCTTGACGAGCCGCCGAATGATGTGGGGATCCATCCGCCGCCCAATCCACCCCGCCCGCCTCCGCCGAGCAAGTCGCTGATGATGATCCCCCCGATTAGCGCGCCCGTGTTGTTGCCGCCACGACGGCTGTAAGCGCGTTGAGCCGACTGCACGTCGGCATTGGCCAGTGACTGCGCGTGAGCGGCCCACGCCGAAGCCCCGTTGGCGTAGGCAGTCGCCTCGAGCAGGTTGGTCGTCCGCTTGTCGTGTGCGGCCTGCAGTTGTCGTTGCGCTTCGGCCAGCCGGGTCCGAGCTTCCGGCCCGATGCTGCCGCGACGCGTGTCGATGTACTCAGAGACTGCCCGCACGCGCGACTCGGCGGTGAACAACGCCTGCTCGTACGCACGGTTGAGCCGTTCGGCGGTCGCCTGTTCTTCGGCCAGGGCGGCCAGCCGCCGCGTCAGGTCCGCGTCGGCCCTGGTCAACTTGACGAATGCGCCCAGCGGATCGGCGGACCCAGTGCCGCGGGCGCTCCGGGACCAGTCCAGGGCTGTGACTGCCGCATCGCGCGCCGCGGTCAATTCCTTGACGCGCGGAGACCTGGATTTCGGCGTCCGCTTCAATTGCTCGTTGGCGCGATTGATGTTCGTCTGGAGGTCGGCCATCGTCGAGGGCAGGGTGGCGATGGCGTGCCGGATGTCGCCGGCCGCAGTGTCCACGGCATCGAGCAGCGAACGCGCTTGTCCGAGCGCCGACTCGGCCGCGTGAAAAGCATCCACCAAACCGGTCTGCTCCCCGCTCTCTGCCTGGCCGGCGAGTTCACGGGCTGTGCCGATGTTGCGGTCGGCAAAAGCCATCCGCTCCCTGGCGTCGGTGACATTGCCGGCGACCGGACTCAGTGCCGTATCGTCGAATTCCTTGTGCAGCTTGGCCATCCGCTGTTCCGCAGGGGCAATGCGGCCGGTCAGTTCGACGTACTGCTGGGTCAGCCCGTCGAGCTGGGACGGCGCGTTGATCACCAGATCCCGCAGCTTCTCGAACGCCTCGGTCTGTGACTCGAGCTCGTGGTCGGCGCGCGCCGCAGACACGATCACCCGGATGAGCAACTCGCGGCGCTGTGCGGGTGTCTCGGGCGTGGTGTCGTCCAGCTGCTGGCGCACGTTGAACGCCTGCGCTAGAGCCGCTTTGGCATTGTTCACCGCCTCGGTGAACGGTTGGGTCCGCTCGTTCCCGAACTCGTCGATCGCCAGCGCGAGCTCGTTGGTGCTGGTGCGTAACGCGTTGTCGACGTCCACCACCATCGACCGCGACAGGTCGTCGAGGGCCTGCGGCGGAACGACGGCCAGCGCATTCGCGTCGGTCGGGTCAACCCGCCGCGCGGCGGCTAGAGCGGCGGCCCGCCTTCGCCGGGCGCGGCGGCGCATCACGATCAGCAAGAGCACGACGGCGATGACGATGACGGCCAAAACCACCAGCAGCACAATCCGGCCCGTGTAATCGGGTGGCCTGTTGAGTCCGTTGGCCGCCGCGACCGCCGCACCACTCCAGTCGCCGTTGCGCAGTGCGGGTTCGATCTGTGTGCGGCGCAGGTCGTCGACCTGACTTTCGCTGACGTTCCGAACGGTCGAAGGCACCAAGAACGCATAGGCGCGCCCGGTGCTAGACACCGCCAGTACCGCATCGCTGTCACCCAGGTCGCTGGTGTTGTAGGTGCGCTTCGCCCAGTTCACCGCGGTCAGTCCAGAGAAGTTGTCGACGTAGACCACCCACAGCCGGATGTGGCGATCGGCGTAGAGCTTGTTGACGGCTGACGTCACTGCGGCACGACCGGAATCCGAGAGCAGGCCGGCGTTGTCGGTGACGTACCCCGGCAACCGGAACGGTGGCTGCGCGTCGGCGGACGGCGCCAGCAGCAGCCCGGTGGTAATGACGGCGAGGAACACGCGGCACAAGCGAGCGATGCGCATGGTGGTTAATTTAGCCCTGCGACTTAGGCCTGAGACGATGTCGGACCTCGCTGCCTCCGTCCTGGCAGACTGTGCTGCGGTGACTATGACGGCGATCACGAATCAGCAAGACCCCTACGACGACTTCGACCGTGAGCGACGGGTGCTCGAAGCGCCGAAGACTGCGGGTCTGCCCGGTACCGAAGGCCAGCACCGCACCGACTTCGCCCGGGACCGGGCCCGGGTGCTGCACAGCGCCGCACTGCGCCGATTGGCGGACAAGACGCAGGTCGTCGGACCCCGTGAGGGTGACACTCCGCGCACCCGGCTGACGCACTCGCTGGAGGTGGCCCAGATCGGGCGCGGGATGGCAATCGGGCTGGGCTGCGACCTCGACCTGGTCGAGCTGGCCGGCCTGGCCCACGACATCGGGCACCCGCCGTATGGACACAACGGCGAGCGCGCGCTCGATGAGGTCGCAGCCGTGTATGGCGGTTTCGAGGGCAATGCTCAGAATTTCCGCATCCTGACCAGCCTTGAGCCCAAAGTGCTTGATGAGCAAGGCAATAGCGCGGGACTGAACTTGACTCGCGCATCCCTGGACGCGGTCACCAAGTATCCGTGGACCCGTGGTAAAGAGCGACGCAAGTTCGGCTTTTACGAAGAGGACCGCGAGCCGGCGGCCTGGGTTCGCGCACGCGCGCCGGAAGGCCGGATGTGCCTGGAGGCACAGGTGATGGACTGGGCCGACGATGTCGCATATTCGGTGCATGACGTCGAGGACGGCGTCGTTTCGCAACGCATCGACTTGCGCGTGCTTGCCGACGACGACGAGGCGGCCGCGCTGGCCAAACTGGGGGAGAGCGAATTCTCCCGGGTGAGTGCCGACGATTTCATGGCGGCCGCCCGACGGTTGTCGGGTCTGCCGGTGGTCGCCGCGGTCGGCAAGTACGACGCCACATTGGCAGCGTCGGTCGCGCTCAAGCAGTTGACCAGCGAATTGGTGGGCAGGTTCGCCTCGGCCGCCATTGCCACCACGCGTGCGGCGGCCGGTCCCGGGCCGCTGGTGCGCTACCGGGCCGACTTGCAGGTGCCCGATCTGGTGCGTGCTGAGGTCGCCTTGCTGAAAATCCTGGCGCTGCAGTTCATCATGTCCGACCCGCGGCATCTGGAAACCCAGGCCCGGCAGCGCGAACGTATGCATCAGGTGGCGCATTGGCTGTACTCCGGGGCACCCCGAACCCTCGATCCGGTCTTCGCCGCGGCGTTCATCACCGCGGCCGACGACCGCGCTCGGTTACGGGTCATCGTCGATCAGATCGCCTCCTTTACCGAGGGTCGGCTGGAGCGGATCCAAGCGAGTTAGCTAGCAGACGATAAGCAAGGACAAATCGCTGTTGCGTGAAGCGATTGCGTCTCGCAGGAACCGCGGAAAAGGAAATCGCAGATGACCGTTCTTGATGTTCCCGGGGCTTCCCTCTATTACGAAATTCATGGCAGCGGACCGCTCTTGATGCTGATTCCCGGGGCCAGTGGCACAGCGGAGGGATTCCGCGCCGTGACAACGCACCTGGCCGCCCACTACAGCGTAATTCTCTACGATCGGCGCGGCTTTTCCCGCAGCCGGCTCGACGGTGCGCAGGCTGATTCGCGTCGATTGCAAACCGACGCTGATGACCTGCGGCGCCTGGTTGAAAACCTCGGTAACCAGCCGGCGATTGTGTTCGGCGCCAGTTCGGGCGGGATCGTTGCGTGTGAAGTTCTGGCGCGCCACCCCGCGGTGGTGGACACGCTTGTTCCGTTCGAGCCGCCGGCCGTGCGCTACCTTCCGGACGGGCAGGTTTGGCTTCGGTTTTTTACCGAGGTGTATGAGCTTTACCGGCGCTCCGGGGTTGAACCCGCGCTGGATCTCTTTCGGTCACGCGCCTTCGCCGAGATAGATCGACAGGCCATGGCCCGGGCGATGAGCCTTGACCGCGGCGACCAGGCTCGTGCCAACGTGGTCTATTGGTTCGAGCACGAGCTGCGGCAATATCCGGCGGCGGTACTCGACTGGGATACCCTGGCCACGCACGCTGAGCGGGTGTTGCCGGCGGCCGGAACAGAGTCGCGCGGCTATCCGGCACATCAGGCCGCTCTCGAAGTGAGCATAAGACTTGATCGGCAGCTGACGGAACTGCCCGGCGGCCACCTCGGGTGCATGACTCATGCTGCAGAATTCGCCGTCACACTGATGCGCACTCTCGCGGCCAATCGGTGAATGCCCAGCCTTACCCTGAACACCGCGGTTGCGAGGTGTGGTGTCGGGGACTTCTTACGCATTTCGGCAGTGATGTAAGCCAGAGCAGAAAGGCTGGCGGATTGATCGTAGCGACGGGAGCTAAGCTTCCGGACATGGCCAAGCCCACTGCCGTTGCTGCCCTCTTGCTAACCTTTCCCATCGTCGCCATGACCGCCTGCAGCTCACCTCAGCATGCGAGCAACCAGCCGGGCACTACCCCTCCGGTGAAGAGCGCCGCACCGACGTCGTCAGGCGAGACGACCAGCCCGGCACCCGGTGGCGAATCGCTCAGCGCGCAACTGAAGACGCCTGATGGCCGGGACGTGGCCACGGCCACCTTCGATTTCACCAACGGCTATGTCACCGTCACCGTGAAGACCGTTGCCGCCGGAATCCTGGCACCCGGCTTGCACGGCATGCACGTCCATGAAATCGGCAAATGCGAGCCCAACTCGGTCGCCCCGACCGGCGGCCCGCCCGGCAACTTTTTGTCCGCCGGCGGCCACTACCAGGCGCCCGGACATACCGGAAAGCCCGAAAGCGGCGACCTGACCTCACTTGAAGTCCGCCAGGACGGCTCCGCTTACCTGGTGACCACCACCGACGCGTTCACCAGAGACGATCTGTTGGCAGGTAACAAGACCGCTTTGATGCTGCACGGCACCGAAGGCGGCATGGGAGGCATGCCAGGCATGGCAATGGAACGGATCGCATGCGGCGTCATTGGCCCGGCGAGCTGAACGGGCCGGGGCTTTAGACTGGGCCGATGGCCGGCCGGATCCCCGATCGCGATATCGCCGCCATCCGCGAACGGGTCCGCATCGAAGAGGTCGTCGGTGACTACGTCCAGTTGCGGCGCGCCGGCGCGGATTCGCTGAAAGGCCTGTGCCCCTTCCACAACGAGAAGTCGCCGTCGTTTCACGTCCGGCCCAACCATGGCCACTTCCACTGCTTCGGCTGCGGCGAAGGGGGCGACGTCTACGCGTTCGTCCAGAAGATCGAGCACGTCAGCTTCGTCGAGGCGGTTGAACTGCTCGCCGACCGGATCGGCCACACGATCAACTACTCCGGCCCGGCCACCAGCGTCCAACGCGACCGCGGCAGCCGCAGCAGGCTCATCGCGGCGAACGCGGCGGCCGCAGAGTTCTATGCGGCCGCGCTGGAGTCCGACGAGGCGGCACCGGCGCGCAAGTACCTCACGGAGCGGAATTTCGATGCCGACGCCGCCCGCCATTTCGGCTGCGGATTCGCGCCGTCGGGCTGGGAATCACTCACAAAACATCTGCAGCGCAAGGGTTTTGAGTTCAAAGAGCTGGAGGCTGCGGGCCTGTCCCGGCAGGGTCGGCGCGGCCCGATGGACCGTTTCCACCGTCGGCTGTTGTGGCCGATCCGCACGTCGGCCGGCGAAGTGATCGGGTTCGGGGCGCGGCGGCTGTTCGACGACGACCCGATGGAAGCCAAGTACATCAACACCCCCGAGACACTGCTGTACAAGAAGTCGTCGGTGCTGTTCGGCATCGACTTGGCCAAACGCGATATCGCCAAGGGGCATCAGGCCGTTGTCGTCGAGGGCTACACCGACGTGATGGCGATGCATCTGGCCGGGGTCACCACCGCGGTGGCCTCGTGCGGCACCGCCTTCGGTGACGAGCACCTGGCGATGCTGCGCAGGTTGATGATGGACGACAACTGGTATCGGGGCGAACTCATCTTTGTCTTCGATGGCGACGCGGCTGGGCAGGCAGCGGCCCTGAAGGCATTCGACGGTGACCAGCAGGTCGCCGGAAAGTCGTTCGTCGCGGTCGCCGCGGACGGCATGGATCCATGCGAGCTGCGGCTCAGTTCCGGCGACAACGCGTTGCGGGATCTGGTCGCCCGCCGCAAACCGATGTTCGAATTCGCCATCCGCAGTTTGCTTCCCGACGGAACGGTGCTCGACGACGATCCCCAGGCACGAGTGGATGCGCTGCGCCGGTGTGTTCCCCTGGTCGCCCGGATCAGGGACTATGCCTTGCGCGACGAATATGCGCGACGCCTCGCGGGCTGGACCGGCTGGTCGGACGAGGGGCAGGTGCTGACCCGCGTCCGGGAGGAGGCGAGCCGCCGCGGCGCCCCGGAGCGCGGCAGAAGGCGCGGTGTGCGCGCCGAGCAATCACCGCCTGCGCAATCGCCTGGCGCTGCGGCCGGACCCGCCGTGCCTCGTCCCGACCCGCGCGACCCGACCCTCTGGCCACAGCGCGAGGCACTCAAATCGGCGTTGCAGTACCCGGCGCTGGCCGGCCCGGTGTTCGACTCGCTTACCGTCGAGAGCTTCACTCACCCCGGATATGCGGCCGTGCGTGCCGCCATTGACGCGGCGGGCGGCACGTCGACCGGCGTCAACGGAGCGCAATGGATCGACGCGGTGCGCCAGCAGACCGCATCGGCGCTGACCGCCGGCCTTGTCAACGAGCTGGGGGTGGAGGCGATCCAAGTCGACGACGAGAAGCTGCCGCGCTACATCGGCGGGGTGCTGGCTCGTTTGCAAGAGGTGTGGATGGGCCGGCAGATCGCCGAGGTGAAGTCCAAACTGCAGCGCATGTCGCCGATCGAGCAAGGCGACGAGTATCACGCGCTGTTCGGCGACCTGGTCGCCATGGAGGCCTACCGGCGCAGCCTGTTGGAGCAGGCCAGCGGCGACGATCTGACCGCCTGAGGCGGCGTTAAACCTCAGTTCGCGCTGTTCACCCGGCGCTTGACTGGCTGCGCTACGACGTCGGTCTGGTCGTCGATCTCGGTGAGGGTCACAAACCCCGTATCGGGTGAGATCCGGTTCGCGATCTCCCGACGCCCCCGTTCGATCACCGACTTGGTCACGGGGCTGCTGGTAAGAGCGCGACAGGTGCCAACGATCTGCTCATAACGGCGGCGCCCAGCCTTGGTGCCGAGCACGTAACCCACTCCGAGAACGGCGACATACCCAATCAAATCGGTCCCTCCCGACTAGGCGCGGCTGGTTCCATCCTGCCTCACCGTCCCCGGTCGGCGCGCGGCGGCAGGCGGGCGGGCGCGTCAGCGTTATGCGGTGCCGCTCAGTATTCGGGAGAGCGTGTGCCAGCGGCGGTGGCGATGACGAAACATCATTCGGATGAACAGGCGGGTGGGGGCGCCGCGCCAGCCGTCGTCGGTTTCGATCTCGTCGGTGTAGCGGCAGCTGTCGTCGTCGATGGGTTCGAAAGTCAGGCGGTGATTCCAGGTACGGACTGGTCCGCCGTATTCGTTCGTGAAGATTTCGGTCGGACCCAGTAGCTTGACGGTGAGGTGGTGGGTCCATCCGGGGATCACTCCGAACAGCCAGAATCGTACCGAGCCTTGGGTGCCGACGTCGACGCGATCCGGCACTTCCAAGCGATATACGTGCAGTATCGGACCCAGGACGTACTTCATGAGCTCAGGTTTGCGCGCGAGCGCGCCCGCCATGTCGGCAGGGATGGGCAGCTCGGTAGTTAGGGTCACCTTACTCATACGCTAAATCGTGCCTTCGGCATCACGTGTTGGCAATGCCGGCCGGGTGGCCCCTAGTTGGGCGGGGGCAGGCCAGTACGCTAGAGTCGTCCCGCGATCTGCGCCATCGTTCGCGTGGACCAGACGGTCCCCTGTAGCTCAATTGGCAGAGCATTCGGCTGTTAACCGAAGGGTTGGTGGTTCGAGTCCACCCGGGGGAGCAAGTGTTATCGCAGCTCAGAGAGCGAGTTTCAGGCCGCAGGCCGCGAGGTTCGCGATCGCAGCCCGACCATCAGCCCCGGTAGCCGAGGCGAAATGGGTTGTCGGGAACGACAATTTAGTCAGGCGAAACCGATCGTCGCGGCCGCGCTTGAGCTCGAACGTATACCTCATCGTGTTCTCGATGTGACGGTGGGCACTCAGTCTTGTTGACGTGACGTGAGTGCTGTACGTGCACTCAAGACCGGGCTAGACGACGAGGGTAGTGCCGTTGGTCAGGATGAGGTCGCTGCGTGCCATGCCGGCCTCGCGGCTGCTGGAAGATCGTCGTGGCCGGATTTCGCGGGCACCGTTGTGGCGGTGGCCGCGGGGGCTTGTCGCCGGGGCCGTGTGCGTGCTTGTCGTGGGGGGCGTGTCCGTGGCGCATGCTGCCCCATGGGCCCCCGGCGCGGTCCTGCTCGTCGGCAGCTATCAAGGGATTCCCGGGCAGTACTCGAGCATCCAGGCAGCGGCGGACGCCGCCCGGCCCGGGGACTGGGTGCTCATCGGGCCGGGCGACTACCACGAGACCGGCAATCGCGTTCCCCCCGGGGCCGTCGGCGACGACACGGCGGGGGCCGCCGTGCTCGTGACCACGCCCGGCATCTGGATCCGCGGCATGGACCGCAACGGGGTCGTGCTCGACGGCACCAAGCCGGGGGCGTCTCAGTGCAGCTCTGCGCCGGCCGACCAGGACTTCGGCCCGCTCGGTTCCGGCGGCGCCTCGACGGGTCGAAACGGCCTGATCGTGTTCAAGGCGTCCGGTGTCAGCGTCGAGAACCTGACCGCCTGCAATTTCCTCTCGGGCTCCAATACCCCCGGCGATGAGATCTGGTTCGACGGCGGCGGCTCGAGCGGCACCCAGCAGATCGGAAGCTGGCGCGGCGCGTACCTATCGGCCACCTCGAGCTACTTCGCCGGCGAGAACCAACCGTTCGCTCAGTACGGGATCTATGCCTCCAACACCTACGGGCCGGGGCTATTCACGCAGGTGTACGGGAACAACATGGGCGACGCCGCGTTCTACATCGGCGGCTGCCCGGACTGCAACACGATCCTCGACCACGCCCACGGCCAGAACTCGGCCGAAGGATACTCGGGAACCAATTCCGGCGGCCACCTGATCATCCAGAACTCCGAGTTCGACCACAACTCCATAGGGATCGTCACCAACAGCCAGAACAACGACGACCAACCGTCGCCCCAGTCCGGCCACTGCCCCGGTAACGAGACCGGTCCGACAGGCACCCATTCGTGCTGGCTGGTCACGCACAACTCGGTGCACGACAACAACAACGCAAACACACCCAGCAGCTCCGACGTCGCCGGCGCTCCGGGCGGAACCGGCGTCCTGATCGTCGGAGGCCGGTTCGACACCGTCGATGCCAACGACATCCACGACAACGGCGCGTGGGGCGTGCTGCTGACCCCCGAGGTCGACAACGAGACCTGGATACCGATCGCCCACTGCAAGGGCGGCATCGGCGCGAAGGCGCTGTCGTTCTGCTACTACAACGACTTCGGCAACGAGATCGAGAACAACACGCTGAGCCACAACGGCTTCTTCGGCAACCCGAGAAACGTCGACCTCGCTGAGATTTCAAACCTCGCGTATCCCGGCAACTGCTTCCACGGCAACGTCGCTGCCTCGGGCACGGCCGTCGGTGCCCAGCTCTTTGAGGGCAGCCCACGGGTCACGAGCGCCCCGCCCTTGATCCAGTTCTTCCCCCACGGCATCTGCGGAATCCCGGACAAGGGCAAAGGGATCGTTAGCATCCTCAGTCTGCAGGTCGCCTGCGACTCCGAGGCCCTCGGCAACTGCCCGAAAACCCCCGTCTCGGACTACCCGCGCCGGACGGTGGTCCAGCTGATGCCGCTGCCCCCGCAGCCGAGCATGCCCGATCCTTGCCTGGACGTGCCACGCAACCCGTGGTGCCCCAACAACCCGACCAGCCCACCCCCGTATCCCGTGCCGGGGTCCACCGTTCGCTAGGTCGCTGATAAGCGTTTGATCTGGAATTGTCACCGACTAGCTGAAGTTCGTTCTAAGTCGGAACCACTGCGAGCCCCAAACCCGCCACCGCGATGCCGCCCGAAAGCAGCGCGCCGGCCATCTTTTCCACTGCGCGGTAATGCGACATGGCTCTGAAGCAGGGCCACGGCAGTACAAGAGGACCGGTTCGCTGCCGATCCCAACAACAACGACGTTGTTAACCGCCGATTCGGAGTGTCAACGAAATGACGGTGCCGTTCCCGGCTCAGTCGTCGATCTGCGTCGGTGGGTCTGCGAAGGCGAGACCCCATGGATGCTGGTCAGGACCCATCAAATCGCAGCGCCTGTCGGGCACTAGGTAGGAACTGGCGCCGCTAGCCACCAAGTAGCTAGATACCACGCAACGTTGCCAGGTGCCGTCAGGCTGGACGGGTCCATCGCACTTGCTGATAACGAGTCCTCCGTACTGGCAGCCGGCGCTGGCCGGCGGCGCTGCGGCGATCAGCGCTTCGGCCATCAGCACGGCAGCCAGTCCTCCGACGATGCAGTGCTTCATGGTTGTCTCCCGTCACATCGCCGCTGGTGCGTTGCCGAGTAATTGGGGTGGCAAATACCGTCGACCGCCCAGCCAGTAACCGATGACGCTACCGCTTATGTAACTGGTTTTTGCTGCCTTCAGGTCGTGATCAGAAGCATTGCCACGACTATGAATACCGAAGTGAGCCCACGATTTCTTCAACACCGTCTAGTACCCGAGTTGGATCGCAACGACGAGACCATCGGTGCAACGACAGCGGTGGAAACTGGCGGACTGGGTTGGGTGAAAGCGGCTGAGTAGATGATGCTTGCCGTACAGCAACCTGTACAACGACCCTCAGCGATTGGGACCGCCCCGCTGGACGAGCCAGATGGTTAGCGCGACGGAGGCGACCACGGCGATGCTGAGCACGATGGCGGTTGTCATCGGAATAATCTATCGGGCACGACGCAAAGGGTTGTAGGCCGCCTAGTCGTACTTCGGTTCCCACATGATGTCGCCGACGGCTCGCCCGACGTCGTCATGGGTCATGGTGGCCACCCCGTCTTCGACGGCGGCGTGATACACGGCTTCGGCGACCGTCTTCGAGACCTCGCGTAAGTTCTGCACATCCGGCAACAGCGAATCTCCCGGCTTTTTCGGATTAGCCTGTTGGACAACGGCCTTCGCTGCCGCCTGCAGCATGCCCGGGGTGACCAGCCTGGCTCGGGCAACGATGATGCCCAGCCCGATTCCGGGGAAGACCAAGACGTTGTTGGCCTGGCCGATGGTGTAGGTGGTGCCGTGGTATTCGACGGGCGCGACCGGAGTGCCGGTGGTGATCAGTGCCCCGCCGCGCGACCACTCCACTACGTTGGCCGGCATGGCCTCCATGCGTGAGGTGGGGTTGGACAGCGGGAAGATCATCGGGCGCTCACAGGACGCCGTCATCGCCTCGACGACCTCTCGGGTGAACGCGCCGAATACCGCCGAGGAGCCCAACAGAATGGTTGGTGACGCGAGCTTGATCGCGTCCACCAAGCCCACCCGATCCCCGGGGGCCACACCCAGCTGCTCGCGGCTCTTGGCGTAGGGCACCTGGAAATCGCGAAGGTCGTCCATGTCGTCGAACAGCAGGCCCTGCTTGTCGATCGGCCATATCTGCGACCTGGCCTGCTCGACCGTCGCGCCGTCGGCGACCATCGCGTCACGAATCTGGTCGGCAACGCCGATCCCGGCGGTGCCGGCACCGAAGACGACCGTTTTCTGTTGGCGCAGCGGGATACCGGTGACATGACATCCGCCGTATATGGCTGCCACGACCACCGCGCCGGTTCCCTGCACGTCGTCGTTGAACACGCAGTAGTCGTCTCCATAGGTCTGCAGGATCTTCCGCGCGTTTATCGGCCCGAAGTCCTCGAAATGCAGGATCGCGTGCGGGAAAAGCCGGTGGGCGGTCTCGATGTAGGACCTGATGAACTCGTCGTACTCCGCGCCTCGCCGCCGGGCGTGGCGATTGCCCAGATAGAACGGATCCTGCAGCAGCTGCTCGTTGTCGGTGCCCACGTCAAGTGACACCGCGATGCACCGTCGGGGATCGATTCCGCCGCCCGCGGTGTAGAGCGCCAACTTGCCCACGGCGATTTGGATGCCACCCACACCCCAGTCGCCGATGCCCAGGACCGCTTCGGCGTCGGTGCACACGATCAGGTCGACATCGTCGGGCCCCAGTCCGAACGTCTCGAAGGCTTCGGCGATTTCGTCGGGGGCATCGATGGCCAAAAACAGCCCGCGCTGCCCACGGTATTCATCGGAGAAGCGTTGAATCGCCTCTCCGACGGTCGGCGTGTACACCACCGGCATCAGTTCCGGCAGATGATCGGCGAGCACCTTGTAATACAGCAGCTCGTGACGGTAGTGGAGCTGCTCGAGCAGCAGGTTGCGGCCTAGGTCGGTGGCCATGCTTTGCAGTTGATGCCATACCCGGTCGGCCTGTTGTTCGAGCGTGAGCACGGCCGACGGGAGCCGGCCGGTCAGCCCGAGGGCCCGCCGCTGCTCGTGGGTGAAGCCGACCCCGCGATTGAGACTCGGCGAGGACATTGCAACGGGGATTCGCGGCGTGCATGCTTGGCTATTCATAAGCTCATCACAACCTCCGGCGATGGCTGGGCGTGTCAAAACACCGTACGCCGATCGAGATGAACACACCGTGAAGAGCTGGGCGCAGAGGGACCCTCAGATCGAGAAGTCCTCGCCATGCCACACCCCGGCTTCGGGCGGCCGGATGACGCGTTCGGCCTGTCGGCCGTCACCCTGGCCCTCAAGCCTGGCCACCCTGGTGAGCAGGGATTGCAGGCTGACACCGACGAGGTCAGGCAGCATCGAGTCGTCGGGGCCGCCCGGGCCGGGGTGGCTGCGGCCGATGATCTGTCCGGGAACCCCGACCACCACGGCGCTGGACGGAACCTCTTTGACCACAACGGAGTTGGCGCCGATCCGGCTGTCGTCGCCGATCTTGATCGGACCGAGAACCTTGGCTCCAGCGCCGATGATCACCCGGTCACCGACGGTGGGGTGGCGCTTGCCGGTATCTCTGCCGGTGCCGCCGAGGGTGACGCCGTGGAACAGTGTGACGTCGTCGCCGATTTCCGCGGTTTCCCCGATCACCACGCCGGTCGCGTGATCGATGAACAGGCCGCCACCCAACACCGCGCCGGGATGGATATCGACACCGGTCAGAATGCGGGTGAGCTCCGCAACCACCCGCGCGGCCACCCGGGCGCCGCGGTTCCACAGCCGGTGGCTGATTCGGTGGCCCCAGACCGCGTGCACGCCCGGGTAGGCGAAGATGACCTCCAGCGCTGTCGGGCGGGCCGGATCTCGCTCCCGGGCCACTCGTATGTCGCGCCGTATCGCTGCCAGCATCGCTAGTCGCTCAGTTCGGCGAAAAGCACCGTGCTCAAATACCGTTCGCCGAAGGAGGGGAACACGACGACGATGAGCTTGCCGGCGTTCTCGGGCCGGCGCGCCACCTGCAGTGCGGCGGCCGTGGCGGCGCCCGAGGAGATGCCGACCAGCAGTCCCTCTTCCCGAGCCAGCCGCCGGGCCAGGTCGAGCGATTCTTCATTGCCGACGGTGATGATCTCGTCGACCAGGCCCAGGTCAAGCACCGCAGGGACGAACCCGGCGCCGATGCCCTGGATCGGGTGCGGTCCCTTCTGGCCGCCGGACAGCACAGGCGACGCCGCCGGCTCTACCGCGACGAACTGCACCGATGGCTTGCGTTCCTTGATGACCTGGGCGACACCGGTGATGGTGCCGCCGGTCCCGACTCCTGAAACGAAGATGTCGACCTTGCCGTCGGTGTCCTTCCACACTTCTTCCGCCGTGGTGACGGCGTGGACGGCTGGGTTCGCCGGATTCTCGAACTGTTGAGGTATGAAATAGCGGTCGTCTGTTTTGGCCAGTTCCTCGGCCTTGGCGATGGCGCCCGGCATGCCTTCGGCGCCCGGGGTGAGGACGAGCTCGGCACCGTACGCGCGCAGCAGCATCCGCCGCTCGGTGCTCATCGTGTCCGGCATGGTCAGCACGCACTTGTAGCCGCGCGCGGCGGCTACCATCGCCAGCGCGATGCCGGTGTTGCCGCTGGTCGGCTCGAGAATGATCGTGTCCGGTTTGATGAGCCCCGCCTGCTCGGCCGCGTCGATCATGGCAACGCCGATGCGGTCCTTCACGCTGTTCGCCGGATTGAAGAATTCCAGCTTGG
>NZ_JBKQQD010000473.1:0-4541 GCF_052144515.1 Mycobacterium sp. | reverse complement strand
CCCAATTGCGGCGCTCCCTCGTTCTAACGCGCGGCTGCAGAACGCGCCATCCAGTGTTTGACGGCACGATTGCTTGGTTGCAAACGCGAGTGACGCTTGTGACACCGCCCAGCACTGTTCTCTCCTTGCGGCGGGGATTCACGTATATCAACATTCGAAATAGAGATAACCCAAGGTTTGAAGCGCAAGCGGCTCTGGACTCCGCAGTTAAAAAGGGTGCGAGGATCCATGTCTCACCTATGTTCACTTATCCACCAAAAAGCGAATTGATATTCATCGCGAGCTACAACCTGTCAACGGCGCCCGAAAATTGACCCCTTTTCGACGGGCGAGTTCGACACGGGGTCAGTTTTCAGACGACGCCGACACAACCCGAACTTCGACTCTCAGCGAGCCGCCCTGCTGGCGAAGTTGAGGGCCATGTCGGAGGTCGATTGGGTGAAGCCAGCGATGTTCGAGGAGCAGTATTTTCATCTGGACGAGGGCACGCCATCACCGCGCTAGAGATTAGATGCAGCGTCAAGTTTGCATGATCTGGATTCTAGCGTCCACGTAAATACGTGACCATGATACTAACCTCGACGGCACGCAAATTGCGCATGTGCCCGCGAACTTGTGAGCCAGTTTGTAGTCGCCCCGTCAGTTTCTCCCGGGCGGATACTCGCGTCGGAGCAGTAGCCCGCTGATTATCAGTCGCGTCCCCACCGGCGGCGGCTACCAGCGCGTTACCAGCCTCGTTGCATCTAGAGTTCCGCCTCATCCCTGGCGGCCCGGAATCCCGAGTGGTAGACGATGCCGGTGGGCTGCGCCGCCTGTCGGTAGTAGCCTTCTTTGTAGTAGCACGTGGTCGTCCCGGGGACCAGTGTGCTAAGGAAATAGGTATCGGATCCGTCGAAAAAGGTTTGGCGAACTCCGTTGAGCCACAATCTGATCCACCCTGTCTTTATAGATTGACCGGATGACAGCCTCGCAGCACACCATCGCAGGCACGGTGACCCGGTTGACCAGTTGACCTGCATCTTCACGTCGTGCCAATGCCCGACGTTCAACGGCGTCTCGAAGATGGTGTACGTGTCTACGTAGTCGCCGGGACGGGTCTGCGGATTGACGATCAGCGACCAGTAGCCGTTCTTGGCGCCCACGCCCCATTCGAATCCCGCGCTGCCGATGCTGGCATCCGAATGCCAGTCGTTGGTCACCCCCCAGCCAAGATCGGCGTGGTTCTGCGGAAAACTCGGGTCGAACATGGTGGAAAACTCATACCAGCGCACCTGCCCTTCGGTGCCCCCGGTTTCGCTTGCGCTGGATCCCACTTCCGAGCGTTCGCCAGTGGCGAAGCCTGGCCAGTCGCCCGAACGGACCTCGAAACGAGCCGCCTTACCTTTCACCGGGTCGTCGACCACGGTCGCCGAATACGACGGAACGTAATGAACCCCGGGCCCGTTATATCCCCGGTGCTGAACACTCGGCCACTGACTGAAATCACCGGTGGAGTAATCACCGATGAACATCGGCTGCGCCACCCCATGAAATGGCGCACACCCGCTGAGGCACCCAGCGACGACCGTGAATGTGATCACTGCGACGGATCGAAGCGCTGTGTGCAAGCGGAACATCGCAACTCCTTTCACAACGTGTATCCGCGATTTGGGCGCCAGAGTGAACGTGGGAGATTTCCTTGACCTCTGGCATACGTCCTCTTCGTCTGTAGCGTATGCGGTGTCCAGTTCGTCTCTAGCGTATGCGGTGTCCAGCAGCCACGTATTCCGTTGTCCGGGCCGGGACCCGAAACCAAGGCGCACACTGATCAGCGAAACCGCCACGAAACCCATGAGAAAGAGTGACAGCCACAGCTTGGTGGTGGCCGCTCCCGTGTTACTTGTGTGTTGATGTGTGGCGGCGCGCTCATCGCGCCGAAGTTATGGGCACTCTTCACCAGTCACCGGATTACCGCGACCGACGCCTGTGACACCGCCAGCACCGTTCTCTCCTAACCGTGGCGATCCAAACGGCGTAACCGGATGAAACCGATTATCCGTGTATAGGGTACTCTACATACTTTTTGGATCAGTACAACCTAGTCATGGACTTCAAGTATCTCACTCGTAGTGCTCGCACACCTGCTCAGGCGTGCGCTGAAGATCAGACACCATCGCGTTGCTCCCCGGGGATATCCCAGGGTCGTAACTTGTCAAGCGGCTTGGGTGATTTGGCGATGCGCCCAGGCGGTGTATTCGCTGTAGGTGGTGTGGTGGCGTAGGCAGCCGTGCAGGATGCCGACGAGGCGGTTGCCGAGGGCACGCAGGGCTTGGTGGTGGGTGTCGTCGGCGGCGCGGCGCTGGTCATAGAAGGTGCGGGCGCCCGGACTGGTGGTCAGGGCGCACAAAGCCCATTGGTCGATGCCGTCGTAGAGGCGACGGTTGCGTACGTGGCGGGCCAGCACGGTGCGTTTCTTGCCGGAGGCGACGGTCAGGGGTGAGGTGCCGGCGTAGTTTCTGCGAGACTTGGCGTCGGTGTATCTGTTCGGGTCGTCCCCGAACTCACCGAGCACCCGGGCGCCGAGCACGACACCGAGTCCTGGCTGGGAGAGGTAGATGTCGGCGTCCGGGTGTGTTTCAAAATGCTTGGCCAGGCTTTCTTCGAGCTCGCTGATTTGGTGGTTCAGTTCGGCGATGATGCCGACGGCGGCGCGGGTGGTGGCAGCGAACGCCGCGGTGACCGTCGCGGGTGCGGCCAGCTGTTCGGTGCCCAGCGCGGCCCGGATTTGGCGGGCGCGGGCGGCGATATTGCGTTGCCGGCCACCGCGTTTGAGCGCGGACTGGATCGCGCTCGGGCGCAGGTGGGCGCCCTGCTCGGGGGTGGGGGCCCGGCCCAGCACCCCCAAGGGCGTCGCCGTGGGCCAGGTCCTCGAAGGCCACCAGGGCGGCCGGGTAGTACTCGCGCAAAGCGCTGCGCAGGGCGTTGGTGTGTCGCGTGCGTGTCCAGATCAAGTTCTGGTGGGCGCGGGCGAGAACTTTGATCGCTTCCGCATCGGGGCTGTCGCCGGCGATCGGGCGGTGGTTGTGCCGGTCGGTGCGTACCAGATCGGCCAGCAGCTTGGCATCGCCGGCATCGGATTTGGCGCCCGAGACGTGGTGACGGTCGCGGTAGTGGGCCACCGCCAACGGGTTGATCGCATACACCTGATAGCCGGCGGCCGTCAGCGCCCCCACCCACAAACCGCGGTCGATCTCAATCCCGATCACCGCCTGTTCCGGTTCCTCAGCGTGCGCCGCGACCAGCTCGTGCAGCTGGCGGATGCCGGTCAGTCCCTCGGGCAGCCGCCCAGAGGCCAGCCGCCGCCCGGCCTCGTCCATCAGATACACATCGTGATGCTCTTCGGCCCAGTCATCGCCGATAGAGATCATCGATCACCGCCTTCCATCGGCCCGCACTCAACCTATTTCGAGCCCGAGGACACCCGGCGGCGACCTAATGGATCAGTGCTCGAAGCGGCACGACATCCCAGCAGCGCTACAGGCGACCCCACCAACCGGCCGGGGCACGATCTACACCTAGGAATCGACCCTCACTCCAGGTTCTCAAAGTGCTCACCGGCCGGCGGCTCGGTGACCAGCCTGCCTCGACAAGCACCCAAACCCCGTCAACGCGCTGATCGATTCCCATTAGGTTCATCAGATGGTCCAATCGAATGAATCGGCTGGCTTGGCCACCATGGCACGGGCCGTGGCGCGGGG
The DNA here is from genome assembly GCF_052144515.1 of Mycobacterium sp. Classification (GTDB taxonomy): domain Bacteria; phylum Actinomycetota; class Actinomycetes; order Mycobacteriales; family Mycobacteriaceae; genus Mycobacterium. The sequence continues at coordinate 804 of NZ_JBKQQD010000473.1, read as the reverse complement.
GGTTCCCCTTTCTGGCCCCGAGCATCCGGCCCGTGCCGAGGTTTACACCGGCCGACGTCGATGACCTTCCGCCGGTCTCGAAGCCGGCCCACCCACTGAAATACTCGAAGTTTATAATGAGCGTTGCATTCATCCAAAAAGTATGTAGAGTATGCCTACATATGGATTGTCGGTTTAGTCCGGTTTTGCCGTTTCGATCGCCACGGTTAGGAGAGAACGGTGCTGGCGGTGTCACGGGGTCGGTCGCGGTAATCAGGTCGCTGGTGAGAGTGCCCATGACTTCGGCGCGATCAGCGCGCCGCCACACATCAGCCCACAAGTAACACGGGAGACGGCCATGAGGGTATGCACCGCTCAGGAGCATGTTGCAGGGCACGGCTCGGCAGCGTCGCGCAACAGGTATGCGCGATCACCCATCGTGCGCAACTCCGTTGGAAGCACGGGAGGAACGAGGCCGTGCTGGCGAAAGATCGCGCGAAAGAGCGCGCCCGGCAGATCATGGGACACTCTGACCGGCGCAGATCGGTGCTGCCACACGCTCGGCAGCCCCCACTCGGAGAACCAATGCCACCCCTTCCGCGTCGGCCCCGCCGACGGCCCGTTCAAGCAGCGACGTTGGTCCGGGGTCACCCGCCTCGTCGGGCCGCAGCGTGACCGCGGGAACGATGCTGGCGGAGGTCATATGTGCGGAATAGCCGGAGTCCGCAGGTTCGACAGCGAACCGGTGAGCCGCGAACTGCTGGCCAATATGGCCGCGCGGCTGGTTCATCGCGGGCCAGACGACACCGGAATCTGGACGCAAGG
>NZ_JBKQQD010000472.1:0-20855 GCF_052144515.1 Mycobacterium sp. | reverse complement strand
AACTCCGACTCGAAAGTTCCGTCCTGCGGTAACCAACCCGCGTATATCAGACTGACAACGCGTCGACATCGACACGCTCGACACCCCACAGCTCATCCGGTCAACGAAGCGGCGGCCGCAACGACGGTTGCAGCCGCCGCTTCACCCTGCCCCTTGACAAAATGCTCCCCATATCAGGTTAGGCGCCGTTGGCCACCAGCAAGACCCCCACCACAGCCAGGATGACCGCGAGGATCTCCCGACCGCGAGCCCGCACCCAGTTGTGCAGCCGCAGCATGACCGCTTGGGTTCTGGCCGGCATCGCCAGGTAACTGACGAGCGGAACCTCAACGATCGCAAGCTGAGCGATGGTGTATAGGACGGCTGCGCTGAGCTGCGTGCCAACGGCGGCTCCCGATCCCGCGATGGCAGCAAGTGCGACATACGCGACGGGCGGCAATCCGGCGCCGGCCACAAACGCCACCCACAACGACCCGCCCTGCAACGTACCGTGGGCGCGGGCCCACAGACGCGAGAAGGCGGTCGGTGTGCTCGGCTGCAGCACCGGCGCCGACGGATCACCGCCCGGCGTCAGCACCCGCCCCCGCTGACGGGCCGACAAGCCCATTACGATCCGCGCGGCGATCAGCAGCGCAAGCAACCCACCAGCGATTTGAATGTGCTGGGCGGTGGAGCTTGCAGTCGCGGCAGACATACTGTGGACAAGCGTCTGGCCAAAGCCGCGCAGCAGTAACAGCATACCCACCGCGACGGCGATGAACGATGCCATGCCGCCGACCCAGTAAGCGAGCAGACTACGCATCGGCCGTGGTTGCGAAATCAAGAGAACCACAATGCCTAGACGCACCGGGTCGGTCACCGCCGGAAGCGCCAGCAGCAGCATGGTACCCCACATGAACAGGAACGCTACCTTGCCGCGGCGGGTATCGCTGCGGTACAGGCAAATTGATCCAAAAACTTCTGACCAGCTACTTCGATCGCAATTCTAGGCAGCACACCCGCGCGAGGACGAGGGCCTAGAGGATCGGTTGTAGTTCAAGGAGTTAAGACCATGGTGCTCCCTACTGTCGGTGATCAGCCGTTGTGGGGACGGTTGGCAACCAGCTCGCTAGGCCGGGTGGAAGAAGAAGTCGCGCAACGGCTATCGCGGTGCCGGGGGACCGCAACGGTCGTTCGATCCGCAGATCGTGCGCAAACGGCGGCGCGGCCTGTACGGCTCGACGGGATAGCGCGATCTTGTTGAGCGCCAGGGGATTTAACCACGCTTGGCTGCGTAGAGCCGGATCAGCGCCCCCCGTCGGTCAGCCAAAACGCCTGAGGCGCGCGGTCTCTTCCAGTAGGTCGGCGGTGGCGGTAACGCTGGCGGCGGGTTTGGTCATCTGGGTGGCGATCTCGCGGGCTCGGGTGACGTATGGCGGGGTGAGGATCCGGCGCAGGTCCGCGACCAGCGATTTCTCGGTGGTGGTCGAAAAGCGCCGCCCGGAGCCCACCTTCAGCCGTCTGACCTGGGCAGCCCAGATCGGCTGGTCGGCCGTGATCCAGAGGACCAACGTGGGGATTCCGGCTCGCAGGCCTGCGGCCGTGGTGCCCGCACCCCCGTGGTGGACGGCCGCACGGCACGAGGGAAAGATCGCCGCGTAGTTGACCACGCCCACGACCTTGACATCGTCGGAATGGGGGACGTTGCTGAAGTCGGTCGAGCCGGAACAAACCAAGGCCCGCTCACCCAACTGGGCGCAGGCCGCCCCGATCATGGCGAGCAGGTCAGCCGGAGATCCGATCGGCACGCTGCCAAACCCGAAGCAAATCGGCGGTGTTCCCGCCGCAATCCATGACAGGACCTCCGCATCGGTATCGGTCGCTAACCCCAGCGCCAACGCGCCGACACAGGGTCGTCGATCGTTCCATTCTGGTGCCAGCCTGGGCAAGTACAGTTTGTCGTAGGCCTGGATCTCAAGCGACTCGCGTTCTATGACCCGTCGCCTCGAGCGTGTTACCTTCGGCAGGCCTAGTGTACGGCGTTGCGCGCCCCTGGCCTCCTTCGTCAGGCGCGGATACACCCACCACCACCACCCCGAAATCGCAGGACGGACCCACGGCGACGGCAGTATCGGAATGAACTGGCCGTGGACCGGCACGGTATGCAGGAGGACCAATGCAATGTCATAATGCTCCGCGACGTTGGCGGCGAGCTCGTGGTAGAGCGCGCTCGTCAGTATGAGATCGGCCCCGTCCGCCAGCGACGTCAGCGTCGTGCTCATCTCGGCCCAGCCCCCGTAGAAGACCTCCTTGCCTTCGCGAAGCGACCTGATCGGATTCTTGAGATTCTGGGGCTTCCAGAGGTTGCGGACCAGATCCTCGTCGACCAGCTCCAGCGAGTCCGGCCCGTAGGCGACCGCCGCAAGCCCGGCCGACTCGACGAAGCCAAGAAGGTTGGGCGTAACAGCCATGCGCACTTCGTGCCCTCGGCGCAGCAACTCCAAACCGACTGCGGCGAAAGGCTCGACATCACCGCGAGTTCCATGGACTGCCAAAACAAATTTCATCGGCAGAGAAATCTATCACTTCCCGTGCGCGCGGGCGAGGCCCAGGGCATCGGTCAGCCTGTCGTTCTTCGACTGGTCGTTCGCCGTTGGTTCGGGCAGTGTCGGACTCCTGAGATGGCTCAGGAATTGATGCGCGGTAATTGGTCGAACTTGATGCTGTAGCACAGGGTCAGGCCGGTGCTGGGGTAGACGATGCCGGTGCTGTAGAGGGCGTGACAGAGTTCGTCGAGCGATGATGTCGCCGGATCCGGCGAGTGCGGTGCGGATGCCCATGACCGCAGCGGAGTGACGGCTGTTACGCCCACGACTGGCCCCAACGTTATACGTCTAAGGGGTGAATTGATCGCGTCGATACATCTCGACACACTGGGCGCGTCTGACCTTGCCGCTTGTGGTGATGGGAATCGAGCCAGCGGATACCAGAACCAGATCCGACACGGCCAGACCGTGCGAATGCGATATTGCCGAGGTGACTTCACGCTTGATGAGGCCAAGCCTCTCCCCCGCATCCTCGTCGGAGTCGCCCCGTGGCTTGTTGATTTCGATGATGATGACCAGCTTCTCAACGCCATCGTCCGGAACCGATATCGCCACGCACCGGCCTCGGGTGATCTGCTGGATCGTCGCCTCGATGTCGTCGGGAGAGTGGTTGCGCCCGTACACGATCAAGAGATCCTTGATGCGGCCGATGATGAACAGCTCGCCGTCGGAGAAGAAGCCCAAATCTCCGGTTCTCAGCCAGGGCTTTTCGGGTGCGTTAGCCGACGCGGCGACAAGCGTTGCGCCGAACGTGCCCTCATTGCCTTCAGGTTTGCCCCAATAGCCGGTAGCGATGTTGCTGCCGTGCACCCAAATCTCACCGACGGTTCCCGCCGGACACTCGGTGCTGTTCTCGGGATCGACGATGCGCACCGCCGGTGACTGCGGCACGCCGTAACTGACCAGCGGTGTACCGCCTCCGCTTGCGCACCGCTCCGCGTGGCCGGCGGTCAGTTTCTCGGATTCGAAATGAACGATTTCTGGTGGTTGACCCGCTTCGCGGGTCGCGATATACACCGTTGCTTCCGCCATTCCATATGAGGGCCGTAACACCCTGGGGTGAAGATTGAAGCGGGCGAACCGGTCGGTGAAGCGCTGCAGTGTCGCGGGTTGTACCCGCTCGCTACCGTTGAGGATGCTGAGCACGTCCCCGAGATCAAGCCCGGCCATGTCGTCATCTGATGTTTTTCGTGCCGCCAATTCGAAAGCGAAGTTCGGTGCTGCCGAAAATGCGTGACTGTTGCTTGCCAGCAATTGCATCCACCGGGCCGGTCGCTGCAGGAACGACACCGGGCTCGTGATCACAGCGGGAAATCCCGTCAGAACCGGAAGGATAATTCCCAGATACAAACCCATGTCGTGATAGAACGGCAGCCAGGACACCACAGTGGTGTCCGGCGGGGCAACGCCTCCGTAGTTCCCGAAGAAGTCCGCATTGATCTGCTCAAAATTGGCCAGAATGTTTTTGTGCGAGACCATGGCCCCGGCGGGCTGGCGGGTCGATCCGGAAGTGTATTGCAAATACGCAGTATTTGCTGAACGATCGTCCTCTGCAGCGGGTCCTTTCTTTGAGTCCAGGTCAAGCAAATCAACCTCGATGACCGATGGAGCGGATTCACCAGGCTTCGACTTGACATACTCGGCGATATTGCCTGCGACAGAGGATGTCGTGAGAACGGCAGAGGGCGATGCGTCACGCAGCACCGAACTGACACGGTCATCGCTGGCGCCACCCATCGGAACCGACAGCGGAACCGCGATAAGTCCGGCCTGTATGGCGCCGAGGAAAGAAATGATGTATTCAAGTCCTTGGGGCGCCAGGATCACCGCCCGGTCACCAGTCGACGCGCAAAGCCGGAGCTGTTGGGCGAGGTTAAGCGTTCGCCGATACACCTGCGACCACGTCAAACTTTCTGGAACGCCCTCCCAATCATGTTCGTAATCAATGTAAGTGAACGCCGCATCGCTGGGCTGGAAACTAGCCCGTTCACGCAGAACAGCAGGAATAGAAAACGTCACCACAACGATCACACTACCAATGGTCGGGCTCGGTTCTCCCCGGTTCGCCCACGCCGCTATCCGCTCCGACACGTCGTGGGCGACGGCCGCGATCGTAGACTCCCGGACGACCACCAATGCGCACTTTCAACCCGCCGACGGGCGACTTTGCAGCCTTCCCACCTGCACACATAAAGCGAGACTCCGGTCCCGGACGGATCTCGGACCAGGGGCTCTGAGCTGGCTTGTGGACACCGTCGAGCTGATCTGGACGATCCGGTCCGAGGTCGTCGCCGAATGCACCGCTCGCCTAACCGGGCGCCCGCCAAAGGTTGATGGCCACAGCCACCGCGGGCGCACTGCGCGCGCCGCTGCACGTGCCTGACCAGGGTGAGACGCCACCCAGGCTAACAGCAGCGACCTCCTGCTGGCGCGCCCCAAGGCCACGTGGCCTGTCACCTGCAACAATGCCAACGCCAGCCAACCGCTGAACTGGTTCGCCTCGTCCTCCGCGGTAACTGACCCGCTGGACTCGACCTGCCAAGGCACTTACACCGCGGCCAGCAGCTGGCTTGACGGCGTCGCCTTGTCCGAGGGCCGCCGCGTCACCGTCACCAAAATCAGCGGCGCTGCCAGCACCGCGGAAGAAGGCCCAACCCTTCGCAACGCTAGTGCACCACGACCTCGTCGAAGACTTACAATCCAGTCAAACCGTTCCAGCACAAGCTAATTCCACGCCGAACAGAATTCCGCAGCTGCTTGGGCCTCCTGATGACACGTCTTCAGCGAAGTATCCGGTGCATGCCTGGGCTGAAAAGGTGTGGACTGATAACTTTTTACACGTAGGTCCGCAACCGAGATGATCGGCACGCACTACCGTTATTCGGCCCCAACGCCGTACCAGATTACCGGTTGCCAACCATCACCAACGGCAACGGCAACGGCAACGGCAACGGCAAACGATCAATCGACCACGCAGAGGAGTTGACCGAAAAATCAGGGCTCACCTAATCAATCGCTGCTGGCCTTGATTGCTGACCGTCTAACCGAGTGAATGCATCCTGCTGGTAAAGCCGTACGCACTCGGCTCGTCTGGCCTTGCCGCTCGTGGTGAGGGGAATCGAACCAGGAGACACCAGAACGAGATCCGACACACTTAGACCGTGCGACGTCGATATCGCCGAGGTGACTTCACCTTTTATGGCGCTCAGCCGCTCCCGCGCGTCCTCGTGGGAGTCGCCGCGCTTTTTGAGTTCGATGATGGTGACCAGCTTTTCAACGCCGTCATCCTCGTGAACTGCTAGTGCCACGCAGCGGCCTCGGGTGATCTCCTGGATCGTCGCCTCGATGTCGTCAGGAGAGTGGTTGCGCCCGTAGACGATCAGGAGATCCTTGATGCGGCCGATGATGAACAACTCGCCTTCAGAGAAAAAGCCCGAATCCCCGGTTCTCAGCCAGGGCTTTTCGGGCGTGCCAGCCGACGCACCGAGAAGCGTTGCGCCGAAGGTGTTCTCCCTGCTTTCGGGCTTGCCCCGATAACCGTCGGCGACGTTGTTACCGTGCACCCAGATCTCACCGACCGTGCCCGCCGGACACTCGGTATCGGTCTCGGGATCGACGATGCGCACGATCGGTGACTGCGGCGCACCGTAACTGACCAACGCCGTACCGCTCCCGCTGGCGCACCGCTTCGCGTGGCCCGCGGTCAGCTTCTCGGATTCGAAATGAACGATTTCTGGTGGTTGACCGGCTTGGCGGGTCGCCAGGTACACCGTTGCTTCTGCCATTCCATATGAGGGCCGGAGCACCTTGTCCTTGAAGTTGAAACGGGCGAACCGCTCGGTGAAGCGGTGCAGCGTCGCGGGTTGTACTCGTTCGCTCCCGTTGAGGATGCTGGCCACGTTCCCGAGGTCAAGCCCGGCCATGTCGTCATCTGATGTCTTGCGCGCCGTCAAATCGAACGCAAAGTTCGGGGCTGCCGAAAATGCGCGACTGTTGCTTTGCCAGCATTTGCATCCACCGGGCCGGCCGACGCAGGAAAGACGCCGGGCTCGTGAACACTGTGCGAAATCCCGTCAAGACCGGAAAAATAATTCCCAAGTACAGACCCATGTCGTGATAGAACGGCAGCCAGGACATTACGGTGGTGTCCGGCGGCGCAACCCCCCCGTAGTCGGCGAAGATGTCCGCATTGATCTGCTTGAAATTGGCCTGAATATTCTCCTGCGAGACCATGACCCCGGCGGGCTGGCGGGTCGATCCGGAAGTATATTGCAAATACGCAGTGTTTGTTAGGCTCTTACCCCCGGCGGCGGGTGCTTTCTGAGAGTCGAGCTCCAGCAAGTCAACCTCGATGACCGTTGGTGCGGGTTCGCCCGCCCGCGGCTCCGCGTACTCGGTGACACGGTCAGCCACCGCGGAAGTCGTGAGAATGACAGCGGGCGTCGCGTCGCGCATCACCGAACTAGCACGCTCATCGGTGACGCCACCCAGCGGAACCGAAAGGGGAACCGCGATAAGCCCAGCCTGTATAGCACCTAGGAGGAAATTACGTATTCAAGTCCTTGCGGGGCCAGTATCACCGCCCGGTCGCCGGTCGACGCGCAAAGCCGGAGCTGTTGGGCAAGGTTAAGCGTTCGCCGATACAACTGTGACCATGTCAGGCTTTCCGGGACGCCCTCCCAATCGTGTTCGTAATCAATAAAAGTGAACGCCGTATCGTTGGGCTCAAAACTATCGCGCTCTCGCAACACAGCCGGAATAGAAAACACAACCACAGCCATCACCCTAGCAACGGTTGGCGATGCACCCATCCAAAAAGCAGCAAACTGGGCCGCCGACTCTCCCATGACCGGGCGGAACACCATCCTCAGCCTCAAAATGCTGACTGACCATCAGCGGCGACACGAAAAGGCCTTCGGATCACCAGGATCTCGACTATCCTCCAGCCGCTGCCAATGTAAGGGGATGCGATGAGCAACCACACCTACCGCGTGATCGAGATCGTCGGAACCTCACCCGACGGAGTTGATGCGGCTATCCGCAACGGTCTGGCACGAGCCGCGCAGACCACGCGCGCCCTGGACTGGTTCGAAGTGCAATCAATTCGTGGCTACCTGGCGGACGGAGCCGTTGCGCACTTTCAGGTGACGATGAAAGTCGGCTTCCGCCTGGAAGATTCGTAGTCCCGACGGCGCGTCAGCCGGCGACGGCTCCCGGCTCGGGGAACGGCGCTCCGAACTCGGTCACCGGCTGGAAGCCGCGCTTGCGGGCTCGCTGGGCCGCCTGCCGGATCAGCGCATAAATTCCGACGAACGCGGCATGATCGGTCGCCACAAACGGTGTCAGCAACCGGTTGTGCACCAAAGCGAAAGCCACTCCGTCCGCAGGATCGGTCCACCCGACCGAACCGCCCAGCCCGACATGACCGAATCCTGGCATCACATTCCCGATGGGCAAGCTGTGGTAGCCCAAGTGGAAGGCCAACGGCATGAAGAGGTTCCGATCCCGTTGCAGGCTCCGTTCACCGGTCAGCGCGGCAACCAGCCCGCGTGACAAAAAGCGGATGCCGTCGATCTCCCCGCCGTTGGCGATCGCTCCGTACATCCGCGCCAACGCGCGGGCCGTCACTACCCCATTGGCCGCCGGCATCTCGGCATCCAGCATCGGCATATCGCCTTGCACGGCACCAATCACGCCCGGGAAGTACATGGAACGGAATCCACCGGACAGCTGATGGGCGGCCTTGCACGTCACAAAGTTGACGACCGGATTGGCCACGATGTTCTGCGGCATGATGATCTCGGCGACCCGCGTCGGTGCTTCGGCGGGTGGCCGGCCCAGATGCATGCCGTCGGTGCCCAGCGGCTCGGCGAGCTCCTCGCGGATCAGCGCACGCATACCCTTTCCGGTCACCGCCCGGGCCAGCCCGGACATCAGCCAGCCGAAGGTCAGCGCATGGTAGGCAGGTTTGCCCAGCAAGCGTCCCGGACGCGCCGCGGCGAGCCGTTCCTCCATCACGACGTGATCGAGCAAGTCTTCTTGTGTCGCGCCTCGCAGACCCGACAGTCCGGCGTGGTGTCTCATCACCTCACGCACGGTGAGGTCCGACTTGCCGTTGGCGCCGAACGCCGGCCAGTACTCGGCAACCGGAGCGTCGTAGTCGATCAGCCCCCGGTCGGCGAGCCGGTGGATCACGGCGGCAGCCATGCCTTTGGTTGCTGAGAACACCATCGGCGCAGTATCAGCCGACCATGGTAATTTGCCACGTCGATCCGACCAGCCCGTCCACACGTCGACCACGGGTTGGCCGTCGAGATACACCGCCAGCGCCCCGCCGCCGAATCGGCGCGCAGGGAACATCGTCGAAAACCCACGAACGACGCAAGCAAAGTGTGGGTCCGCCGCGCCGGACACGCGATGACCTGCGTCAAGGGCATCGCGAGAAGGGACCGCGCGGAGATCGACCCGGGTTTCTGCCTTCACGCTATTGAATTTACGTCCAACGGACGTATCCCACGGGCAAACAATGAACAAGTTACCTTTCCGTTAAATCGACGCTGCCCTCAAAATTTGCTGAGCCGCCAGAGCGGGGGTCAGCTCCCCCGCCTTGACTTGCCGCTCCACGTCGGCGCGGATCTTGCGCACCTCGGGGTTGGACAGCACCCGGTCCAGCACCGTGTCGCGGACCATCTGCCAGGTCCAGTCCACCTGCTGGTCCCGTCGGCGCTCCTCGAACTCGCCGGCGTCGGTGAGCACCTGGCGATGCTGCTCGACGGTGTCCCACATCTCCGGCAGGCCCGTCCCCTCCAGCGCGCTCATGGTGAGAACCGGTGGGAGCCAAAGCGTTTGGTGCGGGTAGATCAGTCGCAGCGCCGACTTGAGCTCCCGGGCCGCTTTCCGCGCCTCGGGCAGGTGATCTCCGTCGGCCTTGTTCACCACCACGATGTCGGCCAGCTCCAGCACACCCTTTTTGATGCTCTGCAAGTGATCGCCGGTGCGCGCCAGGGTCAACAAAAGGAAGGTGTCGACCATGTTGGCCACCGCCACCTCGGACTGGCCGACACCGACGGTTTCGATCAGGATCACGTCAAAACCGGCCGCCTCCAACAGGACAACTGTTTCCCGGGTGGCCTTTGCCACCCCGCCCAACGTTCCCGACGTCGGGGAGGGCCGGATGTAGGCGTCCGGATGCTGCGCCAGCCGCGCCATCCGGGTCTTGTCGCCAAGGATCGATCCGCCCGTCCGGGTCGAGGACGGGTCGACGGCCAGCACCGCCACCCGGTGATCCCGTTCGATCAGGTACATGCCGAGGGATTCGATGGTGGTCGACTTGCCTACCCCGGGAACCCCGGTGATGCCCACGCGATGAGCGTTGCCTGAGTCCGGCAGCAACTCGAGCAGCAGCTGCTGCGCCTGCGTGCGATGGTCGGCGCGAGTGGATTCCAGCAGCGTGATGGCGCGTGGGAGCGCCGCTCGATCACCGCTTCGGATTGCGTCAGCCAAGTCTTGGGACGTCATCCGTACCGCCGCCGGTTCTCGGGAATAGTCAATTTGCCCGCCTCTGAGCGACAACTTCGGAAGACGCCCCGCCGCAGGCAAGGTTGTCGCTCAGAGGCGGGCAAAAAGGGTGTCTCCTGAGGCAGGGACCCATGTGGCGGATGTGACAATTGTGACCGCTAGTCCAGCGTGTACCCCAGCCGCTCGGCGAGCTTGTTCAGCAAGCCGATGGCGGCGTTGGCGATCACCGTCCCGGGCGGGTAGATGGCAGCGGCCCCGGCAGCGTAAAGCTCGTCGAAGTCACCGGGTGGGATGACGCCGCCGACCACGATCATGATGTCGGGCCGGCCCACCTCAGCCAGCGCGTCGCGCAGTGCCGGCACCAGCGTCAAGTGCCCGGCGGCCAGCGAGGACACCCCGACCACGTGCACGTCGTTGTCGGCTGCCTGGCGAGCCACCTCCTCGGGCGTGGAGAACAGCGATCCGACGTCGACGTCGAACCCGATGTCGGCGAATGCCGTCGCGATCACCTTCTGACCTCGGTCGTGCCCGTCCTGGCCCATCTTGGCCACCAAAATGCGGGGCCGACGGCCGTCGGCCTCGGCGAACTTCTCGACTAGTTCGGTTGCGGCTGCGATGTCGGGGGCCTTTCCCACCTCGTCACGGTAGACGCCGGCGATAGTACGGATCTCGGCCTGGTGCCGCCCATACACCTTCTCCAGCGCGTCGGAGATCTCCCCCACCGTGGCCTTGTGCCGCGCGGCATCGATGGCCAGCGCCAGCAGGTTGTTGCCCAGCCCGCCTTGATCCCCCTTGCCGGCTGCGCCGGAGTGGGCGGCAGCGGCACGGCTCAGTTCGGCTAGCGCGGCCTCCACAGCCGACTGGTCCCGGTTTGCCCGCAGCTCTTGTAGTTTGGCCAGTTGCTCGGCGCGCACCCGGCTGTTCTCGACCTTGAGGACTTCGACTTTCTGGTCCTCCTCGACCTGGTACTTGTTGACCCCCACTACTGGCTGCTGACCGGAGTCGATACGGGCCTGGGTACGCGCGGCCGCCTCCTCGATGCGCAGCTTGGGGATGCCGTCGCTGATGGCCTGAGCCATGCCGCCGTGCTCGGCAACCTCTTGGATGTGCGCCCGGGCACGTTGGGCCAGTTGATAGGTCAGCCACTCCACGTAGTAGGAGCCGCCCCAGGGGTCGATCGGCCGCGTGGTACCCGACTCCTGCTGCAGTACCAGCTGGGTGTTGCGGGCGATCCGGGCGGAAAAGTCGGTGGGCAGTGCCAAAGCCTCGTCCAGAGCGTTGGTGTGCAACGACTGGGTGTGGCCCTGGGTCGCGGCCATCGCCTCGATGCAGGTCCGGGCGACGTTGTTGAAGGCGTCTTGCGCGGTCAGCGACCACCCCGAGGTCTGCGAATGTGTGCGCAGGGAAAGCGATTTGGCGCTCTTCGGGTTGAACTGCGCGACCAACTCACTCCACAGCAGCCGACCGGCGCGCAGTTTGGCCACCTCCATGAAGAAGTTCATGCCGATGCCCCAGAAGAACGACAGCCGGGGCGCGAACTTGTCGATGTCCAACTCGGCGTCCAGGCCCGCCCTGATGTAGTCGACGCCGTCGGCCAGCGTGTAGGCCAACTCCAAATCGGCTGTGGCACCTGCTTCTTGGATGTGGTAGCCGGAGATCGAGATGGAGTTGAACTTCGGCATCTTGGCGCTGGTGTAGGCGAAGATATCGGAGATGATCCGCATCGACGGCTTGGGCGGATAGATGTAGGTGTTGCGGACCCTGAACTCTTTGACGATGTCGTTCTGGATGGTGCCCGCCAGCTTCTCCGGCGGCACACCCTGTTCCTCGGCGGCCACCACATACAGCGCCAGGATCGGCAGCACGGCACCGTTCATGGTCATCGATACCGATACGGCGGACAGGTCGATCCCGTCGAACAGCTGTCGCATGTCGAGGATGGAATCTATTGCCACGCCTGCCATTCCGACGTCGCCCTGAACGCGGGGATGGTCGGAGTCGTAGCCGCGGTGGGTGGCCAGGTCGAAGGCCACCGACAGGCCCTTCTGGCCGGCGGCCAGGTTACGCCGGTAAAAGGCGTTGGAATCCGCGGCGGTGGAGAAACCGGCGTACTGCCGGATGGTCCACGGCTGATTGACATACATCGTCGGGTACGGCCCGCGCACAAACGGCGGCTCGCCCGGGAAGCTATTCAGCGGATAGCCGTCGGCCTCGACAGCCGCACGGTTGGCGCCGATGTAGACGGGTTTGACGTCGATGCCTTCCGGCGTCTGCCACACCAGCTGATCGGGCGTGCACCAGTGCGCCGACGCGGTGGCGGCGACATGCTTTTCCACCGCGGCTTCGGTGGGTGGCTGCACGGCACGCTCGCCGTTCAACGGGATATCGGAGAAGCTGCCGATCACCGGTGCGGTAGTCGTCATCGCTAGGCCCCCAGCCGGGTAAGCAGATTCGAAAGGGCTTCGATCGCATTGATTTTCGCGGTCAGGTATTCGTCGGGCCGCTGCGCTGTGTCTGTTATCTCTGCCACGGCTTTCTCCGGTCCGGCCAGGTAAATACACGATATGCCGGCGTCTCGCGCCGCCGCAACGATGCCCGCGGCCTCGTCCTGGTAGCGCTTGTCGGTGCCGCAGATCAGCGCCACGCCCGGCGACTCCGCGGAAGAGATTTCAGCGACGGCCGCGGCCACCCCGGCGGCGTCGACTGTTCCCGGGTTGATCGCTTCGATGCCCCCCGAGGCCAGCAGGTTCGTGGCGAACGTCGTGCGGATGTTGTGCTCGGCCAGCGGACCCAACGGCAGCATCAGCACCTGCGGACGTGAACCGGTGCGAGCCAAAAAGGCATCCGAGCGATCGCGCAGCGCCTCGAACCCGGCGGCGTATCGTGCCAGGGTTCCTGCGATGATTTGCGAATCACCTTGTGGGAGTGCAGGTTCGGAAAGGTTGGGAAACTCGTTGACACCGGTGATCGAGGTCCTGCGATGCGCGATGTCGTCGGTGCGGCGGGAGGCTATCTCGGCGACCTGGCCGGCAATGAAGTCACGGGCGTCGACGAAACCCCCGTGCGCCTCGATCGCCTGGAAATGCCGCCAGGCATGCTCGGCCAGCTGGTCGGTGAGGTCCTCGACGAACCACGAACCGCCGGCGGGGTCCTGCACCCGTCCGACGTGTGACTCCTCCAAAAGCAGCAGCTGCGTGTTGCGGGCGATACGGCGCGCGAAGCTTCTCGCCGTGCCGGGAAAGCCGCCTGGGATGGCCATGTCGAACGGGAAGACCAGCACCGTGTCGGCGCCCCCGACGCCGGCGCCGAAGGCGGCCAGCGTGGTACGCAGCATGTTCACCCATGGGTCGCGCTGGGTCATCATCGGCAGCGATGTCTCCGCGTGCACCACGGCGCCGCCGCTCTCCGGCTCGCCGACGACCTCGGCGACTCGCGCCCAGAGTCGGCGCGCGGCTCGCATCTTGGCAATCGTCATGAACTGATCGTCATCGGCGGCCAGCCGGAAACTGATTTGCCTCAGGGCCTGGCCCACCGGGATCCCCGTTTCGGTCAGCACCCGCAGGTAAGCCACCGCGGCCGCTAGGCTGCCGGCGAGCTCCCACGTCGCATTGGCGCCCAGATTGTGGAAAGCCGGTCCGTCGACCGTGATCGCCCGCGCGCCGTGGTCGGCGGCCACCCGTGACGCGACAGCGACGACATCCTCGATCGCGGGAGCGGGACGATCGCTCAGTGCGGCGGTCAGCGGGTCGGCACCCAGGTCTATCGACAGCGTTGTGCGCTGGTCGGGTTCCACCTCGGCGACCAGCGCCAGCATGGCATCGCACGCCGCCGGGTAGTCGGCGCCCGCATCGAGGATCACCGGCGCCATGCTCAGGTACACACCGTCGAGCAGCCCGTCGAGCTGCTCCGGTGCCGCGCCGGACTCCCCTACCCGGATCAGCAGTGCGCTGACCCCCTCGCCGAGTGCGGCCAGCACCGCCGCGTTGGCCTCACCAACAGAGGCTCCAGGGGCCCCGGCAGCCGGAAACGCCTCGACGACCTTCCAGCCCGATTTGACGTCACGCGACGCAGAGTTTTCTGGGCCGCCGCGCAGGTACGGCCATTCACCGGGCAACGACGGCTCCGGCAGCTCGTCGAAAGCGGTGTACAGCGGCCTGATGGCGAACCCGTCATAGGTGGAGGCATCCAGCAGATGCTCGGGTTCGTCCCCTAATTCGGCGGGTTCCTTCCGGGCGCTCTTGGCCAGCACACCGGCGACCGCGCTGCGCCAGCGCCCGCGAACCTGTTCCAGGTCGGCGCGCTCGGGTACGTCAATGGACACCGACTGCTCCTGTTTTCGCAGCAACGGGCTCGGGTTGGTTCGCGTTGCTTCGTATTGCTTTCAGAATGTCACTTACTAAGAAGGCTAATTGATTGCAAACTCTAAATAGCCGTCGAGGTGGGGCGATCGGGACTGCTGTGCGCGGCGAAACGCCTGGCGCGGAAAACGAGATATTCACCTGCGCCCCGTAACCTTGGGAGACGTTATGGCTCCCGCCACCGCAAAAACCACCAGCACGCTGCGCAGTTTTGCCGGCGCGCTCGCTGCTGCGGCCCGTCAGGTGTCCCGACCGAAGTTCGTCGCAACCGTGGCCGGAATCACAATCCTGGTCGTGGTGGCGATGTTCGTTCCGGTGCCCACCGCGGTGCAACTGCGGGACTGGGCCGAATCGGTGGGCCCGTGGTTCCCGTTGGCGTTTTTGCTCGCCCACGTCGTCGTCACGGTGGTGCCGGTCCCCCGCACCGCGTTCACCCTGGCCGCCGGAATGCTGTTCGGCCCGGTGCTCGGTGTCGTGATCGCGGTGGCCGCCAGCGCCGCAAGCGCGGTGCTGGCCGTGCTGCTGGTGCGCGCGGCCGGGTGGCAGTTGAACCGCCTGGTCCGGCACCGGGCGGTCGACAAGGTGGACGAGCGACTGCGCAATCGAGGCTGGCGAGCCGTCCTGTCGCTGCGACTGATTCCGGTTGTGCCGTTTGCGGCGCTGAACTATGCCGCGGGCGCGTCCGCCGTGCGGTTGATGCCCTACACGCTGGCCACGCTGGCCGGTCTGCTTCCCGGCACCGCCGCCGTGGTGATCCTCGGCGACGCGCTCGCCGGCCACATCAGCCCGATGCTCTACTTGGTGTCGGTGTGCACGGGCGGGTTGGGTTTGACGGGGCTGTTCCTGGAGATCCGCCACTACCGGCAGCAGCACCACAAGTCACCGCACGACGAACCCGCCGTCGAGTTGGCCGCCACGAACTGACGGCTTGTCAGCGTCCCGTTTTCAGATCAGCCTGATGCGGGTGGCTTGAGCCGCTACCTTTCTCGGTACCGACAACCGACGAGGTGGAAAGCCACATGACCCCCAACGACACTGACGCAGGTGGCCGTTCCGCAGACCAGATCGCCGCCTCGCGCGGGCGCTATTCCGCCGGAGTGGTGATCGGCGCCGCGCTGGCCGGCACGGCGGTGGGCGCGCTCGCCGTCTTCGCGATAGCCGGCATCACCTGGAAAGTCCGTGTCGAGCTTCCTCCGCCGCCGTATCCACCTCAGCTGTCGTCGACGCCGCCGGCTGGATACCCCTCGCCGCCGCCGTCGGCGCCGGCACCCACGTCGGGGGGACTTCCGCTGCCGCCATTGCCGCCCGGGCCCCGTTGAGCCGGGAGCGTGCCGGGAGCGTGCCGGGAGCGTGCCGCGAGCGTGCGCAGAGTGCCGCGCTCACTGGCGTGTCGCTGCGCAGACGCGCACGCTCGCGAGGAGTGAGTGACTAGCTGCGGTGCGGGCCCTTTGCCGTCATCACCGCGAACGTCGCCAGGAACGACGCCGCCGGAATGGTGTTGACGACCTTGTCCCGCACCCGGATGTGGGCTCCGACCGCAAAGACGAAATACAGCGTCAGCATCGCCGTCGTCAGCCTCGCCAAGGCGGGGAAACGGGTGACCGACAGCAGACCGATCGCGGAGGCAGCCTTCACGACGGGCAGAACGGGGCGAACGCTCTCGGGAACACCCAGGGTGTCCAGGACCTTGGCGATGTAAGGCACCGGGATCGCGCACGCGACGGCGTCGCCGGCCTGGAAAGCGGCAAGCGCCGCATAGGTTTTCGGTGAAGTCAATGTGCTCACGCAGTAATCCTATGGAGTCAATTCCGGTGGCTGCACCGGGCCGTCCATCGGCTGACGGGCTATTACCTCGGTCCTGCCGGCCGGCTGCGCGATCGCCGGGTTGGTGTCTGTGGCGAACCAGTCCGCGATGTCGGCGTCGTCGGTGTCGGCGGCATGCTTCGGCTGGTCGTCGTCCGGTGACGGTTGGAACCGGAACACCCCGTCCTCGCCCGGCGTACCCAGGAGCCTGGTGAAGCCCTGCAACGCCGTGCTGAAATCGCTGGGCACCACCCACACCTTGTTGGCGTCGCCGCGCGCCATCTCCGGCAGCGTCTGCAGGTACTGGTAGGCCAGCATTTCCGGGGTGGGCCGGCCGGCCTTGATCGCGGCGAAGGTCTTTTCGATCGCCTTCGCCTGCCCCTGGGCCCGGAAGTAGGCCGCGGCACGCTCACCCTGAGCGCGCAGCATCCGGGACTGCCGGTCGGCCTCGGCCGCCAGGATCGCGGCCTGCTTGGCGCCCTCGGCGGCCAGGATCTGCGCCTGCTTGGCGCCTTCGGCCTGGGTGATCGCGGCCTGTCGGTTACCTTCGGCGGTCAGGATAACCGCCCGCTTTTCCCGGTCGGCCTTCATCTGCTTTTCCATCGAGGCCTGGATCGACGGCGGCGGGTCGATGCTGCGCAATTCCACCCGCGCCACCCGCAGCCCCCAGCGGCCGGTCGCCTCGTCGAGGACACCGCGCAACTGGGCGTTGATCTTGTCGCGGGACGTCAGGGTCTGCTCCAGCGTCATGCCACCCACCACGTTGCGCAGCGTGGTGGTGGTGAGCTGCTCGACGCCGACGATGTAGTTGCTGATCTCGTAGACGGCCGCCTGCGGGACGGTGACCTGGAAGTAGACCACGGTGTCGATGTTGAGGGTCAGATTGTCCTCGGTGATAACCGGCTGCGGCGGGAACGACACGACCCGCTCACGCAGGTCGACCCGCGCGCGGATGCGGTCGATGAACGGCACCAACAGTGTCAGCTGCCCGCTGACCGTGCGGCTGTACCGGCCCAGCCGTTCGATCACCGCGGCCTCGGCCTGCGGGATCAGCGCAATCGACTTGGCCACCACGACGATCGCGAAGACCACCAAGACGACAAAAAGCAACAGACCAGCCAGGGCACCGCCTTGCATCATTCCTCCTATTGCTCCATACGGTCAGATATTCCTGAAGACCACCGCGGTCGCGCCGTCGATGTGCATGACGGTGACCGAATCACCGGGCTCGTAGACGTCGCCCTCGTTGAGCGGGCGCGCCGTCCACACCTGGCCGTCAAGCTTCACCTGGCCCTCGTCGCGGGCAACCCGATCCAGCACCAGGGCCTTTTTTCCCTCCAGCGCCTTGATTCCCATCTGCGCTCCCGCGGCCGGCGTCAGCCGCCGGCGCAGGGCAGGTCGAACCAGGACCACCAGCAGCACCGAGACGATCAGGAACACCGCACCGTCGCCCAAGATCGGCCAATCGGTGACCCAGGCGGTGGCCGACGCGGCCAGCGCGCCGCCGCCGAGCATCAGCAAGAACATATCGCCGGTGAGTGCCTCCGCACCGGCCAACGCCAGTGCGAAGATCAGCCAGCTCAGCGCGACGAGCATGCGGCCAGAATACGCGTGATCGGCCTTCTGGGGGCCGAACAACTACACTGCCAGATCATGTGGTGCCCGAGTGTTTCGTTGTCCCTGTGGGCCAATGCCTGGCTCGCAGGCAAGGCCGCGCCCGACGACGTCTTGGACTCGTTATCACTTTGGGCGCCACTGCAATCAGTCACCGCCTATGACGCCGTCGCCGCCGGTCACACCGGACTGCCGTGGCCCGATGTGCACGACGCGGGCACGGTTACGCTGCTCCAAACGCTGCGAGCCGCGGTTGGCCGAACCACGACGCCGGCGCCCCGCGGCCCGGATCGGTCGCGCGGCACGATCAACGTCGTGTTGCCGGTGCCGGGCGACGTGCGCGGGCTGGCCGCGGGCACGCAGTTCGAGCGCGATGCCCTGGCTGCGGGCGAGGCGGTGATCATCACCAACCCCGACGATCCCGGCACCGCCGTCGGGCTGGTCCCCGAGTTCGCCTATAGCGACGTCGAAGAGGCCGACCCGGCCACCGATGGCGATCCAGAACCACCCGAATTGTGTGCGCTGTCTTGGATCGTGTACTCACTGCCCGGCGCACCCGCGTTCGAACACCACGAGCTCGGAGACGCCGAGTATGCACTGCGCTCGGCAGTGCGTTCGGCGGCCGACGCACTCGGCGCCATCGGCTTGGGAGCAGCCGCATCCGACATCGCCGACCCAAGGGGACTTGTCGAACAATTGCTGGAATCCTCACGGCAACACCGGATTCCGGATCACGCGCCGTCGCGGGCGGTGCGGGTGCTGGAGAACGCCGCGCACGTCGACGCGATCATCGCGGTGAGCGCGGGGCTGAGTCGGTTGCCCGGACCCGCTGGCCCGCAATCATCGTCGGAAGCCCGGATCGCCAACAATGCGCTGCGCCCGCTCACCGCGGTGGTGCGCTCGGCGCGGATGGCGGCGGTCAGCGCCATCCTGAACTCGGCCTGGTCCGACTAATCGCTTTCCGGCGCGGCGCAATGCGGCGGACGGCACGGCGCACCGTTGATGCTGGCGAGACAGCCCGGCACCGGATCGGGTCCGCTAACTCGCGACGGCGGCCTGTCGTAGCGCAGTTCGTCGATGAGATCTATTGCCAACCGGGCGAATCGCCGATCCGCGTTGGGCGTGACGGCTCTCGCGAACGCCATTCCCGCCGCCTCGGCTTGCGCGCGCAACTCATGGTCGAGATCCCACACCACTTCGATGTGGTCGGCGACAAACCCGATGGGACAGACGATGACGGCGTCGGCCTGCAGCGCCTTGAGATGGTCGGCGACATCGGGCTCCAGCCACGGAACCTGTGGCGGACCCGAACGCGACTGCCACACCACGTCGTAGTCGGCGAAGTCTCTGTAGCCCGCAGCTGTGGCGACCAGCCTTGCCGCGTAATGGACTTGGCGGCTGTAGAGGTTGGGACCGCAGCGGCGGTCCGCGGCCACCGGGACCGAATGCGCGGTGAAAACCAGCCGCGCGTCGGCGGGCACGGTGCTGGCGGCGACCGTCACGGAATCCGCGAACATCTCGACGAAAAGCGGATGGTCGAAGTAGGGGCGCAGCTTGACCAATTCGGGCGCGTCCGGGCCGACCGTTCGTCGAGCCCGGGCGATATCCTCGACATATTGGGTGCAGCTAGAGTATCCGCTCCACGCCGACGTGGTGAACACCGCGGCACGACGAACACCGTTGTCGCGCATGGTCGCAACGGTGTCTTCGATATAGGGTTCCCAGTTGCGGTTCCCGAAATAGACCGGCAGGTCCAGGCCGCGAACGGCGAGTTCGGCCTGTAGCTGGATGATCAGCGCCAGGTTGATCCGATTGATCGGCGACACCCCGCCGAAATGCAGGTAGTGCTCGGCGACTTCGTCGAGTCGCTCGGGGGGCACATTGCGCCCCCGGGTGACCTTCTCCAGGAATGGCCGCACCTGCTCGGGTCCCTCCGGCCCACCGAAGGACAGCAGCAGGACGGCGTCAAATTCATTAGTGTCCAGAGCAACCTTCTTTTAGAGCAACTGGGTGCTGGCGCCGCCGTCGGCGTAGATGACGGTCCCCGTAGTCGCCGGCAGCCATTCGGACAGCAGCGCGCACACCGTCTTGGCGACCGGTGTCGCGTCCTTCATGTTCCATCCGATCGGCGCGCGCTGGTCCCAGCCCTCCTCGAGCAGCTGGATCTGCGCACCGGCCTCGTCACCGAGCGCACCGCCGACAATCGCGCTCATCGCCAGCGTCCGAATCGGGCCTGCGGCAACGAGATTCGAACGGACGCCGTATTTGCCGGCCTCGCGCGCCACGAACCGGTTGACCGACTCCAGCGCACTCTTGGCGACCGTCATCCAGTTGTAGGCCGGCATCGCCCGGCTTGGGTCGAAGTCCATGCCCACAATCGAACCGCCGGGATTCATGATCGGCAGCAGCGCCTTGGCCAGCGAGGCATACGAGTACGCGGAGATGTGGATGCCCTTGGAGACGTCTTCGTAGGGCGCGTCGAAGAACGGGTTGATGCCCATCCCGGTCTGCGGCATGAATCCGATCGAATGCACCACGCCGTCGAGCTTGTTGCCCTCGCCGATCTCGGCGGCTACCCGCTCCGCGAGGGTGTCCAGGTGCTTCTCGTCTTGCACGTCGAGTTCGATCAGCGGCGCCTTTTCCGGCAGCCGGTCGGCGATGCGCTGAATCAACCGCAGCCGGTCGAAGCCGGTCAGCACCAGCGAAGCCCCTTGCTCTTGGGCCACCCGAGCGATGTGAAACGCGATCGACGAGTCGGTGATGATCCCGGTGACCAGAATCCGTTTGCCTTCGAGCAGTCCTGCCATTTCCGTCCTAGTCCGTCTTGGTCCGTCTTAGTGTTTGGTTTCGTCAGTGGCCCATACCCATGCCGCCGTCGACCGGGATGACCGCACCGGAGATGTAACTCGCATCCTCGGACGCCAGGAAGCTGACCACCCCGGCGACCTCGGCGGCGGTGCCAACCCGCTTCGCCGGG
>NZ_JBKQQD010000471.1:0-3423 GCF_052144515.1 Mycobacterium sp. | reverse complement strand
GGCCGTCGTGGGTGAGGGGTATTGCGCCGGACGTGATTCCGCCGAGTAGCTCCAGGACCTGTAGGCTGCGTTTCCAGGCCAGGATGCTCTCGGGCCGGTCCACGCCGCACAACACCTCGATGAGGGTCTCCATGGCGGCCGGATCGGCGGGGTGGTGTAGCAGGATCCGGCAGAGGTCGTCACGCAGGGCACATCGAGCGCAGTCCCCGGCGCGGTAGATCTCGCCTTCTAGTCCGCACGTCCGGCAGGTGAAATTGCCGGGGATACCGGCGCAGGTCAGGCAAACCGGCCGCGGGTCGGTGTGGTTTGCGCGACCCGGCAGGACGCCATCGTGGCCGCAGATCGGGCAGATGCCATGGGTGCGCATCGCGGTGTAGAAGCAGCTGTGGCAGAGCTGATCACCCGGCCAGTACACCCGCAGCGTGTTGGCCATGCGATGACACCGATTGCACTCCACAGTGCCGGTGGTGACCGGTGGCCGGCCGCGGCGGGTGGACCGTGGTGTGGGGTCAATCGGTGGCATCGGTGACCACGCGTGCCCGCCGTGGCCGCACGGATTTGTTGAGTTCGACGACATTGGGCGGCGGGGTGGTGGTGGTTCCTGAGGCGGTCTTTCTGCGTCGGACGTCGGTGGCGGTCACCGTCACCAGGTCGTCCACGCCGCAGCCGAGAATGTCGCACAACGCCGCCATCAGTTGCAGGGAGACACGTTCGGGCCGTTGATGAACGACGCGGTAGACCTGGGGGCGGGAGAGCTGTATTCCGCGCTCGGCGAGACGGGGGATCAGGTCAGTGCTGTTGTGCATCCCGTGTGCGGCCATGAGCTCGGCGAGCCGCCAGCTGTAGTCGACTTCGCGTTTCATGAGGTTTCCTCTCCCAGCGAGAGCGCATCCTTGATGGTGCGGTCGAGCACGCGCCGCACGGTCCGGGTCCGAAAGTCGCTGGCGACGCCGGTGTATAGCGATGTGGTGCTGGCGAATTCGTGGCCGGCCTGGTCTTGGACGAACTTGGCGTCCCAGCCGTCTTCGATGAGGTGGGTGATGTAGGAGCGGCGGAACGAATGCAGATCCAGGCCGTCGGTCAGCCCAAGATCGTTGCAGTAGCGCCGGAACCGCCGCAGCAGGGTGTTCTCGGCGACCAACGAGCCACGTTCGCTGGGGAACAGATCGATGCTGTCGTCGATATAGGGCTGGCCGTGTGCCAGCCAGTCGGCAGTGATCTCCGATGTCCAGTCGAAGACCGTGAGCACGGTGCGGCGTTTGGGCGGTGAGCCTTTCTTTGCCTTGCCGTAGCGGACCTTGACCGCGCCGTAGCGGCCGAACTCCGGGGCGTGGGGGTTGCGGGTGAAGTCGACAGTCTGCAGATGCCGCAGCTCATTGAAGCGCAACCCGTAGGAGTAGGCGACCTTGAACATCACCGAATCCCGGTAGGCCGGCAGCCATCCCTTCTTGTTCGAGTTGGCGATCAAGGTGACCTGATCGTCGGCGTGGTCGAAGAAGTCCTGCAGCTCCTGCTTGGTGAACGGACGCTTCTCGGGGGACTGCTCGTTGTCCTGGACATGCGTGGCGGTGTTCCAGGCGAAAAACACCTGTGCCGGATGCGTGCCAAACCGCTGTTCGCACACGCGGTCCCAACCGTAGTCCGGATCCGCGATGTACGAGCAGAACAACCGCAGCGCATTCTGGTAGCCGCGTACCGTGGACTGTCGGCGGCCCTTAATGCCGCGCAGATCGGCGAAGAACTCCTCGACGATGGCCGGTGTCCACGACCACGGGAACTCGTTGCTGTGCGCGATGAAGCGGCGGACAGTGGCGATCCGAGCGTCGATCGTGTCATGCGCCAGGTTGCGGCATAGTTGCTGGTTGCGCCAGCCATCCAGCATTTCGTCGACCGTCTGGACCTCGGGATGCAGCAGAGGAACCGCGCCCACGACGAACACGCGACCGCTCTTATCGACAGGCAAACCGGCCTCCAGGCTGTCTCATCTGATGCATCATTGAATCATCTAATGAATCATTACCACATCGCCGCTGGTAGATCCAGCGCTTCAAGGAGGGTTGCATCAACGTGTCGAGGCACCGGGCCGAGGTCGGCGTCGTGGCCACCCGCTGCAGTGTGCCCAAACATGCAGCCAACCAGGACTTTTCACCCAATCGGGCCGAGGCGTCGACAGCGCGGCCGATCAAGTCGATCGGCGCGTGGATGATTCATCCGATGAAAACGGAGTACTTTAACTTGACATAATGTCGCTTATCGGCATAAAGCTAGTGCGAGTTGCATTAAGTGAAAGAACTCGCACCCCCTTGACGATTGGCCGATCTGAGCACGTCGCGACGCTGATTTCAGGTCTTGTTCCCCAACGGGGCTCCTTGCATCGGTTCTGCATCCGCCGAGGTTGCCGTACAGTTCGATCACTTAATGAATGATTCGGGTGTTAGGTGAAACCCTTGAGTGTGCCCCAGTCGGCCGGCCCAATAGCCGGCGATCGACCGCCCACCGTCCCTCTCTCCTCTCGCCACGGGCAATACGTCACTGTGACGAATTGACTTGTGGCGCAGAGCGGATTGAAACGCCGCGTTGAGTTGACGGTCGACCGGGTTTCGGGCGGCCATCGGGCCAACTGCCGCAGCAGCGGGTCAGCAACTCCGCGCACCATGCCATGCCAACCCAGCGGATTACCCCTAATTCGTCACTGTGACGTTTAGCTCTTCCCGACTAGTGCAGACCGAGTGGGCTGGCCTATGTATCGCAACCGCACTTCGTCGACCGCGACAACCAAGTTCATGATGCGATCCCTCGGGCCTCTCCAGATGCGTCGCGGGCGGTTGCCGACGGCGGCCGGCGGTCCGCTGGGACAGATGCTCAGCTATCCAGCGTTGACGATCCCCCTCGAAGAGCTGCCCCAGGAAGGTGTCCATCTCGAACGTGTCTATCGCTACGCCCGCGGTCTCGACGGCTCCACCTACGTCTGGATAGGACGCCGGAAGTCGACCGGAAGAGGCGAAGGCAGGAGCGGTTTGCGATTTGACTTCCTGGAGTTCTGAGGTGCGGACTGGCTGCGCCCGCGGCTGGGACATCGACGCGACGTTCGATCTGCCCAACGTCTCCGAAGGGTCCAGCACCTCTACGAACGCAGTTCTTGGCAGACTGTGCCGAGGCGTTCACCCGGCTTCCGCCCACGATCCTCTGCCCTGCATAGTGGGACACGCCGCGGGTAATGGCAAACCTCACCCCTGCAGTATTCGTGCCGATTCTCGCCAAGCTCGGCCCGATCGTTGCCGCGCTGGGCAGAGCAGACTGGTCCGAAAATTATGGGTGAGCCGCGGCTGCTCGGGTGATTTGGTGTTTGTTGCGCTGCGCCCGAGGTGGCGTGGTGGTCAGGCGGCCTGGATCGGGTCGAAGCGGACGGTGAACCCCAACATG
>NZ_JBKQQD010000470.1:0-3146 GCF_052144515.1 Mycobacterium sp. | reverse complement strand
CATCACAACTCCTTTGGGGTCCTTTTCGGGGGGATCAGAATGCGTTGTAGCCGGACGCGGCCGCGGCGTCGGCGGCCACGTAGGTACCCGCGGCATCCCCGAGATTGGCCTGGGCGATATCCAGCAGCGTGTTGATCCGGGCGGCCACCTCCACGAACCGGGCGTGCGCGGCCTGAAACGCCGCCGAGGACTCCCCGACGTGAAACGCCTGCGCCGACACGGCCTCCTGCTCGGCCTGGCTGATCGTGCTGCGCATCAACGCCGCCTTAGCGCCGAACGCCGACTGCGCAGCCACCAACTGCGGAATATGAGCGTCCAACAAACTCATAGAGATTCCTTCTGTGGTTGTTTCGGGTTGCTAGCTGTCACTCGCTCCGCCACCTTGCTCGGGAGCACCTTGCGGGTCCCACGTGCCCGGCACCATGGGCATCTTCGGCCCACCGCCGAATTCGTCACCGGCCAGCTTGGTTAAGCCAGCCGCCTCGGCGACCGACGCCTTGCGCGCCGTGCCGGCGAACCCCAGGCTTCCGGCACCCTGATCGGAGGCCAAAGTCTGCCCACCGGCCGGCGCGCCCCAGTCCGGATCCACGTCGATATTGGCATCCATGAACTCGTCGCCATACCCGCGCAGCCCCGCGCGCCGGCGCCGCCGCGCCCGCGCCGCCTCCCGCGCGGATGCCGCCGCGGCCGCTGCAGCGGCGGTATCCGGCTCCGGTGCTTTCCTTTTGGCGCTGGAGCTGGCGCTGCTACTCATCCCGGAGCCGAACCCGATGCCGGGGGGCACCGCGTACGGGGGAACAAAACCCACGCCGCCCGCGGCCGAAGGCGGTGGCGGTGCCGGGGCCGCAGGCGCGGGCGCGGGAGGGCTAGGCGTGGGCGGAGGCGTCGGCGCCGGCGCAGGGGCCGCGGCCGGGACGGCGATCGAAGTCAGCCCCACGGCCCGCAACACGCTGGGCGCGGCGGCAATGGGTACCAGAGCCGGCGCCGCAGCGGATGGAGGCACAGCGGCCAGCCCGGCCAGGCCCCCCAAGCCGCCCACGGCCGCCGGGGCGACGGCCGGGAGCGCCGCGACAGCCAGCGCCGGGTTGGTGACCGCGTAGGCAAGGACTTCTTCGATGTGGGTCGGGAAATCGAACAGTTGCCAGCTGATCAGCCATTGAAAGGCCTCCACTGGATTTTGTGTAAGGTCCACCCCGAAATTTTGAAAATCCTCAAAAAGTTCGAGGCTTCGAGCGATCCAGAACGACGCTTGGCTGGGATTCGTATAAGTGTCGTAGGTGGCCCCATTGATGGTGCCGCCTGCAGGGTCCCAGTTGATGCCGAAGTTCTGCAGGAAGTTCGCAAGGACATTATCGAACGGAAGGTCGATCGTCGGGTCGTGGGCAAGTTGACTATTTCCGATACCGACGTCTTGCAGGGAATTAACGAGCCCCTGCGGGAGATTCAGCGGGTTGTCCGTCTGGCCCTGATTAAGCAGAAGATTCGAGATCTGCCGCTGGATCCCCAGCGGGTTTTGCAGAAACTGCTCGATCTGCTGCTGGGCCGTCTGCAGGAACGTCTGCAGCGGGTTGGTGCTCGACGCGGGATCGGCTGAGGCATCGGATTTCAGGATTTGCGGCGCGGGGGCGGTCTGCGGCGTCGACACCACCGCCGCGCTGGAGACCGCTTGATAGGTGGTCATCGTGAGGGCGGCCTGAATCCACATGCGCACATAGTCGGCCTCGTTGAGGGCAATCGGGATCGCGTTGATGCCAAAGAAGTTCGTGGCCAACAACACCCCATGAAGCACGTGATTGGTGGCCAGCTCGGGCAGTGTCGGCATGGCCGCCAATGCGGCGGTGTAGCCCGCGGCCGCGGTCTCCAGCTGGGCGGCCGCCGCCGAGCTGTTGGCGCTGGCCTGCATCAGCCACGCCAGATAGGGCACATATGCGGCCGCATACGACTCGGCGCTTGGCCCCTCCCATGCGCCGGCCTGCACCGACGCCAGCAACGCGCTGAGCTCCTGCGCCACCGACGCGTACTCAGCAGTTAGCGAGCTCCAAGCCCCCGCCGCCGCCACCAGGGACCCAGGCCCCGGGCCGCTGCTCAGCAATGCCGAGTGCACCTCGGGCGGTGAAGCCATCCAGATTGGCGCCGTCATCGTCAGCCGCCCGCGGCGAGACACGACGATGCCGCCGCCGCATCGGCGGCGGCATAGCCGGCGCCCGACTCCCCCACCCCGAGACCCGAGCGGCCCAGTTCTTGGACGCCACGGGCCGCCACCGCCGTGATGAGTGAGGCGGCGCCGGCGTGGGCGGCCGCCAGTCGGGCGGTCAACGCGTCGACCGTCGCGTCTGCGGCGGCCAGTCCTTCGGGCACGACCCGCAACATCATGGACAGACACTCCTCGTTTGGCACTCAGACGGGTCGGGAAGGAGCTTACTGAAAATGATTTTCGTTAACAACTCGACCAGTCCAGGCTGGTAACTAGGCCTGCAGGAGGCCACAGGCTTCTCACAAGACGCAGTGGCGCTCGCTGCCGATAGCGAGCTGAAGCCGGACGTGCCAGGGGCCTACCGGCGCGACCGAACCATGACTGGCACGCCTGTAGCTCTACCGGAGCGAGTGTTCAGCCGCCACCGGTAACCCACGTCCGATTGCAGCCCGAGGCCGTCGGCCCCGAGTCAGCCTCCATACCGGTTACACCAGCGGACGCCCGGTCCGGATCCGGCGATCGACGTCCCACAGCAGGACGTTGAACGGGAACTGCCGGACGAACCGCGGCATCATGCGGTTCACCGTGCGCATTGCGACCATCAGCCGGTCGAAGCGCCGCTGCCTGGCGGCGTCCCACGGCAACCGCATCTCGTCGCGGAACCGCTGCGGCAGAAAGCCCGTGGTGATCAGCAGCGCAAAGTCGTCGGACGCGCGCTGCAGCGTCCGCGGCAGCTTCACCCCGCGGACGCGTCCCGCGGCGATGGGAAACAGGTAGTCGCGGACGGCGTCGTCGATGTGCACCTTGGCCAGCGACTCCTGCCAGTACCGGTCGAAGGCGGCGCGGTCGGCCGGCCACATCTCCGGCGGCACCTGCAAGGTGGTGGCGAGCGCCATGCCCTCGCGGTAGTGGCGGGCCGCTTCCTCCTCGTCCATCTCACCGACGAAGATGC
>NZ_JBKQQD010000469.1:0-29005 GCF_052144515.1 Mycobacterium sp. | reverse complement strand
GCGCACCCAGGTCCAGCCCGATGGGCGAGCGCAGCCGGGCCAGTTCGGCCTCGGTCAGGCCCGCCTCGCGGAGCCGGTCCAGCCGGTCGGTGTGAGTCCGGCGGCTGCCCATCGCGCCGATGTACCCGGCGGGGGTGCGCAGCGCCACCTCGAGCACCGGCACGTCGAACTTGGGATCGTGGGTCAGCACGCAGATGACCGTCCGCTCGTCCACCGGGGTACCGGCCAGGTAGCGGTGCGGCCACTCCACGACCACGTCATCGGCCTCGGGAAAGCGCGCCCTGGTGGCGAAGATCGGCCGCGCGTCGCACACCGTGACGTGATACCCGAGGAACTTCCCGGCCCGGGCCACCGCAGCGGCGAAGTCGATCGCGCCGAACACCAGCATCCGCGGGCGCGGAGCGTAGCTGGACACGAAGACCTCCATGCCTTCGCCGCGACGCTGCCCGTCGGGTCCGTATTTGAGGACGTCGCAGCGGCCCACCGCGAGCAGGCCCCGGGCATCGTCCGTGACCGCGGTGTCGGCACGCGACGAACCCAGCGATCCCACGACGGGGCTGGCCGCGTCCGGCCGGACGATCAGCCTGCGGCCTACCCACTGCGGATCCGGGTGGGCGATGACGGTCGCGACCGAGACCGGACAGTGCTCGGCGACATCGTCGGCTATCGCGTCGAGTTCGGGGAAGCTGGTTTGCGATACGGGCTCGACGAAAACGTCGATGATCCCGCCGCATGTCAGGCCGACCGCGAAAGCGTCGCCGTCGCCGACTCCATAGCGTTTCAGCCGCGCTGCCCCGGTTTGGGCCACCTCGGTGGCGAGTTCGTACACGGCGCCTTCCACGCAACCACCCGACACCGACCCGGTCACCGAGCCGTCCGGCGCCACCAGCATCGAAGCCCCCGGAGGCCGCGGCGCTGACCGCAGTGTTCGCACTACGGTCCCCAGTCCCGCGGTCTGTCCGGCACGCCAGATCGGCATCAGCTCAGCAAGCACGTCCCGCACGTCTTTCAACGTAGGCTCTTTCCATGACCCCGGCTCAACTTCGGGCCTATTCGGCGGTGGTGCGCCTGGGCTCGGTGCGAGCGGCCGCCGCGGAACTAGGTCTTTCCGACGCCGGAGTCTCGATGCATGTGGCGGCGCTGCGCAAGGAGCTCGACGACCCGTTGTTCACCAGGACGGGTGCGGGACTGGCGTTTACGCCCGGCGGCCTGCGGTTGGCGAGCCGCGCGGTCGAGATCCTGGGTCTGCAACAGCAGACCGCTATCGAGGTCACCGAGGCCGCCCACGGGCGCCGCTTGCTGCGCATCGCGGCGTCGACGGCGTTCGCCGAACACGCCGCACCGGGTTTGATCGAGCTGTTCTCGTCGCGGGCCGACGACTTGTCCGTCGAGCTGAGCGTGCACCCGACGAGCCACTTCCGCGATCTGATCTGCTCGCGCGCCGTCGACATCGCGATCGGTCCGGCCAGCGAAAGCTCGGTAAGCTCGGTGAGTTCGATCGGCTCTGACGACTCGATCTTCGTGCGGCCCTTTCTGAAGTATCAAATCATCACCGTGGTAGCGCCGAATAGCCCACTGGCCGTGGGTATTCCGGTGCCGTCGCTGTTGCGCCAACAACAATGGATGCTTGGCCCCTCGGCGGGAAGCGTGGACGGGGAGATCGCAACTATGTTGCGCGGCTTGGCAATTCCGGAGTCACATCAACGGATCTTCCAAAGCGACGCCGCCGCGCTCGAGGAGGTGCAGCGGGTCGGCGGTGCCACGTTGACGATCGGTTTCGCCGTCGCCAAGGACCTTGCCGCTCGGCGGTTGACCCACGTGACAGGCCCAGGGCTGGACCGCTCGGGCGAGTGGTGCGCGGCGACGCTGGCGCCGTCGGCGCGGCAGCCCGCGGTGTCCGAGCTCGTCCGCTTCATCACCACGCCGCGATGCATCCAGGCGATGATCCGCGGAACCGGCGTGGGGGTGACCAGATTTCGACCAAAGGTCCACGTCACGCTGTGGAGTTAGCCATACGCTGAATAGCGCCAATCGAGTGTGCATTCATGGCGCGAAAATCGCCGAATCTTCGCCGTGACCGCACACTCGACGCCGTCATTGCACACTCGATGCCCTTACCACGCGCGACCCATGTCACCGTGCTGCCTGATCCAGGCGTGCATGGCGATCCCGGCCGCAACGCCGGCGTTGATGCTGCGCGTCGAGCCGAATTGGGCGATCGACACCGTGATTACCGCACCCGCCCGGGTGTCGTCGGTGATGCCGGGACCTTCCTGACCGAACACCAGTAGGCACTCCCGCGGCAGCGTAGTCTGCTCCAGGCGCGCCGCTCCGGGAACGTTGTCGACCGCCACCACGGTCAACCCGGCGGCCGCCGCGAAATCGAAAAGCTCGGCGGTGCTGTCGTGATGACGCAGCCGTTGGTAGCGATCGGTCACCATGGCGCCGCGGCGATTCCAGCGCCGGCGCCCGACGATGTGCACGGTATCGACGGCGAACGCGTTGGCGGTGCGCACCACCGAGCCGATGTTGGCGTCATGACCGAAGTTCTCGATCGCGATGTGCAGCGGGTGACGACGCGCGTCGATGTCGGCGATGATCGCGTCCCGGGTCCAGTACCGGTAGGCGTCGACGACGTTGCGAGTGTCCCCGTCGCGCAACAGAACTGGGTCGTAGCGCGGGTCGTCGGGGAGATCGCCTTCCCAGGGCCCGACGCCGGCGGCCGGTGCCCCCCATTCGGTGGGTCCGGGTTCGCTCACTTGACGGTCCAGACACCGGCGTGTGTGCCGGCGACCGCCACCGTCGCGTACAGCAACGCCTCGTTGATCTCACCCTGGGTGCATAGCGACGCGTTGACGCGCACCGCGTCCAACGACGCATCGGGCAGGATCAGCACCGAGGATCCGTACACCGCACAAGCCGGATTCAGTCCCTTGCCGGGCAGGGTCGGCGAGGCAAGCAGCATCATCGGGCCGCCGCGGGCCGCGGATTCGTCGCGGTAACGGGCCGCGATGGCGTCGGCCTCGAGCCCCAACAGCATGTAGCCGTTGCCAGCGAACGCCGCCGGATCGCCGAGTTGCGCCTTGGTCACCGGGGTGCCGTCGGCGCGCCACGCCGACAGGCTGGTGGTCTTGATCTCCACGCCGGTGTCGTTGCCGTTGGTCGGCAGCACCCCGACGGGAAACGCCGCGCCATAGGCGACCGTGCTTTTCGGTATCCGGTCATGCGGCGAGTAGGCATACACCCCGCGGACCGCGCTGCGGTCCTTCAGCGGGCCCAGGCAGACCGTGCCGGTGAGCCGGTCGGGGGGCGCCGACAGCGGCGAGCTGATGTCGTGCACCTTGGTCATCGCGTCATTGCAGCTGCCCAGCCCGCCCGCCTCCATCGGATGCGCCGGCGCGCCGTAAAGCCCGAAGCGCACTTCCTCGGGTTTGGCGTGCGGCGCCTTGGGGTCCGTCGGTGCCGCGTCCACGTCGATGAGCACATAGTCGTCGTCCCAGCGCAGGTTCGACACCGACATGTTCCAGCCCAGCAACCCCAGTGCTTCACCCAGCCGCGCGCCCTGGGCGCCGTAGCTGCGAACGGGATGGTTGGAACCCGAACAGCCCGCCAGACATGCCGCCAGGCAGGCCAGAGCAACGAAAGTGCGCATTGACCATGCGGATCTCTCGCAGCTCTGGTCGACGGTTTGCCCGCCTCGCAGCGACAACGGAGGCGCCTGCGGGGGGGACGACGGACTTTGTCGCTGCGAGGCGGGCACAACCATCGGCTGTGCCGGAGACTCGTGCGGCAGATGTGACAACGGGTGCATGCGACGATCCCGCTGACGGCCTAGCCCAGCCCCAGATCGGCAAGGCCCAGCACGCTGCGGTATGGCAATCCCTCGGCTTCGATGGCCTCGGCGGCGCCGGTGGCGCGGTCCACCACGGTGGCCACGCCGATCACCTCGCCGCCCGCGTCTTGAACCGCATGCACCGCCGTCAGCGCCGAGTTGCCCGTGGTACTGGTGTCCTCGACCACCAGCACACGCCGGCCGGAGACCTCGGAGCCTTCGATAAGGCGTTGCAGGCCATGGGTTTTCGCTGACTTTCGCACCACGAACGCGTCGATGGGACGGCCGGGCGCGTGCATGATGGCGGTCGCGACGGGGTCTGCACCCAGGGTCAGTCCGCCGACCACCGCGTAGTCCCAGTCTTCGGTGAGTTCGCGCATCAGCGTGCCGATTAGCGCGGACGCCCGGTGGTGCAGGGTGGCGCGGCGCAGGTCGACGTAGTAGTCCGCCTCCTTGCCCGACGACAGCGTGACCCGGCCGTGCACCACCGACAGCTTGCGCACCAGCTCGGCCAGCTCAACCCGGTCAGGTTCGGCCACGGCCGCCGCCGGCTCGTTTGACTGCGGACCGCAGCAGACCGCGCGGAATCAGCCGCCCCGCGGCCACCAGCGCCTTGTATTGGACGCCCGGAACGCTGATCACTTTGCCGGCGGCGATGTCGGCCAGGCTCGCGCTGACCACGTCGTCGACCTCGAGCCACATGAACGAGGGCAGCTTGGCCATATCCAGCCCGGCCCGGGCGTGGAATTCGGTGTGCACGAACCCCGGGCAGACGGCGTGCACGCCGACGCCGGTGCCTTGCAACCCGCCGGCCAGGCCCTCGCTGAACGCGATCACCCACGCCTTCGACGCCGAATAAGTCGACCCGCGGCCGGGTACCAGCCCGGCAACACTGGCGATGTTGATGACGGTGCCGGCACCGGCGTCGAGCATGGCCGGCAGCGCGGCCCGGGTGAGGCGCATCACCGCGGTGACGTTGACGTCGAGCTGCGACTGCAGCAGGGCGAGATCCGCCGTCCAGAATTCGCCGGACGTCCCTAAGCCGGCGTTGTTCACAAGGACCCGCACTCCCCCGGAAGACTGAGACAGCCGGTCGGCGACCTTGTCGCGGTCGGCGGCGACGGACAGGTCCGCGGGCAGAATCTCGATGCTGCCGGCTCGGCCGGCCTGGGTTTCCAGCTCGCCCGCCAATTGCTTCAAACGGTCGACATCACGAGCGACCAAGACCAGGTCGTAGCCGTCGCGCGCATAGCGTCGCGCGTAGCCGGCGCCGATCCCGGATGTGGGCCCGGTGATCAGGGCGACGGGGCGGGGCATGAGCGACAGTGTACTGACCGGGAACCCTTGCGCCCCGGGCGCTATCAGCGCTGGTAGTGGCTGGCCTGACTGCCGTTGCGGCCCACCGGCGGCGGGCGCCGAAAGCCTTCGGCGCGACCCTCGTCGCGGCGGACCGGCTCCGGGGCGCGGCGATTGACATCCGAGCCCAGCAGCCCGGCGACATCCTGCTCGGCGCGCCGCTGGGGCAACTCGGCCCGGCCGGCCGGAGCCAACGGACGGGTCGGCGCCGCATTGCGCAGCGCCAGCGGCGCCCCTGTCTCTTCCAGGCTTTCTTGCGGCAAGGGCGGCAACACCCGCAGCAGGTCGTTGAATTGGCGCACGGTGCGCAGGCCCTCGTCCCACTGGGTGCGGGTGCTGGCGATCGGCATGGCGACCAGCGTCCAGTTCTGCTCGTTCCACATGATCTCCGCGCAGTCCGGTGCGGTGTGCGCGAAGGTGACCATGCGCCGGTCGCAGGCCCGCCGGGCCGCGTCCAGATTGGTGGAGTACACCATCCGCGGCCCGATCGCGCCCAATAGCCAAATGTCGTTCTCCCGTGGCTCTTTCAGCCCCTTGAGCCGGAGGTCGACCACGACGTTGGTGCCCACCTTGCGGTGCAGCGCGATCACCGTGGCGACTTCCTCGAGGTCGAAGATGTAGACCGCCTCGCCGCGGATCTGACCGAGCACGACGTTGTGGGCGGGCACGTCGCCCACCGTCGACATCACGCCGCGCTTCCAGCGCTTCAGGATGTCGGTGGATTCGCGCTCGTAGTCGAATCCGTGCGACCGCGCCCACGATTTACGCCGTCTGCTGCGCCCCCGGCGCCGATCGATATCGACGTACAACAACACCACCGCACCGACGAAGCACAGCGCGGAGAGCGTGAACCAGAGGGGGACCATCCCAAACAGGGTATCTGCTGTTGCACCAGAACCGACAACGCGACCAGGTCACAACCCAATCACAGCTAACCCAGCACCAGCGAGTCGCCGTCCGGACTCACATTGACCGGAACCACGTCGCCGTCGTGCACCTCGCCGGCCAACAGCATCTTCGCCAACTGGTCGCCGATCGCCTGCTGCATCAACCTGCGCAACGGGCGCGCGCCGTAGACGGGGTCGAACCCGCGCTGCGCCAGCCACTCCTTGGCCGGCTGCGACACCTCGAGCTGCAGCCGTCGTTGTGCGAGCCGCTTGGCCAGCTGCTGGAGCTGGATGTCGACGATCTCCACCAACTCCTCGGGGTTGAGCCCGTCGAAGATCAGCACGTCGTCGAGCCGGTTGATGAACTCAGGCTTGAACGCCGCGCGCACCGCCGCCATCACCTGCTCTTCGTTGCCACCCGACCCGAGGTTGGACGTCAGGATGAGGATGGTGTTGCGGAAGTCGACCGTGCGGCCCTGGCCGTCGGTCAACCGGCCCTCGTCGAGCACCTGCAGCAGCACGTCGAAGACGTCCGGGTGGGCCTTTTCGACTTCGTCGAACAACACCACGGTGTAGGGCCGGCGCCGCACCGACTCGGTCAGCTGACCGCCCTGGTCGTAGCCGATGTAGCCGGGGGGCGCACCGACCAGCCGGGCCACCGAGTGCTTCTCGCCGTACTCACTCATGTCTATGCGGACCATCGCCCGCTCGTCGTCGAACAGGAAGTCGGCCAGCGCTTTCGCCAGCTCCGTCTTGCCCACGCCGGTGGGGCCGAGGAACAGGAAGGAGCCGGTCGGCCGGTTGGGGTCGGCGACGCCGGCCCGGCTGCGGCGCACCGCATCGGACACGGCCTGCACGGCTTTCTTCTGCCCGACCACGCGCTTGCCCAGCTCGTCTTCCATGCGCAGCAGCTTGGCGGTCTCGCCCTCCAACAGCCGGCCGGCCGGGATGCCCGTCCACGCCGACACCACGTCGGCGATGTCGTCGGGACCGACCTCCTCCTTGAGCATCACGTTCTCGTGGGCCTGGGCCGTCGGCAACGCGGCGTCGAGTTTCTTTTCCACCTCGGGGATGCGCCCGTATCGCAGCTCGGCGGCCTTGGCCAGGTCGCCGTCGCGCTCGGCGCGCTCGGACTCCCCGCGCAGCGTCTCCAGCTGTTCCTTGAGTTCGCGGACGACGTCGATCGCGTTCTTCTCGTTCTGCCATTTGGCCGTCAACTCGGACAGCTTCTCGCGTTGGTCGGCCAGCTCGGCGCGCAGCTTGTCCAGGCGGTCCTTGGACGCCTCGTCCTCTTCCTTGGCCAGCGCCATCTCTTCGATCTCCAGCCGGCGCACCAGCCGCTCCACCTCGTCGACCTCGACCGGGCGCGAGTCGATCTCCATCTTCAGCCGGCTGGCGGCCTCGTCGACCAGGTCGATGGCCTTGTCCGGCAGGAAGCGCGCGGTGATGTAGCGGTCGGACAGCGTGGCCGCGGCGACCAGCGCGGAGTCCGTGATGCGCACACCGTGGTGCACCTCGTAGCGGTCCTTAAGGCCGCGCAGGATGCCGACGGTGTCCTCCACCGACGGCTCGCCGACGAACACCTGCTGGAAGCGGCGCTCCAGCGCGGCGTCCTTCTCGATGTACTTGCGGTACTCGTCAAGCGTGGTGGCGCCGACCAGGCGCAGTTCGCCACGGGCCAGCATCGGCTTGATCATGTTGCCGGCATCCATTGCGCCCTCGCCGGTCGCGCCGGCCCCGACGATGGTGTGCAACTCGTCGATGAACGTGATGATCTGCCCGGCCGAGTTCTTGATGTCGTCGAGCACGGCCTTGAGCCGCTCCTCGAACTCGCCGCGATACTTGGCGCCGGCCACCATCGATCCCAGATCCAGGGAAATGACGGTCTTGTCGCGCAGGCTATCCGGGACGTCGCCGGCCACGATGCGCTGGGCCAGGCCCTCGACGATCGCGGTCTTGCCGACACCGGGCTCGCCGATGAGCACCGGGTTGTTCTTGGTGCGACGGGAGAGCACCTGCACCACGCGGCGAATCTCGTTGTCCCGCCCGATGACCGGGTCGAGCTTGCCCTCCCGGGCCCGGGCGGTCAGGTCGGTGGAGTACTTCTCCAGCGCCTGGTAGGTGGCCTCCGGATCGGCGCTGGTGACCCGCGCACTGCCGCGCACCTTGACGAACGCCTCCTGCAGGGCTTGCGGCGAGGCGCCGTGCCCGGTCAGCAGTTTGGCGACGTCCGAGTCACCGGTGGCCAGCCCCACCATCAGGTGCTCGGTGGACACGTATTCGTCGTCCATCTCGGTGGCCAGCTGCTGAGCCGTGGTAATGGCGGCCAGCGATTCGCGGGACAGCTGCGGTTGCGAGCTGGCGCCGCTGGTCTGGGGCAGCCGGTCCAGCAGGTGCTGCGCTTCGGTGCGAATGGTGGCGGGCTCGACGCCGACAGCCTCCAGCAGCGGCGCGGCGATTCCGTCGTTCTGCGTCAGCAGCGCCAACAGCAGGTGAGCGGGCCTGATCTCGGGGTTGCCGGCGGATGAGGCCGCCTGCAGGGCCGATGTCAGGGCCGCCTGCGTCTTGGTTGTCGGGTTGAAAGAGTCCACGAAACCTCCGTTCGGGAGAAGTACTCAAAATGCTTGTCGCGTTATTCAACGCCGTCAATGTTGAGTCTGTTCCGCTCAACCCTAGCAATTTCTCCCGATGTGGCGCCAACACGACTTTGAGTAAGCCTTGTGGCAATGATCCGAAACCCGGCCGCCGAACGGCCCGGTCTCGCGTGCTGAGCTCCGGCTAGAGCGACTACCCGTCTTGGCCGTCGTGGCCCAACAAGATCCCGCCGCTACCGCCGATGCCGGGGGTGCCGCCGTTCACGGAGTGCCCACCGTTGCCGCCGTTGCCGACCAGACCGATGGCGTTGCCGCCGTTGCCCCCGTTCTCGGGGCCCGCACCCACATCGACGGCGTCGCCGCCGTCCCCGCCGTTGCCGAACAGGATTCCGCCGTCGGCGCCGGGCTGCCCGGATCCGCCGTTACCGCCATCGCCGATCAGCGCCCCGGCCTCCCCGGCCATGCCGCCGGTCAGGCCGTTGGCACCACCGTCGCCGCCGTTGCCGAAGAACCGGGCGTAGCCACCGTTACCCGCGACGCCGTTCTGCCCGCCGGGGCCGCCGACCTGGGCGTCGCCGCCGTTACCGCCACTGCCGATCAGGCCGGCGTTCCCGCCCCAAGCACCGCTGCCGCCGACGCTGCCGGCACCGAAGGCAAGGCCGCCGTCGCCGCCTTCGCCACCGCTTCCGACCAGCGTCCCTGCGTCGCCGCCGGACCCACCGTTGCCACCGGAGCCGTCAGCTGAACTGCCGCCCGCGCCGCCGTTGCCACCGGCACCGTACACGCCCCCGGAGCCGCCGGCACCGCCGTCGGCGGCGAGGCCGGACGGGGTGCTGCCGCCGGCCGCGCCGTTACCGCCATTGCCGAAGAACCCGCCGGACCCGCCGTCGCCGCCGGCCGTGGGTGTCGCGCCGCTGAAGCCGAGCCCGCCGTTGCCGCCGTTGCCGCAGAACCCGGCGTCGCCGCCGTTACCGCCCTCCTGGGTTGCGGTGCCGGGCCCGCCGTCACCGCCGTTGCCGAAGAATATTCCGGCGTTCGTCCCGGGCTGCCCCGATCCGCCGTTACCGCCGTTACCGATGAAGACCCCGGCCTGACCGGCAACACCGCCGGTAAGGCCGTTCAGGCCGCCGTTGCCGCCGTTGCCGACGAATCGGGCGTAGCCGCCGTTGCCGGCGACGCCGTTCTGCCCGGCGCCGCTGCCGACCTGGGCGTCGCCGCCGTTACCGCCGCTGCCGGCGAGCAGCCCGCCGTTGCCGCCCCAACCACCGCTGCCGCCGACCCCGTCGGCGCCGGCGGCGGTGCCGCCGTTCCCGCCGTCGCCACCGCGCCCGGTGACGCTTCCGCCGTCGCCGCCGGACCCGCCGTCGCCGCCCGAGCCGTCGGCCGAGTTGCCGCCCACGCCGCCGCTACCACCGGCGCCGTACAGCCCCCCGGACCCGCCGGCACCGCCGAAAGCGCCGACGCCCGAGGTAGCGTTGCCGCCGGCGCCGCCGTTACCGCCATGCCCGTGCAGCAGCCCCGCGGACCCGCCGCTGCCACCGTTGGTGGGCGTCGCGCCGCTGAAACCGACCCCGCCGTTACCGCCGTTCCCCCACAGCCCGGCATCGCCCCCGTTACCGCCCCCCTGGGTCGCGGTGCCGGCCCCGCCGTTACCGCCGTTGCCGATCAATATGCCGCCGTCGCCGCCGTTCTGCCCGGGCGCCCCGTTGGCGCCATTGCCAATTAGCGGACGCCCGACCAGTGCCTCAGTGGGCGCGTTCACCGCGTGCAGCATGGTTTGCTCGGCATTGGCGGCCTCGGTGCTGGCATAGGAGGCCGCACCTCCGTTCATCAGCTGAACGAACTGGCTGTGAAATGCCGCGGCCTTAGCGCTGAGCGCCTGATATGCCTGGGCATGCGCACCGAACAACGCCGCGATGCGCACCGACACCTCATCGGCACCCGCTGCCAGCACCGACATCGTCGGCAACTCCGCCGCCGCGTTCGAAGCGCCGATCGTCGACCCGATTTTCGCCAAATCCGAAGCTGCCGCCGAAACAAATTCCGGCGCCGCGATCAAAAACGACATTCCGCACCTCCAAACATGGCACAGACACGACAGCCGGACGTTCGCCCGGTCACCCAGGGGAAGTCGCTAGAAACCATATGAAGTCGCTGGAGGAATCATATGCCTGTATTCACGCAGCGCCAGTATGTATTTCAAAGTATTTCCAAATTCGGGGCCGCGACTTTGCACCGCGCACCCCTGGTCTCGGGCACGGCCGCACCGGCTTGAATCCGGCCCGTCGCACTTAGAATCGGCGTCCGTGGGCCTAGAGGACCGGGATGCGCTGCGGGTGTTGCATGACGCCTTCGGCCAGGAGGACGCGGGCGCGGGCAACGAGCTCGTCAGTCGCTTCTATACCCGGTGGTTCGCCCTCGACCCCTCTGTGCGCGATTTGTTTCCACCCGAAATGGATGGCCAGCGAGCGGCTTTCGCACACGCGCTGCACTGGGTGTACGGCGAGCTGGTCGCGCAGCGCGCGCAGGAGCCGGTGGCCTTCCTCGCCCAGCTGGGCCGGGATCACCGCAAATACGGTGTGCTGCCAGGCCATTACGACACATTGCGGAGCGCCCTGTACGGCGCGCTGCGCACCCATCTGGGTGACGCCTGGACCGACGCGGTCGACGACGCGGCCGGTCAGTCGCTCAACCTGATCACCGGGGTGATGAGCGGCGCGGCCGACGCCGACGAGGGACCCGCGTGGTGGGACGGCACGGTGATCCAGCACATGCGGGTGTCGCGCGACCTGGCCGTCGTCCGGCTGCGCCTGGACCGTCCGCTGCATTATCACGCGGGCCAATACGTCAGCGTCCAGGTGCCGCAATGCCCGCGCCGGTGGCGATACCTGAGCCCCGCGATTCCGGCCGACCCCGACGGCGGCATCGAGTTTCATGTCCGCCTGGTCCCCGGCGGCCTGGTCAGCACGGCCATCGTCAACGAAACGCGGCCCGGCGATCGGTGGCGGTTGTCCAGCCCCCACGGCGGCCTACGGGTCGACCCGGACGGCAGCGACGTGCTGATGGTGGCCGGCAGCACCGGCCTGGCGCCTCTGCGGGCGCTGATCATGGACCTCAGCCGCTTCGCGGTGAACCCCCGCGTGCACCTCTTCTTCGGCGCCCGCTACCAATGCGAGCTCTACGACCTGCGCACGCTGTGGGAGGTCGCGTCGCACAACCCGTGGCTGTCCGTCTCGCCGGTGTCGGAGTACAACCTCGACCCGCCGTGGGCCGCCGACTATCCCGACGTGAGGCCGCCGCGCGGCCTGCATGTGCGCCAGACCGGCCGGCTGCCCGATGTGGTGACCAAATATGGTGGCTGGAGCGACCGGCAGATCCTGATCTGCGGCGGGCCGGCCATGGTCCGCGCGACCAAGGCCGCTCTGATCGCCAAAGGCGCCCCGCCGGAACGCATCCAGCACGACCCACTATCGAGGTGAGCCATGCACATTGTCACACTGACCGACCCGTCATCATCGGTGGCAGCACAGTTCGTGCCCGAAGCCGGCATGATCGGCATCTCGCTGACCGACGCCGGCGTGGAACTGCTCGGCCAGCGGCGCGGCCTGGAGGCCTACATCACCGCCGGCAAGACGATGGGCATCCCGATTCTCTACCCTTGGGCGAATCGCTTGGCCGGCAACAGCTATACCGCCGAGAACGTGACGGTGACGCTGACGCCGGGGGAACACGGCGTTCGCGCGGACCCCAACGGGCTGCCCATCCACGGAGTGCTGGCGGCCCATCCGGGCTGGCGGGTAATGACCGAGTCGGCCAACGAGCTGGTCGCCGAGCTGGACTTCGGCGCCTATCCGGTGCTACTCGCCAGCTTTCCGTTCCCCCACCTGCTCGTGGTGCGCGTCGCATTGGTCGATCGGACGCTGACCGTGCACACCACCGTCGCGGCCACCGCCGACGAGGCCGTGCCGTTGTGTTTCGGTTTCCACCCGTACCTTCGGTTGCCCGAGTTGCCGCGCGCGCAGTGGACCATCGAGACACCTCCGATGCGGCATCTGAACGTCGATCATCGCGGACTGCCGACGGGCGAGAGCTCCGCACAGCCAGGCACTTCGGAATCATTGGGCGACAAGTCTTTTGACGACGGCTACGACCAGGTCACCGACGGCGCGCTGTTCGCGGTGTCCGGCGGCGGCCGCCGCATCGAGGTTCGATTCGACTACGGTTTTCCGGCGGCGCAGATCTTCGCTCCCCAGGCGGAGGACCTGGTGTGTTTCGAGCCAATGGCTGCGCCGACAGATGCGTTGCGCCGCGGCGGTTACCGCTGTGCGCACCCCGGCGAGCCCGCGGTCGCTCAGTTTTCGATCCGCGCTTAACGCCGCGTGCGAGGTTGCCAGACCACCAGCGCGGTGCTCTTGGGCACCACCGCGACCTCGCGGCGCTGGTTGGCGCGCAAGGCCCCAACCTCTTCGGCCAATTCGCGCACCCTCGCCTGCAGCGCCTCGACCTGGTTGGTCAGCTCGATGATGCGCTTGATGCCGGCCAGGTTGACGCCCTCGTCCTGCGAGAGCCGCTGCACCTGGCGCAGCAAGTCGACGTCCCGCTCCGAATAGCGGCGCCCGCCGCCGGACGTACGGCTCGGGCTGACCAGCCCGAGCCGATCGTAGGTCCGCAGGGTCTGCGCATGCATGCCGGCCAATTCGGCGGCCACGGAGATCAGAAACGTCCGCGCCTCAGATTGCTTGGGGTTTTTCGCCATCAGCGATTACCTGCCCATGCTGCCCGCGGGTCGAAACCACTGGCCCGCTCGGCCGCGGCGTAGGCCTGCAGCGCCTCCTCGGCTGCGCCTTCCACGTTCGGCGGGACGGCCACCTTGACGGTGACCAGCAAGTCCCCGTTGCCGCCGCTGCGCTTGGGCACACCCCGTCCGCGCACCCGCAGGATGCGGCCGTCGGCGGTGCCTTTCGGCACCCGCACACCCACCGTGCCTTCCAGCGTCGGCACCGAAAGCGTTGAACCCAAAGCTAATTCGGTGAAGCTGACCGGAACGGTCACGGTGAGGTCGTCGCCGTCACGGCCGAAGACCTTATCCGGCCGCACATGCACCGTCACATACAGGTCACCCGACGGGGCACCGCGCAACCCGGCCTCACCCTGTCCGGCGAGCCGGATACGTTGTCCGTCTTCGACGCCCGGCGGGATCCGCACGTTGATGGTGCGGGTGCGGGTGGTGACGCCGGTGCCCTTGCACTCGTCGCAGGGGTGCTCGATGATCGAGCCGCTGCCCCGGCAGTCGGCGCAGGGTTCGGAGAAGCCGAACGCGCCCTGGTTGCGGTTGATCACGCCGGAGCCATTACAGGAGGGACACACCTTCGGGCTGGTGCCCGGCCGCGCGCCGCTGCCATGACAGTTGGTGCACGGCGCCGGACTGGTCAGCCGCAGCGGCATCGCCACGCCTTTGGCGGCCTCAATGAAATTCAGCTCGGTCTCGGTCTCCAGGTCGTTGCCGCGACGCGGCCGACTCGGACGCGCGCTCGCGCCGCGCCCGAACAACCCACCGAACAGATCGCCGATGTTGGCGCCGCCGGTTCGCCCGGCGGCGTCGAACAAATCGTTGAGGTTGAACTCGGCGCCGTCACCGCCAACGTTGAATCCGCCGAAGCCACCGCCGTCGAACCTGCGTCCGCCGAACCCGCCGCCGGCGAACAGCCGACGGGTTTCGTCGTACTCCTTGCGCTTGGCCTCGTCGGACAAGACGCTGTAGGCCTCGGAGACCGCCTTGAATCGTTCGGCTCCGCCGGGGTTCTTGTCCGGATGCAGATCTGAGGCCAGCTTGCGGTAGGCCGTCTTGATATCTTTCTGGCTGGCGTCAGAGGAGACGCCCAGCTCCTTATAGAAGTCCTTTTCGACCCATTCACGCTGGGCCATGCCGCGTCACCTCCTCACCTTTCTCGTTGATTCTGAGCCCTATTCACCTGTGGTGTCGTTGTTATCGCCCGTGTCGCCCTGCTCGGCTTCGGCGCCGGTTTCACCCGAGTCACCTCCGACGGTGTCGACGACGCCTACCAGCGCGTGCCTCAGCACGTTGTCACCGAGTTTGTAGCCGTGGCGCATGACGGTGCCGATCACAGGCCGCGAGCCCTCGCCACCGTCGCCCTCGTGCTGCACGGCTTCGTGCAGCACCGGGTCGAAGTCCTCGCCCTCGGCCCCGAACGCCGTCAGGCCGAGCCCGCTAAGCGCACTGTCGAGCTTGTCGGCGACCGACTTCAGCGGGCCCGAGTCCAGATCGCCGTGCTTGCGTGCCCGGTCGAGATCGTCGAGCACGCCCAGCAATTGGCCGACGACGGCGGCCTTGGCCCGGTCCGCCGCCGCCTGCTGGTCACGTAGCGCCCGCTTGCGGTAGTTGGCGAAATCGGCTTGCACCCGCTGCAGATCGGCGGTCAGCTCGGCAACTTTCTCATTGGCTTTCTCACTGGCCGCGCCGCCGCCCGATTCGCCGGCCGGGGCCGCCCCTCCCGGCGCGCCGCCGGGAGGGACATGCCGTACTTCGCCGGTCTCGGGATCAATCCGCCGCTTGTCGGTGACCGTCACCTGTTCCGGATTGCTTTCGGTCACTTGGACTCCCGGTCGTCGTCGACCACCTCCGCGTCCACGACATCGTCGGCGGAGCCGGCCTGGGGACCGCCGGCGTAGGCGTCACCACCAGGCTGTCCACCCTCAGCCTGGGTGGCCTCGTAGATCGCCTGTCCGAGCGCCTGGGACTCCTGGCCGAGCTTCTCCATCGCCGACTTGATCGCGCCGATGTCGGTGCCGTCCAGTGCCGTCTTGGCTTCTGCCACAGCGGCATCCACCTTGTTCAGCGTGTCCTCGGGGACCTTCGACCCACCTTCGGCTTCGCGCTGTTCCTTGACGAACTTCTCCGTCTGGTACACCAGCGTCTCGGCCTGGTTGCGGACGTCGGCCTCCTCGCGACGCGTGCGGTCCTCCTCGGCGTGCGCCTCGGCGTCCTTGATCATCCGGTCGATCTCCTCCTTGGACAGGCCGGAGCCTTCCTGGATCTTGATCGTGTTCTCCTTGCCGGTGCCCTTGTCCTTGGCCGTGACGTGCACGATGCCGTTGGCGTCGATGTCGAAGGTGACCTCGATCTGCGGGACGCCGCGAGGGGCCGGCGGGATACCGGTCAGCTCGAAGGAGCCGAGCAGCTTGTTGTGCGAGGCGATCTCGCGCTCACCCTGATAGACCTGGATCTGCACCGACGGCTGGTTGTCGTCGGCGGTGGTGAAGGTCTCCGACCGCTTGGTCGGGATGGTGGTGTTGCGCTCGATGAGCTTGGTCATCACGCCGCCCTTGGTCTCGATACCCAGGCTCAACGGCGTAACATCAAGCAGCAGAACGTCTTTCACCTCGCCCTTGAGGACACCGGCTTGCAAGGCCGCTCCCACTGCCACAACTTCGTCGGGGTTGACGCCCTTGTTGGGCTCCTTGCCGCCGGTGAGCTCCTTGACCAGCTCGGTCACCGCGGGCATCCGGGTAGAACCGCCCACCAGCACGACGTGGTCGATGTCGGCCACCGAGATGCCGGCGTCGGCGATCACCGACTGGAACGGCTTGCGGGTGCGGTCCAGCAGGTCCTGCGTGATCTTCTGAAACTCCGCTCGCGTGAGCTGCTCGTCCAGGAACAGCGGGTTCTTGTCGGCGTCGACGGTGATG
Source organism: Mycobacterium sp. (assembly GCF_052144515.1). Taxonomy (GTDB): domain Bacteria; phylum Actinomycetota; class Actinomycetes; order Mycobacteriales; family Mycobacteriaceae; genus Mycobacterium. Next base: position 12,629 of record NZ_JBKQQD010000469.1, on the reverse strand, counting down.
TAGGGCAGGTTGATCGACGTGCTGCCCGACGAGGACAACTCGATCTTGGCCTTCTCGGCCGCTTCCCGCAGCCGCTGCATCGCCATCTTGTCCTTGGTCAGGTCGATACCACTGGTTCCCTTGAACTTCTCGACCAGCCACTGAACAACGCGCTCGTCCCAGTCGTCGCCACCGAGGTGGTTGTCACCGGAGGTGGCACGGACCTCGACCACGCCCTCGCCGATCTCGAGCAGCGAGACGTCGAAGGTGCCGCCACCGAGGTCGAAGACCAGGATGGTCTGCTCCTTCTCACCCTTGTCCAGGCCGTAGGCCAGCGCTGCGGCGGTCGGCTCGTTGACGATGCGCAGCACGTTGAGGCCGGCGATCTGGCCGGCGTCCTTGGTGGCCTGACGCTGGGCGTCGTTGAAGTAGGCGGGCACCGTGATCACCGCGTCGGTGATGTCCTCGCCGAGGTAGGCCTCCCCGTCGCGCTTCAGCTTCATCAACACACGGGCGCTGATTTCTGGGGCGGTGTATTTCTTGCCGTCGATCTCCACGGACCAGTCGCTGCCCATGTGCCGCTTGACCGAGCGAATGGTGCGGTCGACGTTGGTCACCGCCTGGTTCTTGGCGGGCTGGCCGACCAGCACCTCGCCGTTGCGGGCAAACGCGACGACGGATGGCGTCGTCCTGGAGCCCTCGGAGTTGGCTACGACAACGGGGTCGCCACCTTCGAGGACGCAGACGACGGAGTTAGTTGTCCCGAGGTCGATTCCGACCGCACGAGCCATAGTGATTCCTCCTGATAGTAGGGCTTTTGTCCGACATTGTGCTGAGTGAACCCCGCTCAAGCCTGCCCCTGGGGGCGTCGGCCTGTCAACTCAGGATTGAGTCTGATTCACTCAACTTGTTGACCATCCTAACGGTGGCCATCGGCATCTTGTTCCCGGGGCCCGCCATCGGTTTAAGGTTCGCGAGTACTTCATGCTGCTGGCGGCGATCGTGCGCGACCACGACGGCGCGGTGGTCAAGACGATCGGCGACGCGGTGATGGCCTCATTCACTGATCCGGCGCACGCGGTGCGCGCGGCACTCGCCATGCAGGCAGGGGATCGCCTCCTCCTCGGCTACCGGCAGCGACCTTGTACTCAAGGTGGGCGTCCATGCCGGCCCCAGCGTGTCGTTACCTTGAACGACCGCCTCGACTACTTCGGCTCGACGGTGAACACGGCCGCGCGCCTGCAGGGCCAGAGTGCCGGCGACGACATCGTCCTGTCACACGCCGTCGCCGCCGATCCCGCAGTGCAGGAAATACTGGCCGCCGTGCCGAAGCGCCACGAGACGGTTCCGCTCAAGGGCTTCGAGGAACCCGTCGGTTTCGTGCGCCTGTTATCGCAGCGCGACTCGGGCTGATCTCAAAAGCCCGCGTTACCCTGTGCTGTTCCGTTCGATCCACCGGGTGAGCGCATCTTCCAGCGCGGCCGCGACGCCCAAGCCGGCGCTGTCAGCGGCCCGCTCGAACCTGTCGACCAAATCCGCCGGGACTGACGCATTGACCTTGCGTTTCGGATTTGGCTCCTGGGCCCGGACCACCGGTGGGTGCCGTGCGACAGTCGCGTCCATGGTTTCACGCAACGCGGGTATCTCGTCGAGCAAGCGGTCAAGATCATCGCGCTCGATACGCAGCACCTCGGCCGCTCCGATCGTCGTTACGGTCGCAGAACGCAATTTCCCGCGGCGAAGCGCAGATTCGCCGATCACCTCGCCCGGCCCCAACACGGCAATGCGGTCCTGGCCGACGTACACGCCTGCCTCTCCGCTGAGCAGGATGAAGCAGGCGTCCGAGGGTGTCTGTTCACGAATCAGCGGCCATGGCACGGACCGGGAAATGTGATGTGCAGCTTGGATGAGACGCTCCAGCTCATCATCCGAAAAGTTGTCGAATGCCGGGAACTCGCGTAACCGACGGGCGTGTTGCTCAAGTTCCTTAGCGTCGAACGTCATAGTGGGCTCCGGATGCGTGATGTGACCGTGACATCCAGGAGCCTAACGCGGATCTTGCACGGGCACGCCCAAAATCGCCGACATCACGGCGCCCGCAGCGACACGAGCTCACCGGGACCGACGTCGACGAGAGCGGCGCCGAGCTGTTCGATGCGGTGGCGACCCGGTTGCGTTATGCGCCAAAGGGTTTGACAGGTCGCCACGTCGACGGCGGCGACCGCGACCGGCTGGTTTTCCTCGTCCTCGAGCAACTCTATCCGACCGTCCGAGCCTCGGTACGACGTCAGGTCGACCTGGCGGTGGCAGGTCGATCCGGGCCGGCCGGTGTCAAGATTGAATTGCTGCCAGCTCTGCAACAACGTGAGGTTTTCCTCCGGCCGTAAGTAGAGGTTGTTGCCCATCGCCCAAAACATGGGCGCCTTGTGGTAGGCGAACGCGGCGGGCAGCGTTGCAACCTCCCGCCCGTCCGGCGCGTACACGCGAAACACCGGCTGGTCGAGCACGATCGGGACCGCTGTGGCCTCCATCAGGTTGTAGCCCTTGAGTTCTCGGCGGGCCAGCAGGTGACCGGCCGGGTCGTAGAACTTTCCTCGATCAGCGACAGCAGGGCGCGGGTGGCCGCGCTGGGCGGACGGGTCGCCGACGTCGCGACGTACAGCCGCCAGATCAGGTCGCAGTCAGCCAGCGGGACCGTCACCAGCCCCGCATCGTCCCTGACGTCCAGCATCGTCCAGCTCAGGAAGCCGATGCCGAGCCCGTTGCGGATGTAGGTCGCGGCGGTACCGATGTCGGCGACCTCCAGCGCGACGGTCCGTTCCACGCCGGCGGTGGCAAAGGCGTTGTCGACCACGGTTCGGTTGCCGTACCCGGGCGGGCCATCGACGAACGACATTCCCGCCAGATCGGCCAGTGACACCGAATCCTGTTGGGCGAGTGAGTGATCGGCGGGGACCACCAGCAGCAGCGCGATTTCGACGACGAGTCGGACGTGCAGGTCGGCCGGTGGCGCACCGGTGAAGACCAGGAACGCGACGTCGAGGTCGCCATCGCGCAGCTGGCGGGCCAGTCCCGTCGTACCCGCGCTGGCGGCGCGCAGCTGGATCCGGACTTCGGGATGCCGGGAATGCAGGTCAGTCAGCAGGGTGGGCAGGTCGATGACGCTGATCGACGTCAGGGTCCCCAGGGTGACGGTGCCGCGGACGGCCCCGCGGGTGGCGTAGACGGCGTCTTTGGCCGCGCGGGCGGCGTCGAGGGTCGCGCGGGCGCCGGACCGCAACTCCTGTCCCGCGGGGGTCAGCGTCACACCCGCCGGGCCCCGGACGAATAGCTCCGCGCCGAGCTCGCGCTCCAGGGCCTTGATCGTCGCGGATACTCCGGATTGGACGACGTGCAGCCTTTTGGCGGCCTGGGAGAAGCTGCGTGTGTCGGCGACAGCGAGGAAGTACTCGAGATGGCGAAGCTCCACCCAGCCATTATCACCGTTGGTGCTGGCAGCTTGCGAAACTTTTCATTCGCCGTGATCGCGCGGGCACCGTAGCGTCGAGACGTGAACGTCAGCGCAACCCGCTGGTCGTCGGCATCCGACCAGGACCAGTTCGCAGTCGATAACCCCGCGACCGGCCAGCCGGTCGCCGTCATACAGGGGTCCGGACCGCAGCAGGTGGACCAGGCCGTGCGGGCCGCCCACGCAGCGCATCTGGACTGGAAGCAACGCCCAGCCCGTCAGCGCGGCCATTACCTGCGCAAGGTCGCCGAGGTCATCCGCGCCCACGCGGACGAAATCGCCGCGCTGGAATCCCTGGAGATGGGCAAGCCGATCACCCAGGCCCGTTACTTCGACGTCGAAGCCGCAATCAGCATCTTCGACTACTTCGGCAGCATGGTTGAGGTGCTGCCCAGCCAGGCGCGGGACTACGGCCCGGTGTTCGACGTGACCACGCTGGAACCGTTCGGGGTCATCGCCGGCATCGTGCCGTTCAACTGGCCGCCCATCCACACCGCCGGGAAGACGGCCCCCGCACTGGCGGTCGGCAACGCCATCGTGCTGAAGCCGCCGGAACAGACACCCTCGGTGGTGCTGCGCATGGTGGAGCTCATCGGGTCGGTGCTGCCCGACGACTTATCAGAAGAATTAGTGCACGTGGTACCCGGAGCGGGCGCGGTGGGGGCCGCGCTGGCCGGCCATCCGCTGGTGGGCAAGGTGTCCTTCACCGGTTCCCCTACGACGGGCTCGGCCGTGTTGCGCACCGCGGCCGACAACCTCACCCCGACGCTGATGGAGCTGGGCGGCAAGAGCCCGTTGCTGGTCTTCGACGACGCCGATCTGCATGAAGCGCTGCTGGCCGCCGTCGACGGCGGCTTCTTCAACCAGGGCGAGGCCTGCACCGCGGCATCGCGGATCCTGGTGCAGGACAACATCTTTGCCGAGTTCGAGAGCAGGCTGGCCACCGCGGTTAGCCGGTTGCGGGTGGGCGATGGCGCCGACCCCGCCACCGAAGTCGGACCGCTGGTCACCGCCGCGCAGCAGAAACGGGTGTTGGACTACCTCGACATCGGCGCGGCAGAGGGCGCGCGCATCGCCGCTCAGGCGGCGCTGCCCGGCGACCCGCGACTGGCTAACGGGTTCTACGTGCCGCCCACGCTGCTGACCGATGTCACTCCCGACATGCGGGTAGCCACCGAGGAGATCTTCGGCCCGGTCGTCGCACTGATCCCGTTCTCCGACGAGGACGAGGCGGTGCGGATCGCCAACGACACCCAATTCGGTCTCGTCGCAGGGGTTTTCACCCAGGACAGCGACCGGGTCATGCGGGTGAGCCGGCAGATCAAGGCCGGAACCGTCTTCGTCAACAACTATTTCCGGGTCGCCGTCGGCAGCGGATTCGGCGGCATCGGCCACAGCGGGTTCGGGCGCGAGCACGCCCAGGAGACGCTGGCCGAATACGGGTACCACAAGACCGTCCGGCTGGCCGGCCGGCGCGACGAGCTGCCGCGCTGGACCGCGGCTACCAGAGTGTTAGAGGAGTGAAGCACCATGCAAACCTTGAGAACTATCGCCCTCGAAGAACATTACGCGACAGCAGTATTCCTCAACGGACCTGGCAGCTGGCATAGATCGCGGCCCAGCTTGGCCGAACAGCTCACAGACCTCGGTGACGGGCGCATCGCGGCGATGGACGAGGCGGGCGTCGACCTGGCCGTGCTGTCGCTGGTGGCGCCCGGGGTGGAGCAACTGGATGCCCCCGCGGCCGTGCGCACCGCCCGCACGTGCAACGACGAGCTGGCCGCAGCGGTGCGCCGGTACCCGGATCGGCTGGCCGGCTTCGCCGCCCTGCCCATCAGCGCGCCCGACGCCGCGGCTGACGAATTGCAGCGGACGGTGCGTGAACTCGGCTTTGTGGGCGCGGTCATCAACGGCCACTGCCAAGGCGTCTACTTGGACGATCCGTACTTCGAACCGGTTCTGGCCCGCGCGGTGGATCTCAACGTCCCGATCTACCTTCACCCCACCATTCCGCCGGCGGCCGTGATCGAGTCCTGCTATGGCGGGTTTTCCGACCAAGTCACCTTCGCGCTCGCCACGGTGGGTTGGGGCTGGCACATCAACACGGCCACGCACGTGCTGCGCATGATTCTCGGTGGGGTGTTCGACCGCCACCCCACGTTGCAGATCATCATCGGACACATGGGCGAGGCGACGTCGTTCATGCTGCCGCGGTTCGACGCCACGCTGAGGCCGGAGCTGACCGGCCTGCGGCACCCGGTGAGTACCTACCTGCGGGAGAACTTGCACTACACCTTCGCCAACTTCAACGACGAGGCAACCTATGCGAATCTGGTCGCGCAGGTCGGCATCGACCGGGTGGCGTTCTCGACCGACTATCCCTTCGGCTCGATGAAAAATGCGCGCGTGTTCCTGGACAATCTGCCCCTCGGGGACGACCAGCGGGCGAGCATCAGCCATCGCAACGCCGAGCAACTGCTGGATCTGTAACCGGCCACCCCTTCAGCGAGCCAGTCGCGCACACGTCGGTTAGCCTGACAGCCAGTCCGTGCGATAGGAGCTCGAAAGAAAATGGGGCCACCGCAAGACATCGCTGCCGAGCGGCTGACGCGTGAAGACGCGGGTTATCACAAGGCCCTCAAGAACCGGCAAATTCAGATGATCGCCCTCGGCGGTGCCATCGGAACGGGTCTTTTCCTCGGTGCCGGAGGACGGCTTGCGTCGGCGGGCCCCGGGTTGTTCATCGTCTACGGGATCTGCGGCATTTTCGTCTTCCTGATCCTGCGCGCGCTCGGCGAGCTGGTGCTGCACCGCGCGTCGTCGGGATCATTCGTGTCCTACGCCCGCGAATTCTTCGGGGAGCGAGTGGCTTTCGCCGCGGGCTGGATGTACTTCCTGAACTGGGCGATGACGGGGATCGTGGACACCACCGCGATCGCGACGTACTGCCGCTACTGGCAGGCTTTCCGGGTCGTCCCGCAGTGGACCCTCGCGTTGATCGCGCTGGTCGTGGTGGTGTCGATGAACCTGATCTCGGTCAAGGTCTTCGGTGAGGTGGAGTTCTGGGCCTCGTTGATCAAGGTCTTGGCGCTGGTGACGTTCCTCGTCGTCGGCACGGTCTTTCTGGCCGGGCGCTTCAAGGTCGATGGTCAACAGCCCGGGCCGGGGCTGTGGAGTAGCCACGGCGGGCTGTTGCCGTCCGGCCTGCTGCCCCTGGTGCTCGTCACCTCGGGGGTTGTATTCGCCTATGCCGCAATCGAACTGGTCGGCATCGCGGCGGGGGAAACAGAGAACCCGGAGAAGGTCATGCCGCGCGCGATCAACTCGGTGGTATTCCGCATCGCGGTCTTCTACATCGGGTCGACGGTCTTGCTCGCCACGCTGCTGCCCTACACCGCCTACCAGGCCGGTGTCAGCCCGTTCGTAACCTTCTTCTCTAAGGCCGGCTTCAAGGGGGCGGGCAGCCTGATGAACCTGGTGGTTCTCACCGCCGCGCTGTCCAGCTTGAACGCCGGGCTGTATTCGACAGGCCGGATCCTGCGGTCGATGGCGATGAGCGGCAGCGGCCCGAAGTTCACCGAACCCATGTCGAGGAACGGCGTGCCGTACGGCGGCATCCTGCTGACCGCCGGAATCGGCCTGTTCGGGATCGCGCTCAACGCGTTCGTGCCCCACCAGGCCTTCGAAATCGTGCTCCACATCGCCTCGGTGGGCGTTGTGGTGGCCTGGGGCACGATCGTGGCGTGCCAGCTGCGGTTCTATCAGCTGGCGAAGGCCGGACAGGTTGAGCGGCCCAAGTTCCGGATGCCGTTCGCGCCTTACAGCGGCTATGCCACGCTGGTCTTCCTGGTCGGCGTGCTGATCCTGATGTTCTTCGACAAAGTGCAAGGTCCCTGGATGCTCGGCGCGACAGTGATCGGCATTCCCGCCCTCATCGGCGGCTGGTACCTGGTCCGCGATCGCGTGCGGACGGCCGCCGAAGGCAGCACCGGCGCTTAGCCCGAGGCGGCCGGGGCGTCTATGTCCTGGCCCCCGGCCAGGTCGGCGCAGTCGACGAGCTCGACATCTCGCCGGCTGCGCAGATACGCACCCGCACCCTGATCCCCGGATATATGGTCCAGCACCGCGGGCCAGTGCCGGCTCGCGATGACGACGGGATGGCCAGGCCGATCGCCGAAGTAGGCGCGCGCCAGGCCGCCTTCGGATGACAACGCGCGCTGCAGCACCCGGCTCACCACCGCGGCACCCACGTCGGGAGTGTCGATGACGTGCAGAACTGCGTAGTCCCCGTCCATCCCCTCGGCGCCGAGCAGACCCGCACGAACCGAGGCGCTCAGGCCCTCATCCCAGTCGGGCGCGATGACCGCGGTGACACCCGGCGGGGCGTCAACCTGGGCCGCGCCGAGAACCAGAACGACTTCGCCGCAACCACCGTCGCGCAGCGCGCCGAGCGCGGTCGCAAGCCATCCCTCGACGAGCACCTTGGGCTTGCCGTACCGCCGGCCGGCGCCGGCGGCGAGCAAGATCCCGACAATGCGTGGCGGCGAATCACTCGACCGCGATAACGGCACTCTCCTATGATGACATTCGCCTTCTCATTCAGCGACAACCCGATGGAGCGGCATGACTCAGGACGTGCAAGGGCCCGTCAAGCCCCGGTACGCCGGAACCCGGGTGCAACGGGTGGAAGACGGCCGCCTGCTGACCGGTCACGGCAGCTTCGTCGACGACATCTCCCGGCCCGGCATGCTGCACGCCTGCTTCGTGCGTTCGCCGTTCGCCCGCGCCCGGATCATCAGCATCGACGCGTCGGCGGCGCTGGCGCTGCCCGGCGTGCACGCCGTGTTCACCGCCGCCGACCTCAACCCGGACGTCAAGGAGGCGTGGCACGCCGTCGCGGGCAAAGATGTCGCGGACACCCCGCGCCCGCCACTGGCCGAGGGCGAGGCCAAGTTCGTGGGTGACCCGGTTGCGCTCGTCGTCGCCGACAGCCGCTACGTCGCCGAGGACGCGCTCGAACTGATCGACGTGGACTACGAACCGCTGCCCGCGGTCAGCGACTTCACCAGGGCTCAGTCCGCGGATGTTTTGGTGCACGACGGCTACGCCGACAACGTCGCGGGCGGCATGGCGGGGGCGCCGCCCGACGAGGAGATCTTCGCCACGTCGGCGTATACCGTCAAAGAGACTGTGTACCAACAGATCTACGCGCCGGTGCCGATCGAGACCCGCGGCCTGGTCGTGGAGTGGACGGCGGCCACCGGAGAGCTCACGCTGTGGGCGTCCACGCAGACTCCGCACGAGTTGCGGGCGTTCTGCGCGCGCCTGTTGGGCATTGCGGCACAACGGGTTCGGGTCATCATGCGCGACACCGGCGGCGGCTTCGGCCAGAAGGTCGTCCCGATGCGGGAAGACATGTGCATCATGCTGGCCGCCCGTAAGGTTCCGGCGGCGCTGAAGTGGATCGAGGACAGGCGCGAGAACCTGATGTCGGCCGGGCAGGCCCGCCACGTCGACGGCACCGCCCGAATGGCTTTCGACGACGACGGCGCCATCCTGGCGGCCGACATCGACTTCGTCCAGGACATCGGGGCCTACCCGACGCCCTACCCGGTGTTGACCACGGCCGCCATCGGCATGTTCTTCCCGGGGCCCTACCGCGTGCCCGAGGCCAGCTTCAACTACAAGACGGTCTTCTCCAACACCAGCGGTCTGGCCGCCTACCGTGGTCCCTGGCAATACGAAACGCTGGCGCGCGAAATCCTGCTCGACGTCGCCGCGCGCAAGATGAACATGGACCCGGTCGAGCTGCGACGGCGCAACCTGCTGCGCCGCGACGAGATGCCGTACTTCAACCCCAACGGCATGCCGTATGACCACGTCGCCCCGATCGAGACGTTCGAGCAGGCCGTGAAAATCCTTGGCCACGAAGGTTTTCGGAAAGAGCAGCGAGAAGCGCTCGCACAGGGCCGCTACCTCGGGCTCGGGTTCTCGGCGTACATCGAGCCCACCGGCGCCGCGACCGGCCACCTGGCCACCGAAGGGGCCACCATCCGAATGGAGCCGACCGGAAAGATCAACGTCTACGTGAACGGCGGATCGAGCGGAAACAGCATCGAGACCACCGTCGTTCAGCTGACCGCCGACGCGCTGGGCGCCGACATCGACGACGTGGCCACCATCCAGGGCGACACCGCCGTCACGCCCTATGGTGCCGGCACGCAGGGCAGCCGCAGCGGCCCGATGACCGCCGGAGCCGTCAACGAGGCCGGGACCATCCTGCGCGAGCGGCTGGTGGCGCTGGCCGCCCACCACCTCAAGGTCGCCGAAACCGAAGTGGAACTGGCACATTCGATCGCCGCGGTGCGGGGCGACCCGTCGAAGACGGTGTCCTTCGGCGAGCTCGCCTATCAGGCCTACTACTCACCGCAGCAGTTGCCACCGGGAATCTCGTGCCTGGAGGCGAGCGCCCGCTTCACCTCACCGAACCCCATCCACTGGGCCAACGCCACCCACGCGTGCACCTGCGAAGTGGATGTGGCGACGGGCAAGGTCACGCTGTTGCGCTATATCGTCAGCGAGGACGTCGGGCCGATGATCAACCCGGCGATCGTGGAGGGCCAGATCGCCGGCGGCACAGTGCAGGGCATCGGCGGCGCACTGATGGAGAACCTGGTCTACGACGACGACGGCAACCCGCTGGCCACGACCTTCGTCGACTACCTGTTGCCGACGGCCACCGAGGTCCCGCCCATCGAATTCGGCCACGTCGAGATACCCGGGCCCGGGCCCGGCGGATACAAGGGCGTCGGCGAAGGCGGGGCCATCGGTTCGGTGCCGGCGGTGATCAACGCGATCAACGACGCACTGGCGCCGCTGGGCGTGACGATCACCCGGCTGCCGGCCAGTCCGGCATCGATCGCCGCATTACTGACTGGAGACGCCGAGTGAAACCCGCCTCCTTCGACTACCACCGCCCCGACACCGTCGAGCAGGCGGTCGGCCTGCTGGCCGAGCTGGGCGACTCAGGTGACGGAGCCAAAATCATTGCCGGCGGCCAGAGCCTGGTGCCGATGCTGGCGATGCGGCTGGCGTACTTCGACCATCTCATCGACATCTCCCGGCTGAGCGAGCTGCAGGGCATCGAACGGCGGGGCCAAGAACTGTGGATCGGCGCGGGAACCACCGAGGCCACGGTGGGCGCCGATCCGCAAGTCCGCCAAGCGGTTCCGCTGCTGACCTTGGCAACCCCGTACGTCGGGCATTTCCAGATCCGCAACCGCGGCACCCTCGGCGGTTCGATCGCGCACGCCGACGCCGCGGGTGAATACCCCGCCGTTGCCCTGACCCTGGATGCGGTGATGGAGGTGACCTCACCGCGCGGGCGGCGCGAGATCGCCGCCGCGGACTTCTTCACCGGTGTGTGGGAGACCGCGATGGAGCCTGACGAGGCACTCACCGCGGTTCGATTCCCGTTGTGGGGAAACAGGTCTGGCTTCGCAGTGCACGAATTCGCGCGTCGCCATGGTGATTACGCGATCGCTGGCGCCCTGGTCGCCGTCCAGCTCGACGACAGTGATGGCCAGGACCGGGTGTTGCGCTGCGCGATCGGGCTGCTGGGGCTGGGCTCCACGCCCAGGCGTGCCACGGCGGCCGAGCTGGCAGTCGTCGGCAAGACGGTCAGCGAGGTGTCACCCGACGAGATCGGCCAGGCCGCGATGACAGGACTCGACGACGTTCCGTCCGACCTGCAGGGGTCGCCGTCATACCGGAGGAAGGTTGGTGCCGCCATGACGGCGCGCGCCTGGATCCAGGCCACCCAGGAAGCGGGGGCGAGCAATGCATGAGAAACCGGTCCGGTTGTCGGTCAACGGGACTCCGATCGCGTCCAGCGTCGAACCGCGCATGACGTTGGCGGATTTCCTGCGGGACAAATGCGGACTCACCGGCACCCATCTGGGCTGTGAACACGGGGCGTGCGGCGCCTGCACGGTGCTCGTGGACGGTGCCGCCGTGCGATCGTGCCTGATGTTCGCGGTGCAGGCGGACGGCGCGGAAGTAACCACCGTCGAGGGCGTCGCCGCGCCCGACGGCACGTTGTCGCCGGTGCAGGCAGCGCTGCGCGAATGCCACGGACTGCAATGCGGCTTCTGCACCCCGGGTTTCGTCATGTCGCTGACCGCGCTGCTGCGCGACAACCCCGATCCCACCGATGCCGAGATCCGCGCAGGTCTGTCCGGGAACTTCTGCCGGTGCACCGGCTACCAGGGGATTGTCGCCGCCGCTCGTCGGGCCGCCGAGCTGGCGTCAGAGACGCCCGCGATGCCCGCCGGATCAGGGTTGCAGCGGTAACACTTTGCCATCGGCGACGTCCGAGGGCGCGTCACTGCAGTAACTTGCGCCACCTCATGCGTAATCTGACCCCTGATATTTCAAATTTTCGGGAGTAGCGCGTGCGCTTATCGCAGAAGGCACGGTGGGGTCTCACCGCTGGGTCGCTGCTGCTCTCGCCAGTGCTGGTGAGTGCGACGCCTGTTGCCGGCTGCAGCTCCAACATCGAGGGCAAGCCGGTCGCCGGACCGGGAGCGGGGCCAGTCGAGCCTACCTTCCCGACGCCCCAGCCGAGCACGTCGACGCCGGCATCAACCACGAGCTCGGCCCCACCGAGCAGTCCGACCACACCGGCGAATCCAACCGCGCCGGCCGGCGCCATACCGCTGCCGCCCGACCAGAACGGTTACGTCTTTATCGAAACCAAGTCCGGCACGACGCGCTGCCAGATCAACAAGGACAGCGTCGGCTGCGAGGCACCATTCAAAAACTCTCCGCTGCAGGATGGCGAGCACGCCAACGGCGTCAACATCACCGCCGACGGCTCCGTTCAGTGGGTGCTGGGCAACCTGGGGGCCATCCCGACCGTCACCATCGATTACAAGACCTACGACGCGCAGGGCTGGACGATCAACGCCACCACCGATGGCACCAAGTTCACCAACAACCGCACTCACCACGGCATGTTCGTCAGCATCGAGCAGGTCAACACCTTCTAGGAGACTCCTGAATAAGGGGTTTATGGGGCGGGGCGTCTCGAAGCCGCGTGGCGGCGTTGGTGAAGTCAGACCCTGAGGTCGACACGGAGATC
>NZ_JBKQQD010000468.1:0-16734 GCF_052144515.1 Mycobacterium sp. | reverse complement strand
CTACCCACAGTCCGCGCTGCACTCGAACGCGAAACCGCCGAACCTGTCGTGCACAATGACCAGGTGAGCGCAGCCTGATGCTCACCGGACCGCCACCGAAGTTCCACGGAACTCGGGACAACCTCGCTCGAACAGGATGCCGACTTAGCCGTCAACGCAGCGAACTTTGCGTTGGAAGCTTTACCATCATGCGGCTTTGGCATGAGCAGAGCGAGCGCCAGAAATGTCCCCGCTGCGATTCGCAGCGCTATACCACCGTGTTGGATACGAACGACGACGGCGAATTTGTCGTTTGGGATGAATGTTCTGCGTGCGCGTATGCAACAGAACCGAACCTCGATGAGCCAGAGCCAGAGCATGACCACCTGCCTCCGTGAACCCTTTCAGCGCTGGGCGCAGGTACGGCACCGGGAACAGTAGAACCCTTACTTGGCCGTCCTTGCCGGAGCGAGATCGCCTGCATCCACAAAGGATAAGGGCCGGTTTGACGCCACGGCGCTTACGGGGTGGCGGTACCCGGTCGGATGCAGCACTGCGAAGAACTGAGCGACAACCGGGTCGCTACGTCTCTATTGAGTTTTGGAGTTTTTGCGGCGACACCCCAGCCCCGCCGGACAGGGCTGGGGTGTCACCTCTTACGGTGTGCAGAATGGTTGGCGCCACCGTAGTCGCCCGCACCACAAGGAGGAATTGTCAAAACCTGTGGATTGGTGGGTTTCAGGCGACCTCCGATCCGGCGGTCTGATCATCGGGCGGCATCGGGTCCGGCGTGATGTCAGTGGGCCGTTCGAGCAGTTTGCCTTTGTGGAAGATCGCGCCGGCGCGGACGAGGGCGACGAGTTCGGGTGCGTTGACTTTGCGCCAGCGAGCTTGTGCGGCCTCGATGAGCTTGTAGGCCATGGCGATTCCGGCGGTGCGTGATCCTGGGCCTTTGGTGACGCGCTGACGAAGGCGCACGGTGGCAAAGGTGGACTCGATGGGGTTGGTGGTGCGCAGGTGGATCCAGTGCTCGGCGGGGCATTTGTAGAACTCCAGCAGGGTGTCGAGGTCGTCGGTGATCTTGGCGATCGCCTTGGGGTACTTGGCGCCGTAGTCGAGTTCGAAGGCCTTGGTCGCGACCTGGGCCTTGTCGATGTCTTCGGCGTTGTAGATGTCCTTGAGCGCGGCCAACGCGCCTGGGTGTGCTGATTTGGGCAGTGCGGAAAGGACATTGGCCTGCTTGTGGAACCAGCAGCGCTGCTCGCGGGTATCGGGGAAAACCTCACGCAACGCCGCCCAGAAGCCGAGCGCGCCGTCGCCGACCGCGAGCACGGGTGCTCTCATGCCGCGGCGGCGGCAATCACGCAGCAGATCGGCCCACGATTCGGTGGATTCGCGGTACCCGTCGGTGATCGCTACCAGTTCTTTGCTCCCGTCGGCACGCACCCCGATCATCACCAGCAAACACAGTTTCTGCTGATCTAGGCGTACCTTGAGGTGGATTCCGTCGACCACACAAATAGACGTAGTCGCTGCCTGAGAGGTCACGGGCCCCGAACGCTTTGGCCTCGTCTTGCCATTGGGCGGTCAGCCTGGTGATCGAGGCCGCCGACAGGCCCGAGCCGGTACCGAGGAACTGCTCAAGCGCCGGTGTGAAGTCGCCGGTGGACAGCCCGTGCAGATACAGCAAAGGCAATACCTCGCTGATCTGCGGGGACTTGCGCGCCCACGCCGGCAAGATCGCCGAAGAAAACCGCTTGCGCTCACCAGAGTCGGGGTCGGTCCGCTTGTCGTTGACCCGCGGCGCACGCACCGGCACTCCACCAGCAGCGGTGAGCACCGTGCGTTCCTCGTGGAAGCCGTTGCGCACCACCAGCTGGTGCCCGTCCTCATCAATCAGCTGGCAGTGGGCGTCAATATAGGCGGCGACCTCGGCCTTCAATGCCGCGGCCAGCATCTGGCGAGCACCATCGCGGACAATCTCATCGAGCAACGACCGACCCGCACCGCCGTCGTTGTCGTTGGCCGATTCCGCATCGTGAACTACCGTGAGCACGGGCTTACCTTCCCAGCCAGCGCGCCAACGCCGGTCTTGATCAGGACACTTCGGACTTCAGATCATCCTCGGGAAGGTGCGCCCGCTTACGCCGCCTCGCCGAGGCTCATCCACAGGTTCTGAGCTTTGCTCTGATGACAGCGGCGGCAACGGATCTGGCGGGTATCGGTTCGGAGCTTAGCGAGGTGCGACCCGGTCTCCTGCCAACCGGACGTCTTTGATACCTGAGCTACAGGTGTTCGATGATCACCGGGTCAGTTCACGGCGCCGCGGGTCACTTGAGGTCCGGGCGCAGCGCGATGTCGCGACAAGAGACGCGCTGCTTGACCCGGCGCACCGAGTTGGAGCATCGCGGCCAACGCGGTTTCGAGGACCACTTCCTGTTGCACGCGACTACCGCCAATCGACGGAAGCCCGGCGAGCGATTCGAGGAGGTAGTCGAGCGCGGCGCGCGGCTCACCCTCCGTCAACGCGATAAGACCTTCGCCGATGAGGCGCAGCGTCGTTGCCTGCGCGTCGGTCGCGCCCGGAACATCGATCGCGCGGATCGCGGCCGGATCATTCGCGGCGGCCAGCACCAGCAGCGCGTGGAACGCGATGAACGGCGTTTGCGGCGCATACGCTAGCGAGCCGACCTCGGCGAGCAACGGCATCGGATCAGGGGGAGTAACCCAGTCCGGATGCAGGCGCGCCCGCCACGCGAGCGAACCGGCATCGACGAGGCAGCGCACGTCCTTCGACTGGGGCGGTGCGAGAAACGAGGCGTACCGGCGAGCCGCGGCAGCAGCGTCGCCCATCGCGAGCTCGTGCAGCGCGGCGTGCCACTGAAAATGCGGGAGGTAGCGCTGCGTGCTGCCGTCGCCCGCGATCCAGTCCGTCAGCCATTTCAGCCCGGCTCCATGCGCGTCGGTCTCGTAGTGCACGTGCGAAAGCGCATGCGCGGCATTGCCACTGCCTGGATCGAGTTCGAGTGCGGCGTCGGCGAGGTCGGCCGCGTCGTACCACAGGCCCTGCTCCGTTCGGCCGTAGGCGCGCAAGCCGAGATACCATGGCGCCTCGCCGTGCACGCCGGTAAACCGCTCGACGTACTGCCACGCGTCCGGCAGCGCGTCGCCGGCCCCGGCGAACGCAATCGACGGCGCGAGCACAAGCAATGCGACTTCGTCGTTCGGGACGCGGTCCAGATGGTCGATGAGTGCGGGGGTGCCGACCGCGTTTCCCTTCTCGCACCACGCGGCGATGGCCTCGACATGGCTGCGGTCTTCGTCGCTGCCATGCGCAAGCGCCGCGCGCGCTCGAGCGAGATGGCCGCTGACTGCGTCCGGGCCGCCCGCGCGGTCGGGCCGTTCCGTGGCAATCATCGCCAGTGCGACGTGCGCCCGCGCGTGGTGCGGATCTTCCGCGACCGCGGCAGCGAAGGCGACCGACGCGCCGTCTTGGACGGAGAGCAGGCGGCGCACACCCTCGGCGTACGAAGCGGCCGCACCACTCAATTCCGGTGCAGTCCTCACGAGACTGGGCGTCCGCACCGGGCGCTCGCGCGAGTCGTCGGCGAGCAGCTGCGCGATAGCAGCCGCCTGGGCACGGATTTCGGGAATCGCGGTGGTCTCCCACTCCTCACCCTGGCGGATCAAGCCGAGACAGATGATGTCCGGGACCGTGCCTCCGGCCGCGTCGATGAGGTAGCCGTCCGCATCGAGGCGCACGCCTACGCCGCTCGGGTGCAGCGATGCGACGTTGTTGGCCAACAGGTTCGCCCAGAGCGGGGAGCGGTACAAGGACCGCCGATCCCAGGAGGTGCCAGTGGCGACGACCACCGCGTCACCACGTCGACGCACTGATCGGTCGCTCGTTGTCACCACCAGTTCGACGCCACTGCCGTGCAGCGAGACATCGGCCACCTCGCCCGCTTCGATGGCCAGTTGGCCCCTGTCGATCGCGGCATAAATCGCGTCGGCGATCGTAGGCGGCATGCGGTGGCGAAGGATGTCCCACTGCCGCAAGTCCTCGCGCAGGAACCGGCGCTGGTCCTCCCACCCCAACGACCGCCACAGCTGGGCCGTACGTGGCCGGAGTGCGTCGATCACTTGTCGCCAGTCCGAACCAGCGTCGCGTGCGTGCGCGAGATCCGCGGCGAGCGCGGCGCGCATTTGCTCAAGTGAGACCTCGGCGGCGAGCGCATCGAGGTTGGGCAACTCGGTCGGCGCACCCGCGGTGCGGAATCGGCGGGGGAGCGCGCCGTGACGGGACAGCAGGGTGACCGTGGCGCCGCGCGCTATGAGAGGCAGCGCGACATCAACGCCGGTGAGTCCCGAACCGATCACCAAGACGCTCGCGGGCCGGCGTGCACCAAGAGCCGCGAGCGCGCCGGGCGCCCATGGATCAACCACAACCTTGCCGTCGGTGGCTGGGTCGGCTCCTAAGGCCAACACCGGGGCGAAGGCGCGCTCCAGCGACTCGGGCATGCCGCCTTCGGGGCGCCCGGTCGCGAGCACAACGGCGTCGGCCGATAAGGAACGTCCATCGTTTAGCGCAATGCGCGCGGGCGCGCCCGGCGTCAACCCGACAACCTCGGCGGTCTCGATCCGTACGTCGGCGACCGCGAGTTGTTCTTGCAGGTAGCGGCCGTACGCGAGACGCGGTGCGAAGCTCTTGACCGGTGCGACGGCTCGTTCGTCGAGCCATCGGCAGAAGTGATCGGGATCGTCGGGCCAAGCAGACATGCGCTGCGCAGGAACATTCAACAAGTGGGTCGGGTCTTTGGTGCCATACGCCGCCCCGGTGCCGGGACGACCAGACGCGTCGATCAGCGTGATCTGCGCATCTGGTTTGCTCCGGCGGAGATGTATCGCGGTGAGCACGCCCGCAGCACCACCACCCACGATCGCGACGCGCAACATGCCGGAAGGTTATATCTTGCGGGCGGGTTGAGGTGCTTGATCGCGCTGATAAAGTCACATGAACGAGGTTGTGAACGGAATATGAATTGTGGGGATGGTGCGACGCCGAGCTAGCGCCGCGATGCCCCGACCGTGAGACTAATGGGGTGACGAACGCCGATTCTTCTCAAAATCACCCCCACTTTTTGCGCTCGGTAATCCGTTGGCTGCAGGTCGGCTACCCCCAGGGTGTGCCCGGACCCGACCAGGTCCCGCTGTTCGCGTTGCTGCGCAGCACGCCGCTCACCCACGACCAGATCAAAGACGTGGTACAAAACCTCACCAATACGGGATCGGACGCGACCGCCGACGGCGTGATCGACGGCAACGAGATTGCCGAGAAAATCTCTGAGATGACCCACCACGACGCTGGACCCGAGAACGTCCGGCGGGTGGCCGCCACGTTGGCCGCCGCCGGTTGGCCGCTGGCCGGCATCAACGTCAGCGAGCTGATCCCTGGTGACGAAGACGGCGAGGCCGCCGAAGAGGTTGCGACACGGCTGCGCGCTCCGTCATAACTTCGAGATGTCGATGACGAAGCGGTAGCGCACGTCGCTGGCCAGCACACGCTCATAGGCTTCGTTGACGTAATCCGGCTCGATGACCTCGATTTCGGGCGTCACACTGTGCTCGGCGCAGAAGTCCAGCATCTCCTGGGTTTCGGCGATGCCGCCGATGTTGGACCCGGACAGGCTGCGCCGCGCCAGCGCCAGCGAGAATGCCGGCACCTCCATGGGGTGCTCGGGGATGCCCAGTTCGACGAGGGTGCCGTCGACGTCCAGCAGGCCCAGGTAGTCGCCGAGTTTCAGGTTCGCCGAGACGGTGTTCAGGATCAGGTCGAAGCTGCTGCGTAACTTCTTGAAGGTGTCGGGGTCGGCGGTGGCGTAGTAGTTGCTCGCACCCAGGCGCAGCCCGTCTTCCATCTTCTTCAGCGACTGCGACAGCACGCTCACCTCGGCGCCCATCGCCGCGCCCAGCTTGACGCCCATATGCCCGAGGCCACCGAGGCCGATGATTGCCAACCGCGTGTCCGGCCCGGCCTTCCAGTGCCGAAGCGGTGAGAAGAGCGTGATGCCCGCGCACAGCAGCGGTGCCGCTTTGTCCAGTGGCAGTGAGTCGGGGATGCGCAGGACGAAGTTTTCGTCGACGACGATGGCCTGGCTGTAGCCGCCCTGGGTGGGCGTGCCGTCTTTGTCGATGGAGTTGTAGGTGAAGGTCGCGCCCGGCTTGCAGTACTGCTCGAGACCGGCTTTGCAGTAGCGGCACTCGCCGCAGGAATTCACCATGCAGCCCACGCCGACGTGGTCGCCCACCTTGTGCTTGGTCACCTCGGAGCCGACGGCGGTCACCACGCCGGCGATCTCATGGCCGACCACCACGGGGTAATTCGGCACGCCCCACTCGCCTTTGGCGGTGTGGATGTCGGAGTGGCAGATGCCGGCGAACTTGATGTCGATCGCCACGTCGTGCGGGCCGGGCTCGCGGCGGGTGACGGTGGTCTTGGTCAGCGGTTCGGTCGCCGACGTGGCGGCATACGCGGTAACAGTGCTCATCGGAAAATCCCTCTTCGTTCGTCAGTCCTGAGAAAAGCTTAGCTAAGGTAACGGTCTCGGGCCAATCGGCTGGTCACCAGCGTAGGACGATTCAGTACGAACAGCCGCTCAGTGGGCGAGGCGCAGCCGACCGGGGCCTTGCCGGGAATATCTTGCGCTGGTGGGGAATACGCGAAACGATCAGCCGCTATCTGCTACGTCTGCGGCGTGGAATTTCGTACTGCCGGGCGCAATCATTGTTGCCTTCGGAGCAATATATTCAGCTTTCCGGATTATCCGCCTGCATGGTCTTCATCTCGGTTGGACTTGGATAAACGCCGTTTATCTGGTGCTATGGCTGACTCTTGCTCTGGCATTCGGTGTGGTTGCGATTCGCTGTGGGAGGACTCAGCGTGTCGCGGCCATCTTTGCCTGGATCACCTGTGCGGCTGCGGCTTTGCGGGGGCTGTACTGGGGATTCCTGCTCGTGGATGACGCTCGAAATGGTACGCATTTCGCATACAGCCACTATTTGCCGCTCGTGACCGGTATGGCGCTCATTGCCTTCGGAATCGCATCGCACCGGCCATTCCGGTGGTGGTGGTCGGCGCCCGCATTTATTGCGGGATTTCTCGACGCCCGGGCCAGTGCTCTGGGCTTATATAGGGCGCATCCGTATGTGAGTCTGATCTGGCTGGTTCCGCTGGTGATACTGGGAATTGCCATGTCGCGGACTCGAGTCGGCGCTCGCGCGGCTAGTTGATCGGGGCGTTGACCCAGCGCAGGTCGTCGACGATGCCCCAGGCCGCGATGATGCCCTCGCCGGTCTGCCATATCTCGTCGTTGACGACAAAGACCCGGTTGTCGCGGTTGGCGGACAGGTTGCGCCACGGGTTGCTGTCCAGCACGGCGGCGGCGCGCTGCGCGGCGGCCGGTGACGCACACGACACGTAGATGACGTCGGCGTCCGCTGCAGAGAAGTCCGGTGACCTCGCCAGCTCGGCGTCGGTGGTGCCGATTTCGATGTAGGGCTTGTCGGTGAACCGCTGTGCGGCAGGCCGGTCCACCCCGACCCGGGTCAGCACGCTGGCCGGGAAGTTGTTGGCCCCGTAGACGCGCATGGTTTTGTCGGTGAGCTGGACGATCGACGCCTGGAAGTGGGCGGCGTCACGGCTAGCCCCGATCTGGTCGGCCCGCGAAGAGAAGCCGTTGATCAGGGCGTCTGCGGCGGCGCCGCGCGCGGTGGCGGCGCCGGCCCCACGAAGGTTGTCTTCCCAGGCCGCCCCCGGAGCCGCGGTGAACACCGTCGGGGCGATTGCCGCGAGCTGCGGATACAAGTTTGGCGTCAGCGCCACCGAACCGAGGATCAGATCCGGGTGCGCCGCCGTGACGGCATTGAGGTCAGGGGAGCTGCGGGTGCCGACGGCGGGCAGGCCGTGCACCGCGTTCCCCAGATACGAGGGCTGATTGGAGGAGCCGTCCGGCAACGCGGCGGCGACAATCCGCGATTGCAAGCCAAGCGCGCACAGCGCGTCGAGCTGGTCACCGGAGAGCACCACGATGCGTTGCGGCTCGGCCGGCACCTCGGCCACATCGGGGTTGACGCCCGCGGCGTTGTGGGCCGGCCGGGTCGGCGGCCCCGGGTCGGCGGCGGCGGCGTCGCGCGCGCACGCGTCGTCGGGTTTGCGGTCGTTGCCCAGCACCCCCGCACCGGCGATTTGGGTGGTGGGGGTGACCAGCGACCGCGACGCTGTGGTGGGTTGATCGGAACCGCACGCGCTGCACGTCACGATCGCCACAATTGCCAGTGCAGAGGCCAGTGCAGAGGCCAGTGCAGAGGCCAGTGCTGCGGTCGGTGCGGCGGCGGCAAACCTGGGTCGCCTCCCGCCGAATAGCACGCGTTCGACGTTAACATCCGGCCAGCTCGGACCCGTCCGCCGAAACCAGCCTTGGGTGAGGCCACAGCCGGCGCCACGGCATTTACGACAGTTTGTAGGACCAGGCCTGCCGCCGCCCCGAGTGGGGGCTAAGATTCGTCTCAGTTATGGGTACCCGACCCTTTCCGGTCCCCTGTCCTGTGATGGATGTCTGGAGGAGCTGTTGACAGCCGAAGCGCCCCCTTTGGGAGAACTCGAAGCCGTCCGTCCATTCCCGGCGCGGACCGGTCCCAAGGGGAACCTTGTCTACAAACTGATCACCACGACCGATCACAAGATGATCGGCATCATGTATTGCGTCGCGTGCTTCATCTTCTTCTTCATCGGCGGCCTGCTGGCCCTGTTGATGCGTACCGAGTTGGCGCAGCCTGGCTTGCAGTTCTTGTCGAATGAGCAGTTCAACCAGCTGTTCACCATGCACGGCACGATCATGCTGCTGTTCTACGCCACCCCGATCGTGTTCGGCTTCGCGAATCTGGTGCTGCCGCTGCAGATCGGCGCGCCCGACGTCGCGTTCCCCCGGCTGAACGCCTTCTCGTTCTGGCTGTTCTTGTTCGGCGCCACGATCTCAACCGCCGGCTTCATCACGCCCGGCGGTGCCGCCGATTTCGGCTGGACCGCCTACACCCCGCTGACCGACGCCATCCATTCACCTGGTCCCGGTGGTGACCTGTGGATCATGGGTATCGCGGTGGCCGGCCTGGGCACCATCCTGGGCGCGGTCAACATGATCACCACGGTGGTGTGCATGCGCGCACCCGGCATGACGATGTTCCGCATGCCGATCTTCACCTGGAACATCCTGGTGACGTCGATCCTGATTCTGATCGCGTTCCCGCTGCTGACCGCCGCGCTGTTCGGGCTGGCCGCCGACCGACATCTGGGCGCCCATGTCTACGACCCGGCCAACGGCGGAGTCCTGTTGTGGCAGCACCTGTTCTGGTTCTTCGGTCACCCCGAGGTCTACATCATCGCCCTGCCATTCTTCGGGATCGTGTCCGAGATCTTCCCGGTGTTTTCCCGCAAGCCGATCTTCGGCTACACCACGCTGGTTTACGCGACGCTGTCGATCGCCGCGTTGTCGGTCGCGGTGTGGGCACACCACATGTTCACCACCGGAGCCGTTCTGCTGCCGTTCTTTTCGTTCATGACGTATCTGATCGCGGTGCCGACCGGGATCAAGTTCTTCAACTGGATCGGCACAATGTGGAAGGGGCAGTTGACCTTTGAGACGCCGATGCTGTTCTCGGTCGGGTTCATGGTCACGTTCCTGTTGGGTGGTCTGACCGGTGTTCTGCTGGCCAGCCCGGCGCTGGACTTCCATGTGGCGGACAGCTATTTCGTCGTCGCGCACTTCCACTACGTGCTGTTCGGCACCATCGTGTTCTCGACGTTCGCCGGCATCTACTTCTGGTTCCCGAAGATGACCGGCCGGCTGCTCGACGAGCGGCTGGGCAAGCTGCACTTCTGGTTGACGTTCATCGGTTTTCACACCACGTTCCTGGTGCAGCACTGGTTGGGCAACAAGGGCATGCCGCGCCGTTATGCGGACTACCTTCCCACCGACGGCTTCACGACGCTCAACGTCATCTCGACCATCGGGGCCTTCATCCTGGGTGCGTCGATGTTCCCGTTCGTGTGGAACGTCTTCAAGAGCTGGCGCTACGGCGAGGTCGTCACCGTCGACGACCCCTGGGGATACGGCAACTCGCTGGAGTGGGCGACCAGTTGCCCGCCGCCGCGGCACAACTTCACCGAACTGCCCCGGATCCGTTCGGAGCGTCCGGCGTTCGAGTTGCACTACCCGCACATGGTGGAACGAATGCGCGCCGAATCCCACGTCGGACGCGCCTACGGCCATGAGGGCAAAGACGTCACGAGAGTCGACGACGTCAACGTCCGCAGCTGACGGTTTGGGGTGAGCACACCACCTAAGGTGTCGGTGCTGATCACCGTCACCGGCGTGGATCAGCCAGGTGTGACGTCGGCGCTGTTCGAGGTGCTGTCCCGGCACGGAGTCGAGCTGCTCAACGTCGAACAGGTGGTGATCCGGGGCCGGCTCACCCTGGGTGTCCTGGTGTCCTGCCCCCCGGAAGTCGCCGACGGTACCGCGTTGCGCGACGACGTCAAAACCGCGATTCACCGGGTAGGCCTCGACGTCGCGATCGAGCGCAGCGACGACGTACCGATCATCCGGGAACCGTCGACCCACACCATCATGGTGATGGGCCGGCCCATCACCGCCCGGGCATTCGGCGCGGTGGCCCGCGAGGCGGCCGCTCTGGGCGTCAACATCGACCTGATCCGCGGCGTCTCCGACTATCCGGTCACCGGCCTGGAGTTGCGGGTCTCGGTGCCGCCGGGAGCCGGTGGCCAGCTGCAAACCGTGCTGACACGGGTGGCCCGCGACGAGGGCGTCGACGTGGCACTTGAGGCCTACAGCCTGGAACGGCGGGCCAAGCGGCTCATCGTCTTCGACGTTGATTCGACGCTGGTCCAGGGCGAGGTCATCGAGATGCTGGCGGCGCGCGCGGGCGCGCAGGGAACTGTCGCGGCGATCACCGAGGCCGCGATGCGCGGGGAGCTGGATTTCGCGGAGTCGCTCGAGCGGCGGGTGGCCACCCTGGCGGGCCTACCCGCCACGGTCATCGACGAGGTCGCCGACCAGCTGGAACTGATGCCCGGCGCCCGGACCACGCTGCGCACGCTGCGCCGGCTGGGTTATCGCTGCGGGGTGGTCTCCGGAGGCTTCCGGCGGATCATCGACCCGCTCGCACACGAACTGATGCTGGACTTCGTCGCCGCCAACGAGCTCGAGATCGTCGATGGCACGCTCACCGGCCGCACGGTCGGCCCGATCATCGACCGGGCCGGCAAGGCCAAGGCGCTGCGCGACTTCGCGGAGCAGGCCGGCGTGCCGATGGAGCAGACCGTCGCCGTCGGTGACGGCGCCAACGACATCGACATGCTGGCCGCCGCCGGGCTGGGCATCGCGTTCAACGCCAAGCCCGCGTTGCGTGAAGTCGCCGACGCGTCGTTGAGCCATCCCTACCTGGACACGGTGCTGTTTCTGCTAGGGGTGACGCGCGGCGAGATCGAGGCGGCCGACGCGGTCGACGGGGTGGTGCGCCGCGTCGACATCCCGCCTGAGTAGGTGGCGCGAGCAGTCCCCCGCAAGCGGGAGGTGCCCCCAGCAAAAGCCCCTATTTCGTGCCGAAATTGGGGGCTTTTGCGTCTGCTCGCCAGTGGTACGGCACGATGATCGGGTGCCCGAAGCAGCCAACCCCGACCTGCTGATCGACCTCAGGAGCGTGTCGCTGCGACGTGGCGATCACACGCTGGTGGGTCCGCTGGACTGGGCGGTCGAACTCGACGAACGCTGGGTGGTCATCGGCCCCAACGGGGCCGGCAAGACGTCGCTGCTGCGCATCGCCGCGGCAGCCGAACACCCGTCGTCGGGCGTCGCCTACGTGCTCGGTGAGCGGTTGGGCCGGGTCGACGTCAGCGAGCTGCGGGCCCGGATCGGGCTGAGTTCCTCGGTGCTGGCGCAGCGGGTGCCCACCGATGAAGTGGTCCGCGACCTCGTTGTCTCGGCCGGTTATTCGGTGCTGGGCCGGTGGCGGGAACGCTACGAGGATGTCGACTACCAACGGGCGATCGACATGCTGGAGAGCCTGGGGGCCGAGCACCTTGCCGACCGCACCTACGGGACGCTGTCCGAAGGCGAGCGCAAGCGCGTGCTGATCGCCCGTGCGCTGATGACCGACCCGGAACTGCTGCTGCTCGACGAGCCCGCCGCCGGCCTGGACCTGGGTGGGCGCGAGGAACTGGTGGCCAGGCTGGCCGATCTGGCCGCCGACCCCGACGCACCCGCGCTGGTGCTGGTCACCCACCACGTCGAGGAGGTGCCTCCCGGCTTCAGCCACTGCCTGATGCTTTCGGAGGGCCAAGTGGTCGCCTCGGGTTTGCTGCCCGACGTGCTGAACGCCCAGAACCTGTCCACCGCTTTCGGGCAGGAGATCGCCCTGGACGTCGTCGACGGCCGCTACTTCGCCCGGCGAGTTCGCAGCCGCGCAGCCCACCGGAGGCAGCTATGACCCAACCCGTCGAGCCTTTGACGCCGCGCCCGGCCGCGACCGTGATGCTGATCCGCGACACACCAACCGGGTTGTCCGTGTTTTTGATGCGCAGGCACTCCGCGATGGAGTTCGCCGCCGGCGTCATGGTTTTCCCCGGCGGCGGTGTCGACGATCGCGACCGCAACGCCGACTTGGAGGGGTTGGGGGCCTGGGCCGGGCCGCCGCCGTCGTGGTGGGCGGAGCGGTTCGGCATCGAGTCCGGCCTGGCCGAGGCGCTGGTGTGCGCCGCGGCGCGGGAGACCTTCGAGGAATCGGGGGTGCTGTTCGCCGGGCCTGCCGATGACCCGGAGCGCCCGGGCGGCATTGTCCGCGATGCCTCGGTCTACCGAGACTCGCGCCGCGCGCTGGCCGACCGGACGCTGTCGTTCGCGGAGTTCCTGCGCCGGGAGAACCTGGTGCTGCGCTCCGACCTGCTGCGGCCGTGGGCGAACTGGGTCACCCCGGACGCCGAGCGCACCCGCCGCTACGACACCTACTTCTTTGTGGGAGCGCTGCCGCAGGGTCAGCGCGCCGACGGCGAGAATACCGAATCCGATCGTGCCGAGTGGGTGTTGCCGCAGGACGCCATTACTGACTTCGCGGCCGGGCGTAACGTCTTGCTCCCGCCGACCTGGACGCAGCTGGACGCGCTGGCCGGCCGCACGGTCGCCGATGTGCTGGCCGTCGAGCGCCAGATCTCGCCGGTGCAGCCCCTCCTGGAGAAGCGGGGCGACAACTGGGTGTTCGAGTTCTTCGATTCCGACCGCTACCACGAGGCGCGAAAGTCGGGCGGCTCGATGGAATGGCCCCTATGAGCCCAATGAGTGAGTTCGTGAGCATCGTGGTCAGCGACGGCTCGCAGGATGCCGGCCTGGCCATGTTGCTGCTGTCGCGACCGCCCACCAACGCGATGACCCGCCAGGTTTACCGGGAGATCGCGGGGGCCGCGGCCGAGCTCGGGCGGCGCGACGACGTCGCCGCGGTGATCTTGTTCGGCGGCCACGAGATCTTCTCCGCCGGCGATGATGTGCCCGAGCTGCAGACACTGAGCCCGTCGGAGGCCGACACCGCGGCCCGGGTCCGCCGCGAGGCCGTCGATGCCGTCGCGGCGATCCCCAAGCCGACCGTGGCCGCGATCACCGGCTACGCCCTGGGCGCCGGCCTCACCCTGGCCCTGGCCGCCGACTGGCGGGTCAGCGGCGACAACGTGAAGTTCGGGGCGACCGAGATCCTGGCCGGCCTGGTCCCCGGAAGTGACGGAATGGCCCGGCTGACCCGCGTGGCCGGCGCGAGCAGGGCCAAGGAGCTGGTGTTCAGTGGGCGCTTCATCGACGCCGAGGAGGCCTCGGCGCTGGGCCTCATCGACGAGATGGTGGCCCCCGACGACGTGTACGACGCCGCCGCGGCGTGGGCACGCCGATTTCTCGACGGCCCGCGACATGCCCTGGCCGCCGCCAAAGCCGGCATCAATGCCGTTTTTGACGACGCCTTCGCCGCTGGTCAGGACGGTGCCGACACGCCCCGCCGACACGGCCGTTAGGCTGCCCTGCATGACGAGGAGTTCGGAAATCCCCGCTGACGCCGTTCCCAACCCGCACGCCACAGCCGAGCAGGTGGCAGCCGCCAGGCAAGACAGCAAGCTGGCCCAGGTGCTCTACCACGATTGGGAGGCCGAGAGCTACGACGAGAAGTGGTCGATCTCCTACGACCAGCGCTGCATCGACTACGCCCGGCACTGCTTCGACGCCGTCGTGCCCGACGAGGTCATCCGTGAGCTGCCCTGCGACCGGGCCCTGGAACTGGGCTGCGGCAGCGGCTTCTTCCTGCTCAATTTGATCCAGGCCGGGGTCGCCCGGCGCGGATCGGTCACCGACCTCTCACCCGGCATGGTCAAGGTCGCCACCCGCAACGGGCAGTCGCTGGGACTCGACATCGACGGCCGGGTCGCCGACGCTGAGGGCATCCCGTACGACGACGACACCTTCGATTTGGTGGTCGGGCACGCGGTGCTGCATCACATTCCCGACGTCGAGCTGTCGCTGCGTGAGGCGCTGCGGGTGCTGAAGCCTGGTGGCCGGTTTGTGTTCGCGGGCGAGCCCACCAACGTCGGCAACGGATATGCCCGTGCGCTCGCGGACCTGACGTGGAACGTCACCATCCGCGCGGTGAAGCTGCCCGGGCTGGGCGCCTGGCGCCGTCCGCAGGCCGAAATCGACGAGAACTCGCGCGCGGCGGCCCTCGAGTGGGTGGTCGACCTGCACACCTTCGAACCGAAAGACCTGGAGAGGATGGCGACCAACGCCGGCGCCGTGCAGGTCGAAACCGCCACCGAGGAGTTCACAGCCGCGATGCTCGGGTGGCCCTTGCGTACCTTCGAGTCGACGGTGCCGCCGGGCAAGCTCGGCTGGGGCTGGGCGAAGTTCGCCTTCATCAGCTGGAAGACGCTGAGCTGGGTGGACGCCAACCTGTGGCGTCGCGTGCTGCCGAAGGGCTGGTTCTACAACGTGATGATCACCGGGACCAAGCCGTCCTGAATAGCGGCTCGGCTGGCCTGCGCTTCAGCACCGACGACGTCGCGTACCTGCGGTCGGAATCGGGTGCCGCCGCGCTGGCGGCGGTCGCCGGATTCGAGCTGGCCGACGCCACCCGGATCGCCGATGTCGCCGCGGCGCGGGCCCGATTCGGCGACCGGGCGCCGTTGCTAGTGGAGACGACGCTGCTGCGCCGCCGCGCCGCCGAAAAGCTCGGCGAGCTGGAGGTCTCCGGCTGGCTTTTCACCGACGAGGCGCTGCAGCAGGCCACCGCCGCGGTGGTGGCCCTGCACCGGGCCCGCCGGCTCGCCGGCCATGTCGTGCACGACGCGACCTGTTCCATCGGCACCGAGCTGGCCGCATTAGGACGCTGCGCCGTCCCGGCGGTGGGCAGCGACATCGACCTGGTGCGGCTGGCGATGGCGCGCCACAATCTCGGGGAGACCGCCGGCCTGTGTCGCGCCGACGCGCTGCACCCGGTGACCCGCGACGCGGTGGTCCTCGTCGACCCTGCCCGTCGCCGCGGCGGCCAGCGGCGCTTCAAACCGGACGACTATCAGCCCGGCTTGCGTCAGGTGATGGACTGCTACGGTGGCTCTAGTGGCCGTGATCTCGTCGTAAAGTGTGCTCCCGGAATAGATTTCGACGGCGTGGCCCGCCTCGGCTTCGACGGCGAAATCGAGGTGATGTCCTACCGCGGCTCGGTGCGGGAAGCGTGCCTGTGGTCGGCCGGGTTGGCGGAGCCGGGTGTGCGCCGCCGGGCCAGCATCCTCGACGGGCCCTCTGGAGGCGAACAGATCACCGATGCCGGGTCCGACGACTGCCCGGTGCGGCCCGCGGGGCGATGGATCATCGACCCCGACGGCGCCGTGGTGCGGGCCGGGCTGGTGCGCCACTACGCTGCGCGGCACGGACTGTGGCAGCTCGACCCCGCCATCGCCTACCTGTCCGGAGACCGGCTGCCGCCGGAGATCCGCGGCTTCGAGGTGCTCGAGCAGCTGGCGTTCGACGAGCGCCGGCTACGGCGGGCACTGGCGGCGCGGGACTGCGGCGCGCTGGAGATCCTGGTGCGCGGTGTGGGGGTCGACCCCGACGCGCTGCGGCGACGGCTGCGGCCGCGCGGCAGCCAACCCCTGTCGGTGGTCATCACCCGGGTCGGCGCCGGCCCGGCCAGTCACGCAGCGGCCTACGTTTGCCGTGCCTCGCGATAGGGCCCCGGTACGCTGGCGGCGGTCATTCTTGCGGGTACTTCTTACTGACTACGGGGACAATTCGACGATGCGTTTTCTGATAGCGGCCGCGGTGCTGGCCTCCGCGGTCTTAGCGGTCCTAGTCGGCTGGCCGGCGGCCGCCGCCCCACCGACGTGCGCCGCCCTGGGCGGCACCATGCCGGACGCCCAGACCTGCCGTCTGCACACGTCGACCCCCACCTACGCGCTCACCATGACGTTTCCCGCCGACTATCCCGACGAACAGGCGCTGACCGACTACATCACCCAAAACCGCGACGGGTTCGTCAGCGTCGCCCAGAGTTCCGGGAGTCGCGACCAGCCCTACCAGATGGAGGCCACCACCGAGCAACACAACGCCGGCCAGCCGCCACACAACACCCGCAGCGTCGTGCTCAAGTTCTTCCAGGACC